>NZ_JBZYDM010000003.1:0-428059 GCF_058933345.1 Halomicrobium sp. HArcht3-1 | reverse complement strand
ACTACGATTACGCCCACAACGCACGGTTGGACAGCGATCTCTACGGGCAACGCTGGATGGCCGAGAGTGCTTTCTCGGCCATCAAGCGCCGATTCGGGTCCGCTGTCAGGCCGAGCGCTTGGTACCGTGAATTCAGAGAACTTGTGCTCACTGTCGCCGTCTACAACCTCGAACAAGCACTCAAGGAGTGATCACTACGCCGTCTGTGGATTCAACAAGGCAGACTCGACCACGAACTATCGAGCGGTATGTCCGTGTTCGACAGCTACGACTGTGTGAACTGTGGCGAGTCGTTCAAAGCACACCCGAGTTCCAACGCTGCGGAAAGCCAGTTCTGCAGTCCGGCCTGTGAAACGGCCGACTGATCAGCTTCCGTCCGGGCTGTAGTTGGGCGCTTCGTCGGTGATCATCACGTCGTGCGGATGACTCTCTTGCTGGCCGGCAGCCGAAACACGGACGAACTCGGACCGTTCTTTGAACTCCGGGATCGTCTCGGCACCGACGTAGCCCATCCCCGATTGCATGCCGCCGACGAGCTGGTGGAGTTCGGACTGGAGCGAGCCCTTGTACGGCGTCGCGGCCTCGACACCTTCGGGGACGAACTCTTCGTCCTCGTCTTCCTCTTTGAGATAGCGCTCGCCGCCGCCTTCGTTCATCGCGCCGACACTGCCCATGCCGCGGTACTGCTTGTACTTCTTCCCGTTCATCGTAATGACGCGACCCGGTGCCTCGTCGGTGCCGGCGAAGTACGAGCCGAGCATCACGGCGTCCGCGCCGGCGGCGATGGCCTTGATCGCGTCGCCGGAGTACCGAATCCCGCCGTCGGCGATCACGGGCACGTCGTGCTGGCTCGCAACGTCGGCGACCTGCGAGACTGCGGTGATCTGGGGCATCCCCGCACCTGTGACGACCCGAGTGGTACAGATCGAACCGGGGCCGATGCCGACCTTGACGCCGTCGGCGAAGTCGATGACTTCCTCTGCTGCCTCGCGGGTCCCAATGTTGCCGACGACGACATCTGCGTCGACCGCCGCCTTGATTTCACGAGAGCTCTCGATGACGTTCATGTTGTGCGCGTGGGCGGTGTCGATGAACAGGATGTCCGCGCCGGCCTCGTCGGCGGCCTGCGCGCGGTCGAGTTCGAACGGGCTGACCGCGGCCGCGGCGATCAGCGACCCGTCGTCGGCGCGGGCGGCCTGATCGTACTCGCGGCGCTGGAGGATGCCCTGCATCGTCACGAGTCCGATCAGGGTATCGCCGTCTTCGACGATCGGGACGCGCTCGATCTTGTGCTCGTACATCAGTTCGAGTGCTTCGCGCGCGGTCACGTCCTCGGTGGCGGTGATGACCTCGTCCGTCATCGCTTCCTCGACGAGGTCCTCATCACCGACTTCGAGGTAGGGGCGGATATCTGTCGCGGAGATGATGCCAAGCACTGTGCCGTCGTCGTCGACGACCGGAGCGCCGGAGACGCCCTGCCGGCCCATCATCCTGTCGACCTCGCGGACGGTCTGCTGGGGCGATGCGGTGACCACGTCACGGATGATCAGTTCGTCGGCGCGCTTGATGCGCCCGATCTCCTCGACCATCGTCTCGACGTCCATGTTGCGATGCAGGACGCCGAGACCGCCATGACGTGCCATCGCGATGCCCATGTCACTCTCGGTGACGGTGTCCATCGCTGCCGTGAGGACTGGGACGTTCAGTTCGACGTTCTTCGAGACGCGCGTCGCCGTATCGGCCTCGTCGGGTTCGACCCGTGACTCCTTTGGCCGAAGGAGTACGTCGTCGAATGTCAGGGCCTCCGGTGCGCGGAGTTTCTCCGAGAAGGGTTCGCGATCGTTCGCCATGTCAACCGTCGCAGACGGTCGCTGAAAAACGTTGCGAGATTTGCCCCCGAATGACTGGAGTTGGCACACTCTCTCTTGATTAATTCGAGACGCCAGAATTGCAAATCGTTACCATGGCCCGGGATGTCGTGGACGATTCGTCAGAATTGAATCGCTACAGTTCGGGATCGTTGTGTGTGGGTCCCAATCTCACACAACGTTTATACTCCGAGGAAAGATAATTATGAACATGCACTACGCTGTGTCTACCAGTCCGTGTGCCGCCTCTCGACGATCCACCGACAACGAGGCCGACACAAACTGGTTTTTCAAGCACACAGCGTTCATGGGGTTCTCGAAGCGATGGTCCACGATGGGTAGTTCCATTCCGTCGTTGCCGTCGCGAGACAGTGAGTACCCGACGCCCACGGGTGAGGGCAGTACGTAGCAGGATATGAGTAGTTCCCAACACCCAGTCGCGCTTGCCCTGGAGCGACGCGTCGGCGGTGCGACCAGACTGCTTGCGACGGTGATGCTGCTGCCCCTCCTCGATGGGGTCTTCGCTGCGGTCGTACTGGCGGGTGGCCTGCAAACGGCGACCGGCATCATCGAGGTCGGCTTGCTCATTTTCGGTGGTTCGGCGACGCTTGCGGTCATCCTCGCCGAGATGGACGGCGACCCTCGCGAGGTCGCCACGTCGATCCTCATCGTCGGGGCGACCGTGATACTCGGAGCGATCGTCGTCGCGATCCTCGCGCCGACGATCAGGAGCGTACTCAGTCTCGCCATCTTCGAACGCTTTGCGGCCATCATCATCCTCGCAATCGCGGCCCGCACCGCCAGCGCGCGACTCGGCGAGTGGCTCCCACGTCCGTCGATCATCCTCTCGCTGGGCCTGGTCGCGAGCCTCGACCCTGCCGGTGCGACGCTGGTCGTGCAGACCAGCCCCGACCTGATCGTCCGCGCTGCCGCGGCCGCTGGCGTTGGCGTGGCCTTCGCACTGGCCGCAGCACTCGGCGCACCGTGGCTCCGCAACGCCGTCGATATCGACCGCTTTCGCTTCGGTAGCGCCGTCGCGCTGGGCGTGCTGCCGATCAGCATCCTCACCACCGTGGATGCACCGATCGCGCTAGCCGTCCTCGTCGTCACGACCCTGCTCTCGCTGGACCCCCAGCGGGCGCGCGAGCGCGACGAACACTACGAACCGGATACGGTCGACATCACCGCTGCGTTCGCCGATGGCGGCGCATCGCAGGGTGTCAGCCACGACGACCCCGACTCAGAACCCCACGCGGCAGTCGATTACGGCGACGACAGCGACGACCGCGCCCCCTGGCTCTGAGCCTGCCGCCGTCTCCCGCCTGCGCCCGCACCGGAGTGACAACCCTTAGGTCCCTCTCCGCCCCGACTACCTGTATGGCCGACAATCGCGTCGTGCAGGGTCGTATGGTCACACCAGTGACCCTCGCCGAACTGATCGAAGACGACGATGTCATGGACGCAGAAGCGATCACAGATGCCGACCGTGAATGCCCCGACTGCGGCGGTGACGTGCTCTCGGTGGGCTACATGCCCTCGGTCACGGAGTTCGTCACCGGCTACAAGTGCCAGGACTGCGACTGGGCCGACACCGACCGCGACGATTGACATCCAACGTCGGGACGGCAAGCCGACGACGGGATCGTAACCCCTTTAATACATCTGGGCATACCCGGAAGTGCGGGGTCGTGGCCTAGTCCGGGAAGGCGGCTGACTCCAGAGGCAACGTGCCCGGTGACGACACTCCAGGGTTGATATACTGAGCGGCCGACTGATCATCGGCTCGCGTTGATGACCCTCTGGAGTTCCGAGGCACACACCGGAGATATCAGCCGATCGGGAGTTCAAATCTCTCCGGCCCCATATCATTTAAAAGTAAGGCAGAAAATTCTGCCTGTTCTTTCACCCCCAGTACACACGTGTGTCGCTGTCTCTGGGGGTGAGTCGCGTGTTCTCGCTTGAAGCTGGCACAGACGACCCTCAGAACTGTCAGTATTGCGGTACGCACGTCTCTCGGGACTTCCGTCGAACCTTCGGCGACGAGGAGAACGTCGCCCACCGCTGTGCTGCCTGCGACTGTATGGCCCGTCTCTCGGCTGGCAGTGCAGCCGGCAAGACGGTCTCGAAGCCCGATCCAGCAGACCACCCGAACCGGAACCGAGGCCAGCGCACGAAGGCCCGAACCGACGGGGGTGAATCGCTGTGAGCCTGTCGGCGTTCCCGTATCCGGGCGGGAAGACGCGTTTCGCCGACCAGATCATCACCCGGCTGCCCGACCATCGGACCTACGTCGAGCCGTTCGGTGGCTCGGCTGCCGTCTTGCTGAACAAACCCGAGAGCTACACGGAGGTGTTCAACGACCTGAACGCCGACATCGTCCACTTCTTTCGGGTGCTTCGCGAGCATCCCGACGAGCTGCGCGAGTGGCTCGAACACGTGCCCTACTCGCGCGAACTTCACCAACGGTGGGCCAGCGAGATCTACGACGGCCACCGGTCAGACGACGACGTGATCCGGGCGGGGAAGTGGTTCTACCTGCGCTACACCCAGTACGGCGGCAAGATCGCCGCCCCGTCGGGATTCAAGACCAGCGGTGTCCGCAACGAGGCGAGGAGCTTCCGCGGTGCCACGGACGCCCTCGACGAGATCCGCGAGCGATTCCGCCACGTCAACCTCGAATGTCAGGACTACCAGACGGTGATCGATCGCTACGACGATCCCGAGACGGTCGTCTACCTCGACCCGCCCTACTACCAGAAAGAAGGATACTACAACTCCGAAGGGTTCGATCACGAGGAACTCGTCGCGACGCTGGCCGACACTGAGGGACGGTGGCTCTGTTCCTACGGCGAACTCCCGCCCGCGATGGAAGACGCCGTCGACGAGTACGGCTGGCGTGTCGCGACCTATGACGTTCACTACTCGCTGGACGTGCGCAAGGGAGAGGACTGCGATACCTCGACCGAGCGGCTGGTATTGAACTACGATCCCAACGAGGTGGTTCCATTCCGCCCGACCCAGCAGACGGGCCTGGAGTCCTTCGGGGGTGAGCAAGCGTGAGGTATCAGTCCAACCTCTTCGAGTACGAAGAGGATCTATCCCCACTCACGGACGCCCAGCGCGAAGTGTACGAAGCCGTCGAGCAGGACGGGTACGGTGTTCGCGAGTACGCGCGCAAGACTGGCCGATCGAAGGGAACCGTCGGGAATCTGCTTCGGCGTGCACGTCACCGACTGGGAGGTGAGTCACGGTGAACCTCGATCGCCTCATCTCCCGACTGTCGCAGTCGGTGACGGAGATCGTCGTGGCGTACCTGTTGGCGTTCATCGCGGGCGGGACTGACCCGCTTCGACTGGCGAAAATCGTGCTGGCGATCAAGCTGAACGTCTTCGCTGTGCCGCTGTCGTGGACGCCCGCACTCCGGCTGCCCCTGTGGTGCTGGTACATCGTCGCGGTCCTGTGGCTCCGCCAGTGGTTGCTGCTGTCGGGCTACAGCGTCTCGGAGGCCGTCGGACAGGTCGAGCGCTACGTCGGAGGTGAGCGGTAGATGGCCACCCAGGACCGACCGCTGGTGATCGACGCCTACAGCGGACCCGGCGGTGTTGGGCTGGCGCTGGATTCGCTCGACGTGCGTCACGTCGGGGTCGACATCGAGGACTACAGCGATACCTATCCCGGCGAGTTCGTCCGGGCCGACGCTTCTCACGTCGACTTCATGGCTCGATTCCCGTCGCCGTCGTTGCTGTGGCTCTCACCCCGGTGTCAGGCCTACTCGAAGCTCTCCTACGCGAACGCGGGGCGGTACGACTGGGACCGGACGCCCAAGGAGAAGTACCCGACTTTCGCCGATCTGAACGTTCGAGCCGTCATCGACGCCGTCGACCCGGACCACTACATCATCGAGAACGTCGCCACCTGCGACGATCTCCGCGAGCCCACGCGACTGAATGGACTGGCGTTCGGGCTGCCGATCAAGAATCAGCGCCACTTCGAGACGAGCTTCCCCGTTCCTGACGCTTTGGGCTCGGGAAGGCCGGACTTCCAGATCGGGAGCGAGTACGTCCGCCACGAGCTGGCCGCCGCCAAGAACGTCCCACCCGAGTGGTCCGAGTCGGAGATCCGATCCGCGATCCCTCGTGAGTTCGTTCACTACCTACTCCACTACTGTCCCTCGGTGCCGGACGTATCGCTACCGGATGGACTGGCCGGGCGACAGTCTCGGTTAACCGACCAGTTCACGACCGCGACAGACGGCGGGACGACTGTCTCTAATGGAGGTGACTGGCAGTGACCGAATTCGTCCGCGCCTCTCGTCTCTACGACGTGGAGGCAAGCGAACCCCTTCGCTTCGACTGGGCGAAGATGCAGCCGCTCGGGGAAAGTCAAGAGGTAGTCGAGCGGGCCGGCCAGGGCCTGCTCGACGAGGATGCACGAGCGAGGTAATCATGTCGCGGTACCTCAAGTGCGCCCCTCACGAGGGTGACGTGCGCTTTACCGTCGGCGTGCATCCCGACCCAGCCGTCCAAGACGACGGGCTGGCACCCTACTATGCGATGCACTCCCTGATGAAAGAGTGGGGTGACAACTGGCAGACAGAGGGCAAGCCGACCCGTGACATCGAGTTCAACGGCCAGCAGTGGGCGACGGCCTTCGACTATTCGAAGAGCGGGCTGGACCCGTGGGACAACCCTAGCTTCGAGATCGAGGAAGTGCGCGAGTTCCAGTTTTACTTCGTCGCCAAGAACTCGCCCCACTACAGCGGGGAGCCTGCCGATCGCGACGACCGCGTACACGGTGGAACGATCACCGTTCGCCCGCGCTGGCCGAATCTCACGTCGGACGGTAAGCCCGTCTCGGTCCCAGACTACGGCGACGCCTACATCGACGTGCAAGTACAGGCTTCGAACATTCCCCACGGAGAGTACCTAACGCTCGTCCAGCGCGTGATGGACGCCTATGGCATCTCTGCGCGGTACTTCGACCAGCCACACCCGGACAGCCACATCAGCGACCTGGCCTACTACGTGCGCCTCTACCGCGATTCGAGCGGGCCACTGTACGCCCCGGACGGGCCGATCGCCCGCTGCCACACGCTCATCCAGGGCGACCGGAGCGGCTACCGGAAACACGTCGAAGACAACACGAAGCTCCCCGGCTACTACGTCACCGCCACGGTCGAAGACGAGAAGGCCGACGAACTGATCCGTGGGCATGGGCTGGGGAAGGAACTCAAGCACTACTACCCGAACCATCCCGAGGAGTACGACCCCGACGACGCTCCGTACCATCCGAAATTCGAGGTGTCCTATCAGACGAGTCTTACCGACGACACCGTGCGCTGGGACGACCTCGACGACGCCCGGCGCGAACTCGAAGAGACGGTTTTGAATTGTCTGGAGTGGACCGGCATTGCGACCACCGCCGAGAGTGGCGAGTTCGTCGACTTCGATCCGTACTGGTCGGTCGAAGACACCACCGAAGCCCGGAAGATAGCGAAGTGCCCGCTGCCGGAGATCGAGGACGAGCAGGAGCATCGCGTGATGCAACTGTGGGGCGACATGACCGACGCCGATCGAGACGTGACCGAGCTGCTACTCACCGACGGTGGGCAGGTCTCGCCGAAGGAAGCGGCCGCCCGGACGGGCAACACCTACCGGACGGTGCGAGCCGTGATCGATCGTCTCGAAGGGTTGATCCGCCACACCTACGGCGAGATGGAATTAGAGTCGAAGAAGATCCAGCAGGAGCTTCTGAAGCGAGTGCGTGCCGCTGGCGACCGCTTCGAGCAGTCCGTCGGCAGTGCCGTGATGGATCTGGCCGACGCCGCAGAGGAGCAGGAGAAGACCCGCTGGAGCCGACTCCGGCGCGAGTACGCAATCACCGTCCGTGAGGGCGACGACTGCCGGAAGCTGTTGAAGATGGGCTACAAGCCCGACGATCGAGAGGAAGTCCGCGAGATCCTGTACGAAGTCAAGAATGCCTACGAGCAGCACGTTGAGGGCAACGTCTACGGCGTTCACGTCGCCGTCACCTACGCCGACGGCGGTCGTGATCGGTTCCGTGATCTACGTAACGTGTTCGCGAACGGCCAGCGAGCGGCCGACAAGGCCGCCGAGAAGTCCCGCTGGGAGCAGGCCCGCGAGAACTTCGACTTCGAAGCCTGGAAAGAGGCGGGCTGTCCGTCTAACTGGAACGGGGGGTAGCGCGCCCCCTGCATAGAGGCATCACTGTCTCTCACCCTCTTTTTGCGGCAATATCGTCCCATACACCCCCACCCCGGCGCGTCGCGCGGCTGGGTTCGTTCCCATTCGGTCACATCACCCAGCCGCGCGACCAGGGGGAACCCGGAAAGCAAGCTTCCGGGTTCCCCTTAGTCGTGTGGCTAAGGCCACCTGTCCAAAATACACCGCACAGCACTACTCTGGCTTCTCTATCGACCGAGGGTATTCATCAGTCATTCACTAAGAGATTGCTAAACCTCATCTCGATAGTGATCCCGTACAATCTCTCATGTAAGACGTTGATCGCATCCTGAGACCGATCAATATCTGATTCTATATTTGAGAAGTCATCCAAGAGATTTTGCCTATTATTGTCGTGAACAAGCGCATTCCTTTTGTTATAGGCTCTGCGGATTTTCCCTTTTTCGCCATCGTCTATCACTCCGGTCACATATAATAGCCATTCGCGTTCGGATTGTGATTTATTCTCAACTTCCCTTCTGACCTGCTGACTTTGACGGCCTTCGGCGATTACCTGATCCAATATCAATTCAATTGAAAACTGTTCTATCAATGTTCCCAGAATATTAAAGTAGAATGTTAGCTCCTGTCTGATGATCAATTTGTTCAGAGCTTCGGGAGTAACCACTGCATCTTCAGGAAGGTCTGTTTCAGGGAGTGAAAATCCATTATACTTGTTTTTGACCTCTGTTCCAGTCTGCATTAATGAGAAGATTTGTAGATCGACAGAATCTATAGAATCAGACATAAACATAAGAACATCCTCGGTTAATCCCCGTCCCTGTAAATCAGCATCATCCTCCTGAGTAAATACATCCGTTACTGTAGTCATCGTAGAATGGGACGATTTGTCCAGATATGCTTTGAGTAACTGTATCTCTGGCATTGATAGCTCAGATCTCTCAGTCATGGTATTGTAGATGCTAGAATGGAACTTAAAATTCAGTTTGCGAAGACAAAAGTACCTGTAAAATCATTGACTTAGTATGCCTGGCGAACAAATATCAACAATTTATAATAGGCACATTGACGAATGTGGTGAGCCACCGGAAATAGACTTTGAGAGTGTATCTTATTTCAGCTATTTTGAAAATAGTATGGGCGAACAGTCGATATTCTTGTTCGATGATGGTCAGGACTACGCAACCGTGTATATTGCTGATGCAGGCTGGGAAAACGAAATTAGAGTCCCGATCTCAGATAGATCCGACCAGATCAGTGTGGATGGTCAGGGGGTTCGCCCAAATAGAGAGGAAAAAATGTGGCTTAAGGCTTGTAAAGTAGCTGTGGAGTCAAAATATCTATAAAATCGTCAACAACTTCTGTAATACTGTTCCTGCTATTTGCACTCAAAGATCTGCCCGATAGAAATCTTAGCCTGCTCCGCATCTCGATGCTCACCACCACCGTGCCAGTCCAACTTCGGCAAGCGCGACGAGTGACGCATCTCCCACTGTAGCACTTCGACACCACGCCCACGGACCCGATAGGGCGCGAACACGTACCAGCCGTTTGCCGCCCGGAGTTTCTCGTGGTACTGGTCGTACAGCTTGAACGTGCCGGGCTGCCCATCGCTGTGCCGGTGCATCGCGGCCTTGATCTCGACTGGTGTGCCGTCGGGCCGGGTCGCGTCGTGCCAGCTACACCGGTCGAGTTCGAGGTTGTACCGCTCGACCGCTTGCCGCTCGACGAGCGTCCCGTAGTGATTCGCTCTGTGCGACCGACTCATCGCGATCGCACCTCGCGTGCGTCATATATAGATACTCCTCCGGGTTGTTGCCGGCCGCTGCCCATGGCTCGCGTGCGCTCGCACCAAGCGAGCGCGCCATGGGCCAACAGTAGGGGTGCGTCGGGGGGTTGGTTGTTGTTGGTTTGGTCGAGTCCCGTCGCCGTCATGCGGTTAGTCCCTCGACTTCGCCAACCACGTTTCGATGCTCGCCGTCGTGCTGGTACTCGTTCCAGCGCTGGCGGACCCATTCGGTGCTGTAGGGCACGAAATCGGCGACTTCGTAGTTTGGTTTCTCTGGGTTCGCTTCCTTCGCGGTGATGACCGTGTAGACCGCAAGCTTCCGCGAGAGGTCCGCCGGGTCGACTTCGTCGCCGTCGTCCTCGCCGCCGGACCACGACCACGTCGTCGGCTCCTTGTCGTCATATCGCCAGTCCGTCTCCGGGATGCCAGAGACCGAGAAGATCGGATTCACACCCGATCGACCTTTCACGTCTTCGTAGAATGTCGCCTCTTTCAGCCCCTCCTTGTGGACACAGACCGCCAGCTCACGGACGAGCGGATGCACGTCCCGGCCGTCGTGGCCGATGACGATCAACGACCCGCCGTACTTCCGAATCTTGTACGTGAGCGGTCCCAGTTTCGTCTTCGTGTCGTAGCCGTCCTTTCCGCCACCGCCAGCGTTGCTCGATGCCTCGTCGAAGATGAACAGCTTCCGGGCCTGTTCGTTGTGCATCGGGTCGCCGTCCTGTTTCAGCCACTCGTTGAGTTCGCCGTAGTTCGCCAGCCACCCGTCCCGCTCTTCCCCCTCGTTGTCGGTCCAGGGGTCGGTTTCCTCCAGCGTTCGAATGTTCGAGGCGACGAGACCGTCGGGATGTTGTTCTTTCCAGAGCTGTCCCAGTAGGCAGGCGAAGTTCGACTTCCCCGTGCCGGGTTCAGCCCACTCGTAGAACATCGGCGCGGGACCGGTCATCTGGGCGCGTAGCTGATCGATAGCTTTGATGCCCGAGATGTCGGCCCGCTGGCCGGCGTCGCCCGTGAAGTGCTTCAACGACTGCATATCCCCGTTTTCGAGCGCCCGGCGGGCGGTCTCGGTGCCCTCGATCCGAACGATGTCGCGGACGTGCTGGAGGTCCTTAGCCTGGCCGGGCATCTTCGCTGGGTCGTCGGCCTGCTGGGGATCGTAGTGCGTTTCGAGGATCGAGAGGTAGCGCGACAGCTTTTCATCACGGACGATCCCCGCGTGTGGGTGGGTCTCGTCGGGATCGCGCTGGCCGTAGCCGTCCTGGTACTCGCGGAACTGTGCCGGCGTATAGAGGTCGCCACTGTCGTCAGTCATCGTTCATCTGTGGGTTCTGGTAGTTAGGAATCGATACGTCGGCCGCCCCATCGCCTACGGCGGCATCAGCGGTGGGATCGTGGTCGTCGAGATCGTGGATCGTCGGCGCTTGCTCGAACTCCTCGCCGTCGACGAGGTCGCCGAAGGTGTCCTTCGCGGCAGTCTTCTGGATCATCTGCCCGCGTTCGTTCGCCTCGCTCTCGGCCGCGATGAGTTTCTTCTGTAGCTCGACGGCCCCGCGAGACCACCGCCCGCGGATCGCCGCGAGTTCCTCGGCGCGGTCGATGAGCCAGCCATGAATGTCCTCCATCTGCTTCTTGGAGGTCATGATCTGGGTATCCTGACAGCCTTCGAGCCACACGCCCCGAACCCGGACCTGCTCGATGTCGTCGAGATACTCGTACTCGCGGACGGCCCACGCGCTGCCGCCATTCACCGGGTACGGATCGGGACCTTCGATCTCTTTCTCGCGCCACAACTCGGGTGGGACGTAGTACTTCTGCAGCACGTCCTCGACGGCGTTGACGTGGTGAACTTCCACCCAGTTCCGAGTGCGAAGCCAGCGGGCGATTTTCGCCCCGACAAGATAGCACGGCACGCCGAGCAGGAGCCAGCCGGCCAGAACCCCGGCGATCCAGACCGGCGGTGTCGGGAGCTGTGGCTGATAGTACGCGAACAGCCCGAACGCCCCGAGGATCATCCCCGAGACGAGCAGCTTGTACTCGCCGAGCAACCACGTCAGCCGGTCGCGATTGCTGGCGAACGTCGGCGCAGGCATCTCAGGCCACCTCCGGCCGGCCGTCTTCCCGGCGCATGACGTTGTAGCCGGCGACGACCATCCAGACGAACGCGATCGCTGCCCCAGCCGCCCACGCTTGGAGCGACGAGAGCGTCTTGAGGATGTCCAGTCCGCCGCCGGAGGGTTGCTTGACGATCTCCGAGTACAGGCGTGTGCGCTCGGTGGAGATCGCGACGCCAGCCCAGCCGTCAACTTCGGTGACCGGCACTTCGAAGGTGGCGGTCTCGCCGGGCCGGAGGACTTCCACTTGTACAGGGACCTGTCCGCCCTGTCGGAAGCGGCCGGCGTCGGTGAACGTGACTGTCTGGGCCGCTCGCGAGCGGATCGTCAACAGCGACATGCTCTCGTTGGCCCGGTACTCGGAGTCGACGATCACTGTTTGCGAGTCGATTCGCGTGGTGTCAGTCGGTGTCGACTGTGGGCTGTGGGCCGTGGGCGATGGGCTGGGAACCGCGGTCGTCGTCGTCGTCGTTGTCGTTGCGTTCGTGGCGGTGCCAGCGGTCACGGTCGGGGTCGCGCCGATCGGCGCGGCCAGCAGGGCCAGCGATACAACTGCCAGTGTGGTGAGGTGTGAAAAACGCATGGTGGGTCAGTTGAGAAGTGCAGCGCCGGCCAGTGCAGCGATGACCAGCAGCGCGATGGTCTGATTGATCGAGCCACCGCCGCCGAACAGGCCGCCGAAGCCGGAGCCGTTATTGAGACTGTTGCGCAGGCGTTGCTGGCGGGCTTCGGTTTCGGCCAGCGCGACCTCGATAGCGTCCATCTGCTGTTTGAACTCGGTCAGATTTGTCGTGCGATAGCGCACGCGGTTGTAGCCGACGGCAGTCATGTTGCTGCCGGAGGCGTTGGTCGCGCTGTCGACGCTGAATGGCCCGTCGAGTTCGACCGTCTGGCTGCCGGTGATGACGTACTGCGGGCCGGTGAGGTTCGCCGCGTCGTAGGTGTTGCCGACAGTGAAGCTACCGGAGTCTGGCAAGCCATCGGAGAGGAGGATGCCGCGGTGGGTCTGGCCGGTCGAGAGATCGGTGACGTTCATCTGACCGAACTCCGAGATATTCTGTGGCGTAGCGTGTCCCATCGACATGAGCGAGCGCAGCGCCCAGGTCTGATAGTCGCCGTCGGGACCGTTGCGGTCGGCCATGTAGGGGTCGACCATGTCGCTGGTGTTGATGCGACCGGCTTCCCAGGCGTCGTAGGTGCCGTTGACGAAGTCGTTGATTTCGCCGTCGACGGATTGGCGTTGGTTTTTGATGCGCTGGTTGGAGGTTCGATAGGGACCACTGGATCGGAGATCGAGATACTCGAACTCCGAGCCACTGAACTCAGCATAGGGCTTTGACACGTAGACGCCATTAGCGTTCCACGCGCCACCCATGAATGGGTGCTCTCCGAACGGCTTAGCAGTTTTCGTGTTCGTATAGGTTTCGAAGGACGGGTCACCGTATGTGACCGTCACGTTGAAAGTCCGAACAGTCTTGGTCGACCCATTGACGAGCGTCACCGACCGGTCTTCGAATCCAATATCTTTGAGTTTCAAGACCTCGCCGTCAGGCGGATCAGAGAGACCAATATTGATGAACGTCGTCGCAGTGACACCGCTGGTATTTTCGGCGTGAGTCCAGGCACGTTCGAGTTCGTGAACCTGGATCTCCCAGTGTTTGAGCGTTTGCACCTGCATCCGTGCATAGTGATCTGCGTTCCACTGATGTGCCGCGAGACGTGCTTCGGTCTCGGTTGACTCGTTATCGAGCGCGCGCACGTAGCGGTTCTTGGCTTCGAGCAGGGCGATCATCTCGGATCCGGCCAGCGCGTTCGCGCGGGTGTTGTTGGCGGCTTTCGAACTCTCCTCGACAGCGGCGAGCGACCCATAGAGTTCGGCCCTGGTCTCGTTGGCATCAGTGGCGGTCAGCTTGTCAGGAACCGAGTTCCCAACCGGGGGCGTGCAATCGACGATATCAGTAAGTGGGTTCGCCATCGACGCGGCACGCTCGACGCTGCTACAGCGCATGTCATCGTCGCCTCCGGTGGAGCCGATAATATAGGGGACCGTCACATCGACCTTATTCCCGGCACTGAGCGCGGGCTGGCCAGAGCCGTGGACGGTGACGTTGACGGTGATGTTGTCGTAGGCACCCGCGTTGCGGAAGACGATCCACTGTTCGGAGCCGGGACCGAGGCGTTCGCGGGCGAGGATCGTGGTCTGTCCGGCGCTGCCGGGGACCTGGGTGGTGCTGACGGTGACGGTGAAGTCGCCAGTCACGCCGGACTGGTCGACGTACACCTCCTTGGGACCGCCCGAGAAGGTCTGGCTGAACTCGTTGCTGTCAGTCTGTCCGAGGGCGACGAACGGGAGGACTGTCGAAGAGACGAGCACCACGGCGATGAGGGCCGCACCGCGGTTCATCGCTCGCCGCCCCCGTCGGTGACGATTGTCGATTCCGTGTCGTTGTCGTCGAGTTGGTCGTCGGAGTCCTTCGTTCGGACGTGGTGCGCAGCGACGACGGCCGCGGCGAAGAGCATCGGCACGACCACGGGGAACGGCTGGCCGACGACGGCCGAGGCGATCGTCGAGGCGCTGATGCCGATGGTTCCGAGCAGGGCGTAGCCCATCAGCGTGTCAAGTTTCATGCGCGATCACCCCATGTAGGAGATGACGTAGTAGCCGGCCGATTCGACGGCCACGACGGCCAGCCCGAAGGCGGCGGTGCCGGCGATGATCTCCTGCACGCCGAGGATGTTCAGGCCGGTCAGGAGCACCAGCGTGGCGGTGCCAACGGCGAGGTACGTCTCGACTGGGGCTTCGCCGCGGGCGATGTTCGCGAGATCGGTGTCGATCTCGTAGGACTTCCCGCTACTGCGGTTGACTCGGTTGGTGGCGTAGGCTCCGACCAGCGCGACGAGGGTGAGCAGGAACGCGAAGGTGATGTCCGTGCCCTGGACGGTCCACAGCGCCGCGCCGAGGTCGTTCCCGAGGATGCTGATATTCGCGATACCGTTCGTTTCGAACGCGCTACCGGCGAACACCGTGCCGAACAGCGCGTCTTCGATGTCGATCTTTCCGTACATAGTTCGAAGCGGCCGGGGTCACCGACCGGTGAGCGAGCGGGTGCGCCTATCCGCAATAGTTCTCAGGGAAATGAGGGGAACGGAGACACGGCGTATATACGCGGTGTAGGTTACCCCAACGTATTTGACGGATAGACGAAACCCGGCCAGTTGCAATGCAAAAGCTCCGAGACATGGACGGTTCCGGCAGCGTAACAATTCCAAAGCCCGATCTCGAACGGGATGGTCTCGTCGACGACAACGGTGGGCTGCCCGACGATCAACATGTCGTAGTCGATCGCCTTGACGAAGGCTGTTACTTCATCCGGTTTGTCGACAGTGGCGACGTGCCGGAACTGGTAGAGTGCGAGGCTATCGAGCGACTGGCGGCACAGCGAATGTTACAGCAGGATGCGCTCGGGAGCGTTCGGGCGGACTGATCTACTCTTCGCCGACTCGAACTGTCGACTCTGTTTCTACCGGCATCGATCTGGTCGAGAGTCGTTCTGCTACCGCTTCGAGAACGTCGTCGCCGACGTGACGGGAGAGGTAGGCCATCGCCTCACGCTTGCCCTGCTCGTCGCGACGGGCGTGTTCGCACGCGGCGATGATCGCGCCCGTGTTGTTGCCCACGTCGAAGACATCCTTCGCGCGCTGGATCGCTTCGTACCTGTGGCCGTAATCATCATCTGGGTCGGTTCGGATTCGGACCTGATTGGGGATCTGGTCACCCATGTCTGTGGCCACGACCCCCAGAATCCTAGTTTTATCGCCTCACTCGAACTGAGATCGTATATAAAGAGTGTCGGAACGGGGAGGGTTCGGCTGGTGGCTCCGGCGCGATCGGGGCGACTCGCTGGGCCGTCGGTCGAGATAGTGGCCACGGTTCGATCCCCACTCGTGGCCACTGGGGAGAAACGCATTTTCTCGACGTGAGACCCCGTGTGGTTGTTTATCCGGGAGTTCAAATCCAATAGTATATTCTAGATCATTCTTCAGTTTGCGCTATTTCTGCATAGAGGTTTCAGACTCTAGTAAGAACTGTTACAGACCGTTAGAAGTCATCGACTGCGGTCTGTAACCCAAAGGTACCTTTCTCTCCCTCTTGTTCCTCCCCACCCAGATATGTTCGTAACATTTGGCTCTCTGTGCGTTCTGCCTTACGTTCGAATACTTCTAGAAAAGCCTGATGAGAACGACGAGCAATATCTCTAATGTCATCGTAGGTCCTAATTCTCATATCATCCATCTTCATGCGACGAATTTCTTGACTCACGCGTCGCCCTTCTTGGGTGCCAGCTGCGATAATATAGCCCTCAACATCTCGTCCATCAATTGGAGCCATATCCTGAATAGACCGGAGATAGTCAACATAGTCTTTGAATTCGTCTAATTCACTTTTTCCGAGGATATGGTCTGTCTTACGAATATCTACAAGTCGGACAGTGTCGGCCCCGCCTAGGCTAATAAAGCCGACCCGACTTTCTGCCTCGCTACTCGGGAAATTCTTCCGGATCTCTTCACGAACATCGACCTCTTCGTCAAGGTAGTCCCAACGGGGATCAATTAGCCAAGGGTTGTCACTAACAAACCCATGGAGATCGTTAATGTCAGATTTGCTTTCTTCGATTAATTCTTCGAACTTTTGAATCGCGTAGAACCGACCTCGTACGATTCGAAGGGAGTTCATCGCGTCAAGAACTTCGTACTGGTCAAAAAGTTCTACGAGTCGATCAGTGTTTGAGATGTCTGAGTCTTCTATTTCTTTGAGTAGTTTCTGGAAGGATTTCTGCTGAACACCGCTGGATATGTATGAAGCCACCTCACCTAATGTTTCATCATCGTAATCCCCCTTCTCAGCTAAATCCCCTAAGAAGTTATCGGCAAGTTTCTTTTCACGATCATCCAATGGATCAATATACCGTTCGTACGGTTCTTCATCACGTAGGTCTTCCATTTGTTCTTCACGGCGCTTTTCTGGCCACTGAGAGCAAATTTCTTTTATTTCGTCTACGATAAAATCATGGAGTGTCTTAGCGGGTTCCTTATCCCAAAGAACTTCACTTCGATGAGTTGCAATCAAATCCTCTTCTTCATCAAGGAAGTCTGCTCGGATTTCTCCTACGATATATTGAAGAGCCATTTGGCCCCGGGTACCCCCCTCAGCAACTCCAAACGTGATCGGCTTTTGCACCGTTTTACCCCGAGCCATCACGGCGATACCACCTTCTACGTTATCGGGAGTAGGATTTGGTAATGTCCCGATCCACCCTGAAACAGTGTATTTACCCTCCACGTCAACTGGAGTCTCGTCATAAACATTTTTGAATTCACATCTATCCTTAAGATTGCGTTCATCACCTCGGACTTTCTCACCATTTACGGTAACATCAAAGTCGTTCCCTATTACGCTGAATCGCCGAGAGATCCTTTGACGTACATATTTTTCTCGTGGACGTTGTGAGCGGTCTAGTTTCGATAGAGTAACAGTTGTGCCATCTTCTTCTGGTGTTTTACCTTCATCTATTACTTCGGGCTGATAGGTTGTAGTCGTATCCTCACCTTGTTCAGCCTCCCGTTGCATCTCTCCATAATTGAGTTCGAATTCTACAAATTCACCTTCCTTTACCGTCCGAACTCGAACAATCTCAGCAATGCCAAACCCTGCTAATTTCCCGATTCCTTTTCTTCCCATCACCTTTCGTCGTGAACCATCTTTCTCGACGTAGTCCCTCCCTCGATCTTGGCGTCGATTCCGACCCACGACAAGGAATTCTTCGTTGACCTCTCTTTTTGTCATCCCCTGTCCATTGTCCCTAATCATGATCTCATACTCTGAGGACATCTTTTTTTGTGGGATCGTAATTTCGACAGTAGTCGCCCATGCATCCCATGCATTTGCAACATATTCAGAGACTACTGCAGGAAGACTGGTATACATCCGCAGCCCCAAGTGCTTGAGAACGTTCAAATCAAACCGCATCTCGAGATCTGGATCTTGGTTCTTAGCCATCTTACTCACTTCCGTCGGGTCGATTTTCCTTAACGATCTCTTCGGCATCAACGAGCTTTGCGATCCGCTGCATTACGTCATGGAATTCACCCGGCAATTCCTGAATATCTATACTTTGAGACAGTTCGCTGATTTCCGTCGGTTTCTCCAAGGTATCTAGAGTTTCCGGAAGATCATAGTGCTCAGCACATATCTTTTCTAATCGTTGATCAGGCTTGAGATCCTGATTGTCTGCAATTTCATCAATCATTGTCTCATCAGCGCAACTGTATTTGCTCTTTATTGTGCTGCGGTCTTCAAGAAGATAGTGCTCAATCTCGGTATGTTGCCAAGCATGGATATCCTCAATAGTGGTCCCTCCGTTATCTGAGTGGTCTGACGAATCGTTATTTATCCTCTGATATAGCCGACCTTCGATAGCTTCTGGCGAATCTGGAGCACTTCCTTCATCAGAAAAGTACTCCCCGATATCTGCATCACAGATGTATAAATGAGGTACATTGAAAATATTAAGAAGACGTGCAACTGGACGAGAATGCTCTACCATTCGACTCCCGTCTTGCATTTCAAGGATACCAATATTATACTCATTAAAGTCAAGATCGTACTTCTTGCCTATTTTTTCCAAAGCTATTTTATCCGTAATGCCCTCCACTACGACAACTGCATCTGATTGTAGCATTCCTGCATACTCGTAGCCCAATTCTCGCAGATCTGCTCCAATAGTCTTTGAGTCTGTAGGCTCAATTTCAGTATGCTCATCTCTATTCACACGGTAAATATTATTCACGTCAAGATGATGGACAAACACACTAGAATGAGTCGACACAAGTACCTGTAATCCATTTGCATCATTCACCTCTTCAATAATCAGATCCAAAATCTGTTTCTCAGCAGCAGGATGTAAGTGCAATTCTGGTTCTTCGACTAGTAGGAAATCAGTATCCCCATCAGCCATCACGATTTTCGTTATTAGCGTCAAAATCTCTTTAGAACCAGATGATATTTCGCTCAGATCAAAGCCGATATTTTCATATTCTTCTTCGTCAACAACTATTGTTGTTTGGTCCTCTTCTGATAGGGATGCACGGATGCCATCTACTCCCGCCATAATCTCTGAATATTTATCAGATATTCTTTGAAAAGCATCACCTTGCTCTCCCCTTATTGTCAATAATACCCTAGTAAGATTTTCTCCGGTGCCTTTCAGATCAAGGTCGCGTTTCGCCTGTTTGCTGTCCTCCGGTTCTCTGAAGGCATCAATAAATTGCCAAGAACCTATAGACTCCTCCATAATATCCTTTAAAATACTCCAAGCCCGACGTTCATCAGTATATTCGATATCGGGGAGTGTTCTGAATTTCAGATATTTCGCTCCACTCTCGTCCAATGGTCCAGATCGGAGATCAATTTCATCACCATCATAATTGACAGTCATACTAGATTCGCCTGTGACATACTCACGAGGTTCGGGAGAGGAACGAATTTCAAGCGTATGGGTGATGTTTTTAAAGTAGTCGTTATTTTCCCATCGCTCGATCTCATTGTTACCTACAGGGAGTTCAGATACCTCCTCGAAGAATTTACTATGCTCTTCATCATCTAATTCAAATTCTAACTCTATGGTTATTTCACCATTAGGATCTTTTGCCGTATTTCGTCGATAGGCCCAATCGGATCGCGTATTGTTGGCTACGGGAAATAGATCTTGGTAGTCTTCAAGAGCATCAATGATCCCTGACTTTCCGACGTTATTTTCGCCCAGTAATACGTTTAGGTCACCGAATTCGACAGTTTGGGGATCTCGAATCGACTTATATCCAGAAATAGTTAGCTGATTAAGCTTCATTGGTGTAGGATTTTGAGGATGGGGACTGACCCTTCATCATTTGAATTAGCCGAAATTTACGACATAAATGTATATCATTCTGACGATCTTGACCAGTCAATTGATACCCTATTGCTCAATAAATAACGGTCTGGTTTTGATTCTAGGTATCATCTTCACGACTTTCTCAACTAGCTTGGGCGGCACTGCATTCCCAACAACGCGCTCTGAAGCATCGTTCTTATCGGGCAGTTCAAACCACCGAGGGAAAGTCATCAAGAGGGCGGCCTCTCGGAATGTAATCGCGCGATTCATCTGGGGATGTGTAAACCGCCCACAGCTCGGTGTAGTACACCGCGTTGTCAGCGTTGATGCGGGAGTGGTACCATCCATAATTCCATAAGCTGCGTCAGCCCCGCTTTCGAGATCGCGGTGTGCATCGACAATGTACTCTTCATCGTCTGTTCCAAGGAGATCTCGCCAGCCCCAACCATGTTGTCGGATTGCCTCCATTCGTTCGATTGTTCTCTTTTGGTGCCTTCGAGCACGATGTTCTTCATCGTCGGGATAGTTGGCGAGTCCCACTTGCTTCTCCCCTGATTCGAGGTCATGCTTCAGGTCGTCGTACTGATTGAACGCTTCGTTCACGGAAACCCACTTTTTCAGATGATCCCCCTCGTCTGGCTCCTCTGTATGCGTCGGATCTGGTAGCGAGATTTCCTCGTTTTTACGTCCGTACACGAAGAGTCCAATAGTCCGCTCTCGTCGCTGTGGAACACCATAATCCGCGGCATTCAATACATCAAGCACAAAGCCGTACCCACCTTCGTCTTGTGAGTCACCGTCCCGAGTGATCTGACTCATAGAGCGCGTGAGCCAATCGACGTAGGTACTGGGAACCTCTTCCCCGGCAGTCATGATATTACGAACGTTTTCGAAAAAGACCACATCAGGGACTTCCTCTTCGATGAATTCTACGTAGGCACGGAGAAGATTGTCTTTCGGCTTGTCTTCAGGCCACGGTTCTGTATCTCGTAGGCTGCTGAAATTTTGACAGGGAGGACATCCACAAATAGCGTCGACCTCCCCGGATTCCAGCCCAAAGTGGTCTCGAATGTCTGAAAACGAAATCTCTGGTAGATCGTCGTCTACATCCTCATCTTCATATCCTCGACTTAGATCGGCCCGAAGTGGTTCTTCAAACCGCACTTTTCCAGGGTAGTCATCAATCACGGTGTCATCGCCGCAAAGATTCGACTCGTAGGTATCGAGCGCAATCTCGTCAGCGTCGACTGCTCCAACGATCTCGAAGCCCGCTTTCACGAATCCGAGCGAAGCGCCACCTGCTCCACAGAATAAATCGACTACCTTGGGTCCACTCATGAGATCAACCTCTCTATGATACGACGTGGAGTCGGAGATACAAAAATCCGACGTCGTATTTTTCTGGGGGTGCTGACCATCCTTGACAGAGATACGGACACCCTGTAATTTGAAACGCACGGGTCGAAACGGTGATTATCTAAGATAATCTAAATAGATCTCTAATTTATCCCAGATCACCGATCATCTCTATTCGAGATCGGTGGCGTCGAGTTCCCCTGCGAGGTACGCCTTTCCGCGGTCACTAATACGATAATATCCCTGTTTATCATCGGAACGTTCCAGAAGCCCGTTATCCGCCAAAATCGGAAGCCTGCGTTTTACAGTCGGATGTGAGACTCCTTCGATATTGTAAGAAACCACTGCCGGCGGCATCGCGATCTTCGTCTCTGCGTAGAGTTCGAGGATCGCAGGGTCCGACTTGGTCATCCACGACACCAGCGGGCGCATGCCCGCTTGCACTCAGCGGTGACAGAAAACACCATACACCCTGATCCATACTGATACCATTTGGGCCGTCTGTGATACGATATAGTATCAAAGGCTAAGTGGGTGGCCTCTAATCGGTGTGTCAACGGAAGCACGTCGCGGACCCGTCGCTCGCCGTCGGGTCCTGTTCGAGAATAGCGGACCCCGTGCTTGGGACACGGGTCCGCGTGGGCTTCCGTGACTGAGGCACGAAAGCCATGATAGCAGATTCGTCCGGGGTACATCAAAGCCCCGTCCGACAGCGCACGCATCGACCGAAAACGAGTTTCACTTTCACCCGCCGAATCACAGAATTTCGGGGGACGGGTCGGCGAACCGACCACTTTCACTTTCACTCTACGGATAAGACTCGCTCCTTTTACCATCCCCTCTGTCGGTTCCGAATGGGTATGTTGGAAAAGAAGACCGTCCGAATAGAGAGTCGTAGCGACCGCTGGCGATTCGTCTGTCCCCGCGGTCACCGCTCCTGGGAACCCACGAATCACCACTTCTGGTGTGCCTCCTGCGCGCGGACTGCCGGCGTCGACGGGTCGTTTCACGAACTCCGAGACCAGAAGACCGGCGAGCTACACGAACGCGAACACGTCCGGCTGGTGACTTCTACCGGCCCCTACGACCGCGACCTTGACGGGAGGGCGGACTGATGGCGCGCGAGATCGAGCGCGACCAGTCGCCCTGGTACTGCCCGGAGTGCGTGGTCTGGGTGGGCTGGAAGATCGACACCTGTAGCGAGGGCCACGACCGCCCGCGTCTGCCGCTTCGGTACGTCGACGTGGAGTTCGATGATGCATGGCGAGTGGACCGACAGGACCGGCTACGTGGGAAGCTCCGATCCCTCTGGGGGGTCGTTCGATGACCCGTCTCGCCGAAGTCGAAACCTGCCGGGAAGACGACTGCGAGCGCGACGTGTACCCCGGCTGGTCGCGTTGCTTGGGCTGTGGGCGGAAGCACCGGAGGGCTGCGTAATGGGCGACGGTCCTCCGAGGCTGTCGCCGCGCGAGGCGATGGAGCGGTTCATCAACAAGCGGAAGACGGATTCCGCGGCTTCGACGATCCGTACCTACCAGAATCGACTCACCCAGTTCGTGCAGTGGTGTGAGAACGAAGACATCGAGTCTATCGACGAACTCACTGGGTGGCACGTCGACGAGTACGAGCGCGCCCGCCGCGCCGAAGGTGATGCCCCTGTCACGCTGAAAGGGAAGCTCAACGCGCTGAAGCTACTGCTCGAATACTGCCACCGTATCGAACTCCTCGAAGAGGACATTGCCGAGAAGGTCGACATCCCGACAGTCTCGCGCGCCGAGGAGAGTAGCGACAAGAAGCTCGACCCGGAGGATGCCGAGGCGCTGATTACGTTCTACCGCGATTCGTTGCGCCACCGCGCGACGGTCGAGCACGTCGTTCTCGAAATTCTCTGGAACACCGGCTGTCGGATGGGCGGCTTGCAGGCCCTCGACCTCAGCGACTACGACAGCGAGGGGCGATACCTGGAGTTCCACCACCGACCGCCCGCGACGCCACTCAAGAATGATGAGCAGGGCGAGCGTGTCGTGACGCTTCCCCAGCCGGTGTGTGACGTGCTGGACGAGTACATCGCCCGCGAGCGGTTCGAGAAGCGCGACGAGAACGGACGCGCGCCGCTACTGGCCTGCCGTCAGGGTCGCCCGTCGAAAACGTCGATCCGGTCGTGGTGCTATCTCGCTACGCAGCCGTGTATCTACCGCGAGTGTCCCCATGAGGACCGACGAGGGACCTGTGAGTACGTCCATCGCAATTTCGCGAGTAAGTGCCCGTCATCGCGATCGCCACACCACCTACGAACTGGCAGTATCACGTGGCACCGCGATCGCGGTATCCCGCTCGAAGTGACCTCCGAACGAGTGAACGCTTCACCCGACGTTATCGAGCGATTCTATGACAAGGCTGACCAGTTCGAGCGAATGGAGAAACGACGTAAAGAGCACACTGAAACCCTCGATTTCGAGCTTTAAGAAAATGACAGCAGACACCCCACCCCAGAATCCCGGTCGAGCAGCCCTGAAACCGTTGTACAGCCGCCTAGCGGCCGTCTCTCCGGCCCCATTTTCTGGCGACGAACGGACGGTATGAGTGTATAAACTGGCCTGTTGGATTACGCGTATGTACGCGGAGAAGCGAATAGGCGAGTTCTCCGATGCAGACTGAAGCGATGTTGACACCCACGCGGCCGACGACGTGCTCCGGCTCGGCGACGCTATCGGGGGTATCCTCGACGTAGTCGATACGAGTGAATCCGGTTCGGGGACAACTGCGAAGTTCGTGGACGGTTCGACACCGATCACTCGAACTGTACAGAGCAGTCGCCGTCCTCCGCCGTCACTGATACGTGGACGTCACAGTATTCGAAATCGATTTCGGTCCCGGAAGGCGCTGTTTCTACGATGGCGTCCAGCGCGTCGGGGTCGACCGCGTCGTAGAGCGGCGGGAGATCGGTCGTCGAACGGCCGGTCGCGTTGGCGACGGCCTCGATTACGTGGACGCTCGCGGTCGGTGTGGACGGGTCTGTCTTTAACATTGGATTCGGTATGAGGGAATAGGGTAACGGTGAAAAATGCAGCTAATTCTGATACTACAATCGTTATCGATTGGTGGTTACCAGATCGTTGTCGGACCGACGAGAGTGGGAGTCTCTCAGGCGGCTTCGACGGCGTCGAGGACGGCTTCGTAGTCGGGTTCGTTCGTCGGGTCCTCGGCGACCCAGTTGTAGGTGACGACGCCGTCGTCGTCGATGACGAACACGGCGCGGTTGGCGATGCCGTAGAGGCCGAGGTCCTCGATGTCCATTTCGAGGTCGTAGGCGCGGATCGCGTCACCGGCCGTGTCGCTGATCAGGTCGAACTCGATGCCGTGTTCGTCACGGAACGCGCCCTGCGAGAACGGCGAGTCGGCGCTGACACCAAGGAGGGTCGCGCCGGCGGCCTCGAAGTCGCCGAGGTGGTCCTGAAGGGCGACCATCTCGTTCGAGCAGGGTGGCGTGAACGCGCCGGGGAAGAAAGCCAGCACGACCGGGCCGTCGCCGATGTGGTCCGCGAGGTCGAACGATTCGTGATCTGCCGTGCCGACGGTCGCTGTGAAGATCGGAGCGGTGTCGCCGTTAGATACCATCACGAAAATGTAGACACGCTGGCGTTCTAAAGCTACTCCCAAACTGGTTCGTCGTCACTGTTGCACTCGATCACTGGTCGGTCGCAGTGTCCAGCAGCGTCTCGCGATCCTCGAAGAACGCGGGGACGCCGTGCTCCGCTTCGAACTCCAGTACGCGTGTGAGCGCGTCGGTCACGTCGTCGTCTCCGGTCTGGATCGTCTCGGCGAGATCGAGATACTGCGTCGAGAGGTCACTGATCGTGTCGAGTCGGTCCTGTTTGGCTGCGATGGCGGACTGACGTGCCTCTAGCTGGGCGATCGCGTCCTCGTCGATCGCTGCGCCGCCGGGGTTTGCCGGCTGATCGGGACTGTCGGCGCGTTCCTGCGTCCCGTCGAGTTGGTCGCGCAGCGCGCTGGCTTCGGCGTCGATCTCGGCGAGAACGTCGTCCATCTCCGCTGCCAGCGTCTCGGCTTGCCCGGAGAGCAGTGCCGCCTGCGTCTGGCAGTAGTCGACGACGGCGTCGACCGTCGGTTCGGGTTCGTGCATGAGAGCTGATACGCAACCGACCGGCAAGGGCGTTCCGTCGTCGACTGGCGTGTCGGGGGCCGCTCAGAAAGTGTAGTCTTCGCTCTCGTCGCGTGCGGCGGGGTCGGTCTGGTCGTTCATGTTCTGTTCGAAGAGGTCTTCTCCGGGTTCCTGCGTCTCCTCTTCGGCCGGCCCGTAGGCGGAGACACCCATCGTCAGGAGTTCCTCGTAGGCCTGCTCGCGGTTGAGGAACTCACCGGACTCGACGAGACGGTCGATTTCGGTGATGATCCGGTCGGGGAGGTCGACGTTTGTCTTAGCCATATGCTCCCCTGTGGGAGGTACCACCGTCAACGTTACGCTCTCTTGAGTGTCGCTGGGACAGGAAGATTAATGTATGTGCAACGTTAACATACGAGTGACGCCAGGGAGCAACCGGCGGGAACCACCGTCGACGCAAACTGGTCACTGTACCGACCGACGACTACACCGCTGGCAGGGGTATTCCTTGCCACGCGCCACTTCGATTTTGACTGGCTTGGACAGCCATGAGGTTAAGGTAACGCGCCATCCTACGACGGCGCATGGACGGGGCCCGGTTGCCGGGGACACAGACGGACGACGACGAGCAGATCGTGGCCCACGTCGACATGGACTGTTTCTACGCCGCCTGCGAGCGTCTGCGAGAGCCAGCCCTCGACGGTGAGCCACTGGTCGTGGGGATGGGCTTCGAACCCGGCGAGCGCCACGGTGCGGTCGCTACGGCGAGCTACGAGGCCCGGGCGTACGGCGTCGACAGCGCGATGGCGATCACCGAAGCACTGGAACGACTCCCGCGGAAGGTCGACGCCGTCGACGATCCCGACCTGAACGTCGAGGAGGCGGGGTTCTACCGCCCTGTCGACATGGCGTTCTACGAATCGGTCAGCGAAGACGTGCGTGCGATCCTCCACGACCGAGCGGCGGTGGTCCGCGAGGTCAGCATCGACGAGGCCTACCTCGACGTGACCGAGGAGATCGAGTGGGCGGACGCTCGTGATTGGGGTCGAGACCTCAAAGCGACGATCGAATCCGCGGTCGGTGTCACGGCCAGCGTCGGTGTCGCCCCGACGATGAGCGCGGCCAAGGTGGCAAGCGATCACGACAAGCCCGACGGTCTCGTCGTGGTCGAACCGGGGGAGGTCCGCTCGTTTTTCGCCGACCTCCCGGTCGAGGAGGTCCACGGCGTCGGCCCGGTCACGGCTGCCGAACTCGGCGACCTCGGCATCGAGACTGCGGGTGACCTCGCCGGGGCCGATCCAGACGTACTCGAAGCGCGCTTCGGGGAGCGCGGCCGCGAAATCTACGGCTACGCCCGCGGCGAGGACGACCGCGAAGTCACGCCCCGCGGTCGGCCAAAGAGTCTTTCCAGAGAGTCGGCCTTCACCGAAGCGACGAGCGACGAGGACGTGATCGCGGATCGCGTTCGCTCGCTCGCCTCGTCGGTGGCCGACCGCGCGACCAGCAAGGACGCGCTGTATCAGACCATCGGGATCAAAGTCGTCACGCCGCCGTTCGACGTGAACACACGTGCCCGCTCGCTCCCGGGACCCGTCGACGAGCCACCGCTGGTCGAGGACGTGGCGCTCGATCTGCTCTCGGAGTTCGAGGGCGAGCGCGTCCGAAAAGTCGGCGTCCGTGTCTCGAAGCTCTCCTTCGGGGCCGGCGAGCAGTCGAGTCTGGGTGGCTTCGCTGGCGGACGCGTCGACAGCGAGGACACGACCGCCCCAAGCGAGCGCGACCCAGTCCGTGACGAGGAGCCAGCGGCGGGGCAGGCGACGCTCGCAGGGTCGTGGCGTGAGGCGGACGACGACCCGGAGCAGGGCGGGCGACTCGACGGCCAGACGACCATCGCGGACTTTCGTCACGATAGCGACGAGTGACACGCCAGTTGCACTGCCGCCGTCGACCGGATGTGCGTGGCTCTTCGCTGGCGACGCGCTCGTGTTTCTGGCGCGTGACAGGCGTCTGACGGAGAGTTATGGGCGGGTAGGGACTGGTAGTGGACAAGAATGGCAGAGACTGAAGCGATCACCGTCGCGACGACGAGTCAGGGTGTCGGCGGCCGCGGCGAACCGGGCCGCTCGGTCGACCTCCCCGTCGTCGAACTCCTCACCGGCCGCGGGTTCGTGACGGGCAAGTCCGGGTCGGGCAAGTCCAACACGGCCTCGGTCATCGCCGAGAACCTGCTGGACAACGGCTTTGGCCTGCTCGTCGTCGACATCGACGGCGAGTACTACGGTCTCAAGGAGGAGTACGAGATTCTCCACGTCGGCGGTGACGAGGAGTGCGATATTCAGGTCACGGTCGAACACGCAGAGAAGATCGCGTCGCTCGCGCTCGAACAGAACGTGCCGATCATCCTCGACATCTCGTCGTTCCTGGACGAGGAGGAAGCCGAGGATCTGCTGACCGAGGTCGCAAAACAGCTGTTCGCCAAGGCCAAAAAGCAGAAACAGCCGTTCCTGATGCTCGTCGAGGAGTGTCACGAGTGGATTCCCGAGAAGGGGTCGGTCGGCGAGGTCGGGAAGATGTTGATCAAGATCGGCAAGCGCGGGCGCAAGCACGGTCTCGGCATCGTGGGCATCTCCCAGCGCCCAGCCGACGTGAAGAAAGACTACATCACCCAGTGTGACTGGCTCGTCTGGCATCGGCTGACCTGGAACAACGACACGAAAGTCGTCGGGCGGATCATCGACAACGAGTACGCCGACGCTGTCGAGGATCTGGACGACGGCGAGGCGTTCCTGATGACCGACTGGGCCGAGACGATCCGGCGGGTCCAGTTCCACAGAAAGAAGACCTTCGACGCCGGTGCGACGCCGGGACTGGACGACTTCGAGCGCCCGGAACTGAAGTCGGTCAGCGAGGATCTGGTCAGCGAACTGGAGACGATCAGCGACGAGAAAGAACAGACCGAGAGCCGGATTCGGGAACTGCGCGAGGAACTGGACAAGAAGAACTCCCGGATCGCGGAACTGGAAACGGAACTGCAGGACGCCCGTGACATGACACGGATGGCCGAGCAGTTCACCGAGGCACTGCTCGATCACGTCGAGGGATACAACCCCGGCCGGACCCAGAAAGGCAAAGAGCGCACGCGACAGGCCCAGCTACGCGGGGTCGACGACACAGCACCGACGCCCGAAGGTGAGTCTACAGAGACCGAGACCGGCGACGAGTCGACGCCCGAGACTGGGGCCGAAGACGACGATCCGTCACCCGACAAGACGTCCGGCGGGGGCTTCGGCGACGCATTCGGATCGTTCGCCGAGGCCGGACCCGCACTCTCCGGGGGCACACCTGATTCGGCGACGAACGGCGATGGAAGTGCCCCAGCCAGCAACGGGGCGAACGGCGACGGGGGTACAACGCCGGCAGCCCCAGCACAGGACGTGTCCGAGATGGACTTCGAACCGGCCGACTTCGACGGGACCGGGCCGGACGACGAGGCCGCGTTCGCGGCGGCCATCGCAGCGGCCGACGACGCCCAGAACGGCGGCGAACTGGACGCGACCGAGCAGTGCAACGAGGACACCCAAGTGGCGGCGACCGACGACGATGCGGCTGGGTCACCGGACGAGGAGTCGACCACGGCGACCGACGACGATGCGGCCGGATCACCGGACGAGGAGTCGACGCCAGTCCAGCCCAGATACCTCGTCGATCTCAGGGCCGACATCGAGGCGATGGACGAGAAGACCCGACGGATGCTCGAATACTACGTCGAACAGGGGGCGGACACGCCACTGAACGCCCACTTCTCGGCCGGCGGGAGCGGCGACCGGACGAGTGCGTACGCACACAACCGCCATCTCAGACTCGATGGCTTCGTCGAACACGTCGGCCGTGGGAAGTACGCGCCCCGATTGCGGGAGCTAATCGAGGAACGGGCACCAGCGGACGCCTCGGAGATCGAACTCGATTCGAGTACGACGAAGCTTCGCCGCGCGATCGATTCGCAGTAGTCCGTCGCCGTCGTCCTCGGTCTCGACGCTGTCTACAGCCCCGAGACGAGGTCTTCGAGTGCAGCCCGCGGATCGTCTGCCTTTGCCACACCGCTGGCGAGCAACACGCCCGTCGCGCCCAGATCGCCGGCCGAGACCACGTCTTCACCGGTCGAGATACCTGCCCCACAGAGGACATCGACATCCCCGTCGACCCTGGCGGCCGCATCGACCGCGTCACGCACGATGTCCGGGTCGGCCTTGCTGACCGGCGTGCCGGTCCCGATGAGTGCCGGTGGCTCGACGGCGACGGCGTCCGGCCCGAGCGCGCTCGCGGCGGCGATCTGTTCGGGATTGTTCGCACATACGATCGTCTCCAGATCGGCACGGTCGGCGGCGTCGAGCGACCCGTCGATGTCGGCCAGCTTCAGGCGATTCTCCGAGTGGTTCAGCAGTGTCCCGGTCGCACCGGCATCCGCGGCGGCCTCGGCGAGCGTGCTGCCGGTGTGGCTGCCGTGCTCGACGGGGCTGACGTGCTGGGCCCAGGTCTCGACGCCGGTGTCGGCGACAGCGTCGATGTGGGCCGCTTGCGGGGCGACGGCGATGCGAACGCCGGTGTCGTCTGCCACGTCGGCCGCTGCCGAGGCGACGGCGGTCGGGTCACACGGATACGCCTTCAGGTTCACCAGAACGAACATAGCTGGTCCACCGGCCCCCGGGGACATATACGTTGTGTGACCACGCCGAATCGACGGCTGTGGCGGGCAATATTCTTATAATGATGAGCGGGAAATACTGTCGACAGACGCCCGTGAGTGATTTGGTACCCGACGAACCGACGGTGTTGATCGTCGAGGACGAGCGCCATCTGGCGGATCTGTACGCCGACTACGTCCCCGACGAGTACACCGTCGTCACGGCCTACAGCGGCGAAGAGGCAGTCGACCGACTCCACGACGCTATCGATATCGTCTTGCTCGACCGAAGGATGCCGGTGCTCTCGGGCAACGAGGTGCTGGCAGCCATCGAAGATCACTCGATGGAGTGTCGTGTGGCGATGGTGACCGCAGTCGATCCCGACTTCGACATCATCGAACTGGGTGTCGACGACTATCTCATCAAGCCGGTGACACAGGACGAGATCGAGGACGTGGTCGAACGGCTGTTCAAGATCACCGAGTACAACGACCAGTTCATGGAACTCACGTCGAAGAAGCTCAAGCGAAACGTTCTGCAGGTCGAGAAATCACCGCGGGCGCTGGACTCCAGCGAGAAATTCCAGCAACTGGAAGCCGACATCGCCGAACTCGAAGCGGCAGTCGAGACGATCGCGGACGATCTCGATGTCGAAGAACGGGATCTGCGACTGTAGCTTGTCGCGGAGGTCCCGTCGTCTCAGTCTTTCCGTTTGACTACGTCGCCCAGCGTGTACTCGCCGCTGGCCGAGCCGCCACTCCAGTCCTCGTCGGCGTCACTGGCGCCGGCGCTCAGCGAGATTTCCAGTTCCCGTTCGAGTTTGGTCTGGACGTCATCGCTTGGGAGCGTGTCGGCGCGTTCGAGCTTTCTGATGAGACTGGCCTTCAGATTGAGTTCACGAGCGAGGTCTTCCTGACTCAGGCCGCGGGCTTCGCGGGCCTCGCGGATCAGTTCGTCGTAGTCCTGAGCCAGTTCGTCCATCTGGTCGAACATGTCGTTCCGCGGGCGACTGCTCGACGACGAGCCACTGGAGCCGCTGGACGTGCTCGAACTGCTGGACGAGGAGCTACTGGTCGAGTACTTCGTCGACGTCGACGAGGAGTCCTGCGTCGTGACCTCGGTCCCGAAGTCGGTACATTCGTCGCAGACGTCGAGCTCGGCACCCTCGATCTTCACGCGATTCGGTGAAGCGACGTCCTTCCCGCACATCTCACACTGAACCATATCCTCGGGTTCGACACGGCGACGCATAAATGGTGCGCTCACGCGAGCAGTCCGGCGATCCCCGCGCTACAAGGCCCGCATCGCATAGTAGAACCGCTGGAGCGCGGTCAGGTGGCCGACGATGGCAAAGAGGACGAGGAGCCAGCCGACGACTGTCAGGCCTTGGAACGGCTGGGTGAGGACCGTCGCGACAGCGCCGACGATCCCGATCAGTGCGAGGCGGTCTGCCCGCCCCAGCAGGCCGCCGTACACCCGGTCGAGGTCGACCGCCTGCGCTTGCGTTCCGAGATACGAGGTCATCAGGACACCGGTCACGGCCGCGAGTCCGAGGTCGTAGCGACCGATCCCCGCGGCAAGCCCCACGAGCATGATGATGTCTGCGTATCGATCGAGGACGTGATCAAGCAGGTCTCCACCCGCTGAGGCCACGTCGAGTTCGCGGGCGAGCGCACCGTCGACGAGGTCGAGCCAGCCGTTCGCAAAGACGAGGACGGCACCGACACCGTACAGCAGCGGGCGCTGACCGGCGAGGAAAAAGACGCCACCGGCCGCGACCGAGACGGCGAACGCGAGCACGCTCACGCTGTTGGGCGAGAGACCGAGTCCTTTCGCGGCACGGACGAACGGACCGAGCGCGCGGTCGGCGAGTGGGCGAAACTGATCCAGTGTCATAGATACTCGACGAAAGAGACGGTTCCGGCGCTCGGTTCACGGTCGCCCGAGAGCACGCTTTCGATGGCCTCGACGACGTCCTCGATCGATCGATCCGTCGTATCGATCTCGTAGACGTGCTCGGTGCCGTGGCGCTCGACGGCTTCGCTCAGGATCACGTCCAGTGCCTCGCTCTCGGCGTTCTCTCGAATGGAGGCGTCGCTCTCGTCGCGTTCGGCGAGGCGCTCCTCGATCGTCTCCGGGTGGGCACGAAGCACGATCACCAGATCGGCGTCGAAGTGATGGGCGAGGTGGGACTCGACGAGCACGTCCTCGCGGCCGTCGAGCCAGTCTTCGATGCCCTCGAAGTCTGCGACGACGCTGTCCCGGTCCTCGTCGACGCCGGCGGCGAGTCCGTCCTCCGCCTTGATCGCGTCGTTGAGGTGGATCACGTCCAGTTCGGTGTCGAGCCGTTCGGTGGCCGTCGTCTTGCCCGTCCCCGGCGTACCAGTGACCGCGACCCGCATCAGCGATCCCCCCGGCACATCTAGTCGAGCACTCCGTTGACGACCTCGACGGCCCGTTTCGTGTCCTCGCGAGTGCCACAGGTGAGTCTGATACACCCCGGCAGGCCGAAACTCGAACAGTCGCGGACGATGACGCCCTCGTGCTGGGCGGCGTCGGCCACCGCGGCCCCGTCGCCGACCTCGGCGAGTACGAAGTTGCCCCCACTCGCCCACGTCCGGGCGTCGAGGTGGTCGCGGTAGTACTCGCGCGCCCAGCGGGCGGTCTCGACGGTCTGTTCGACGTGGTCGTCGTCGTCGAGTGCGGCAAGCCCGGCGCGACAGGCCAGTTCGCTGGCTGCGAAGGGCGTGTTGATCCGGGCGTACGCGTCGGCCCACGACTCCGGGACCAGCCCGTAGCCAAGCCGGACGCCCGCGAGTCCGTAGACCTTCGAGAAGGTTCGCAGGATCGCCACGTCGTCGCGTTCGTCCAGCAGTTGGCGAGCGCTCGCCGACTCGGTGAACTCGCCGTACGCCTCGTCGACGAGGACGAGCGTCTCCTCGTCGGTTCGGTCGGCGATCTCGACGATGGCGTCGTTCGTGAACTCGCTACCCGTCGGATTGTGCGGGCTGGTGAGGTAGACGATGCGCTCGCCGTCGTAGTCTTTCAACACCGTCTCGGCCGTCTGGGCGAAGTCCTCGGCCTTCGAGAGCGTGTACTCCCGGACCGCACCGTGGTGGAAGCGGGCACTCATCGGGTAGTAGGCAAAGCCCGGTGAGGGAACGAGCACTGCGTCGCCCGGTTCCAGCATGGCCCGAGCGAAGTAATCGAGGACGCCGTCCCCGCCGTTGCCCAGCCAGACCTGTTCGGCCGGCAGGTCCCACTGCTTTCCGAGTCGGTCCGCGAGATCGGCGTGGGAGGCTTTCGGGTAGGAATGCATCCGCTCGGCTGCCGCTTCGATCGCTTCGACGGCCTTCGGGCTGGGGCCGTACATGTTCTCGTTCGACGCGAGCTTTACGAGGTCGTCCGGGTCGAGACCGATCTCCCGGGCGACCTCCTCGATCCCCCGCCCGGCGCGATAGACGCTGTGGGCCGAGAGGTCCCGTGGTTGCATACCCGAGGCAAGCAGGGCGGTAGGCATAAGCGTGCTCACTGCGCCCGCTCCAGCCCGATTATTGTCACTGATACCGTGGGGGAAAACAATATGATCCCCTGCGCTGTCCTGTGGGGTGATGCCGTTACTCATCGACGTCCGAAAACTGTCGATCATCAATCAGCTCATCCAGAGCGGGGCCGAGAACGTAACGACCTCACTGGAGACGCTGGCTGGCGTCGAGGCCTCCGTCGAGATCAAGAGCCTCTCGTTCGTGGAACCGTCCGACATCACCGCCGAGATGGGTGGTGGGGATATCTACGGGGCGCACGTCAGGCTCACAGAGCCGCCCTACGGGGTGTTCATGATGACGTTCTCCCCAGAGACCGCGGCCGAAGTCGCCACGCTACTGACGAACACACCCACCGACGAGGGGTTCAATCAGCTACACGAGAGCGCGCTCTCGGAGATGTGCAACGTCCTCACGTCGGGTTTTATCGACGGAATCGCCAACACGCTAGAGACGACGATCGACTTCGACACGCCGGAGCTGCGGCGTGACAGCGCGCCCGCAATCGCCGATGGGGCACTGACTCACGTCCGCCGTGACTCGATGTCGATCGTCCTCGACTCCGTCGTCGACATCGCCGAATCGGACGTGGCGTTCAAACTCCGTATCTTCCTCGTCCCCGATCCCGGATCGTTCGTCCACGTGATCGACCAACTCGAACTCGATCGGTCGACCGCCGAGCCGACCCGGGCGAAGACGGACGAAGTCAAAGAACTCGACATGTCAGCAGAAGATCCGGTCGAGTTCGACGACTGATCCCCACTGTTTGATTACGGTCGGGTCCCCAGACGCCGCTATGGATCCGATCCTCACCGGCGTCTACGCGATCCACATGATCTTCGCCGCGCTGTGGACTGGTAGTGTTGTATTCTTTACAATTGCTGTGTTGCCGACAGCGATGAACCGGGCCGGCGATCCGGCCCCGCTGTCGTCGATGGTTGGCCGTCTTCAGACGGTCTCACGGGCGAGTGCCCTCTTGCTGTTCCTGACCGGGGGCCACCTCGCCGGGACGCTGTACACGGTCACCGGCCTGACCAGTTCGGTCCGCGGGTATCTCGTCATCGCGATGCTCGTGCTGTGGTTCCTGCTAGCGGGACTGGTCGAAGTCGGAGCGAGCAAGCTTCTGGACGGCTTCGACGAGCAGAAACTCATGGCGCCGGCTCGAAACGCGCGGCCGTTCTTGCTGGGTGCGACGGGGGTAGCGATCCTTCTGCTCGTCGATGCGGGACTGCTGCTCGGTCTCTAACGGGCTACAGTCGTTCCGCGAGACGATCCACACATCGTAGTGCGAGCGCACCGATCGTTAGCGTCGGGTTCATCGATCCCGCCGTCGGGAACACACTGGAGGAGACGATCCAGCAGTTCGCCACGTCGTGGGTTCGCAGCGTCGGGTCGACGACGCTTGCCGACGGATCGGTGCCCATCCGCGTCGTCCCCATGTGGTGGTATGCCGGACCGGTCGAATCGGGGCCTGCCGTCCACCCGATGTCGACACCCAGTTCGTCGAGGACGGCGTGTTGAATCCGGTTCGCCCGTTCGATGGTCCGGCGCTCCCGGTCGCCCCACGACCAGTGAATCTCCGGGACGGGGTTGCCGTGGTCGTCTGTCGTTTCGGTGTCCAGTGTGATCCGGTTCGTGGCCCGTGGTGGCTGGCCGACCAGCCCACCCATCGCGATGTGGTGGCCGTAGCTCTCCCGGAGGTCCGAAAGCAGGTCGTCGCCCCACCGCTCGGCGTCCAGCGCCTGCTCGACCGGCGACGGGCCGGCGTAGTTCAGGAACTCCAGCTTGATCGGTGAGTGCGGTCTATCTGCGGCCGGGACGACCGTCTCGCCGTCGCGCTCGATGGCCTGCCCGGGGTCGTCGTAGAACTGGTGGCTCTCGCTGGTGATGAAGCCGACGTGGTTCTGGCGTGTTCGCTCGTCGAGTGTCCCGCCAGCGCCGGCAAAGAGGTGCTCCATGAAGTACCGACCGACGGCACCGGAACTGTTGGCGAGTCCGTCGGGGTGGTCCGAGGAGCGCGACAGGAGGAGTAGGCGCGGAATCTCGATGCCGCCCGCAGCGAGCACGAACTGGCGTGCCGCCTGTCGGTGTTCCGTCCCGTCGGGCGTCGCGTAGACCGCGGTTTCGATCCGGTCGCCGTCGTCGCCGGTTTCGAGGCGCTGGACCGGTGCCCGGTCGATCACGCGCACACCGGCCGCCTCGGCCTTGGCGATGTGATGGTCGGCGCTGTACTTCGCGCCGGAGGGACAGACTGGCTGGCAGGTGCCGTAGCCGACACAGGCACTCCGGTCGTCGTAGCCCTCGGAATTGCGCGCGTTCGGGACGCTGTGGGTCGTGATCCCCAGTCGCTCACAGGCCGGCGCGAACAGCGAATCACTGTACGACGGTTCGAACGCGGGCATCGGATGGGGCCGCTCCCGGGGCGGTGCGAAGGGGTTGTCCGACGCGCCCGCGACGCCGAATGCGTCCTCGACCTCGGCGTAGTACGGTCGCAGGTCGTCGTAGTCGATGGGCCACGCGGGGTCGTCGTTGGGTAGTGCCCCCGCAAAGTCGCTCTCGTGGAGGCGCATCACCATCCCCTGCCAGTGGAGGGTCGACCCGCCGACGCCCTTGACGCGGGCGATGTTCAGCGGGTAGAATCGCTCTCCGGCGTTCGAGTAAGCGTCGCGCTCGCCGCCCATTTCCCAGACCGATAGGTCGTCGTGGCCGGGTCGGATCGCTCGCTCCATCCGCTCGGGGCGGTCCTCGAACTCGAAGCGCGGCCCGGCCTCCAGAACGACCACGTCGTAGCCGGCCCGTCCGAGACGATGGGCGACGAGCGCGCCGGCCGGCCCCGCACCGACGACACACACGTCCGCTCTCGGTGCCGGTGTCCGTGACTGCACGGCTATGGATTAGGCAATCCTAAACTTATGGGTTGTCATCGACCGGGCGGTGATGTGTAGGAGTATTCATAAAGCGACTCTCGAACAGCGTGGCACGGGGCGACTGGCCGCCCCGGAAGCGGTGTCTTACCCGCCGAGGTAGAGTTGCGAGACTTCCTCGTTGTCGAGGAGGCTCTCGGCCTCGTCTTCGAACCGAACAGTCCCCTGATCGAGGACGTACCCACGGTCGGAGATGCCCAGTCCCTTCGTGGCGTTTTGCTCGACCATCAGGATGGCCGTGTCGAGTTCGTTGACGGACTGGACGTGGCCGAACACGTCGTCGGCAGTGTTCGGAGCGAGTCCGGCGGATGGTTCGTCGATCAGGAGTACGTCCGGTTCCATCACGAGCGCACGGGCGAAGGCAAGCACCTGCCGCTGACCGCCGGACAGCGTCTTCGCGTTGGCGGATCGCTTCTCGTCTAGTAGCGGGAAGCGGTCGTAGAGGTCGTCGATCACCGATTCGAGACCGTCCTTCCTCGCGACGCCACCCATCCGCAGGTTCTCCTCGATGGTCAGCGTCCCGAACACGTTGTCGGTCTGCGGGACGTATCCGATCCCTTCGCGGACGATGTCCTCGGGTGCCATCCCGCCAATATCGCGGTCGTGGTACAGGACGCTCCCGGTCCACGGTGAGATCATTCCGAACACCGTGTTCAACACGGTCGATTTTCCGGCCCCGTTGGGACCGATGAGACAGACGATCTCACCTTCGTCGAGGTGCAGTGTACAGTCGTCCAGCACTTGCACGTCGCCGTACCCACTGTCGACGTGTGACAGTTCGAGGACGGTCTCGCTCATGTGCCACCTCCCAGATACGCGTCGATGACGCGCGAATCTGTCTGGACTCGTTGCGGTGGGCCTTCCATGAGGACGTTCCCACGGTCCAGCACGACCACGGGGTCCGCGAGCTTCATCACGAACTCCATGTCGTGCTCGATGAGCAGGAACGTCGTCCCCTGTTCGTTCAGCCGCCGAATCTGCTCGGCAAGCTTGTTTCGAAGGGTCGGATTGACACCGGCCGCGGGTTCGTCGAGCAAGAGTATCTCGGGTTCGGCCAGCATCGCGCGAGCCAGTTCGACTAGCTTCATCTGCCCGCCCGAGATTTTCGTCGCCGGCTGTGTCGCGAGGTGATCGATCTCGAACTCTTCGAGGATGCGCTCTGCCTCGGCGAGGTTCCTCGACTCGGCAGACTCGACAGCCCCCGGCCGTGCAAAGAGGTTCACGAACGACTCGCCCGGCTGTTGTCGCGGGCCGATGAGCATCGCTTCCCGCACCGTCATCCCTTCCAGCTTTCGCGGCGTCTGGAACGTACGGATGAGACCGTGATCTGCGACCTCATACGGCTCCATCCCGGTCACGTCCGTCCCGTTGACTTCGACGGTCCCGCCGTCCGGTTCGTAGAAGCCCGAGATCAGATTGAACAGCGTGGACTTGCCCGCTCCGTTCGGGCCGATCAGCCCTGTGATCGTGCCACGCTCGACCTCGAAGGTGGCGTGATCGGTCGCCGTCAGCGCGCCGAAGGACTTCTGCAGGTCGTCGACGCGGAGAACGGTGTCTCCGTTCGACTCTGTCACCTCGGTCTCTGTCGTCTCTCTCGTGTCTGTCTCACTCACGGTTCTCACCTCCGCTGGTCTGATTGACGCCCGAGTCTGGCTGTGTCGGGACTTCGTCGACCGACTTCGGCCAGATGAGTTCCCGCTGTGGCGGCAACACGCCTTCCGGCCGGAACCGCATGAGGAGGACGATCAGGACGCCGATCAACAGGAATCGCAGCGGCGCAACGTCCACCGGAATCCAGGCGAACTCGTTGAGGAAGCGTGTCCCCTCGCGGATCGCGACGATGACGAAGCCACCGAACAGGGCACCGCGGTTCGAGCCACTGCCGCCGAGAATCACGGCGACCCACACGTAGAAGGTCGTGACCGGGTCCAGATCGCCGGGTCCGATGTAGAGATTCAGGTGGGCGTAGAACACACCGGCAAGCGCCATGATCACGCTGCCCAGCACGAACGCCTGCATCTTGTAGGAGAACGTGTTCTTCCCGAGCGCCCGGGCGAGGTCCTCGTCGGACCGAATCGTCCGAAGCACACGTCCCCACGGCGAGCGGTGAGCGCGCCGGAGCACGAGGTACGTGACCGTGAGGAACACCAGCACGAGACCGACGTTCAACAACGCGGTCCAGAACGGCGTTTCGAGGACGATCGGGGACCCCGGAACGATCCTGATGACGAGTCCCGGCATCGCGTCCGGGAACGTCGCGAGCAGCGGCCACCCCTCGAAGAACGACGGGATGCCGCGCACGCCGGAACTGCCGTTGGTCAGCCAGCGTTCGTTGAGCACTACTAGCCGAACGACCTCTGCGAGTCCCAGCGAGGCGATCGCGAGGTAGTCCGCCCGAAGCCGGAGCGTTGGGATTCCGATGAGGAGTGCCAGCAGGGCCGCGACGACGAGCGCCACGACGAGGCCGGTCACCGGATTGAGAATGAGACCGGCGGGTAGATCGAAGCCGAGTAGCGTGAGCGATTCGATGTCGTCGGCGATCGGTGATGTCGTCGCACTCATGAGCGCCGTCCCGTACGCACCGAGACCGAAGAACGCGGCGACGCTGAAATTGATGAGTCCCGAATACCCCCACTGCGTGTTCAGCCCGAGCGACAACAGCGCGTACATCGCTGCCAGACCGAACAGGTAGAGGAAGTACGTCGGTGCGAGTCCGCCGGTCACCAGTCCCAGCACCAGCAGTCCGATGAACCCGGCACCGATGCCGATGACGACCTGTTCCGGTCGCGTGCGGTCCGACCAGTAGGTCTTCGGGTCCGTCACGACGCTCATTTCAGGTCGCCTCCCCGGCGATCCCGTTCGGTCGGAGGAGCAACACAGCCACCATGATCACGAACGCGATGGCGTTGGCGTACTCGATGCCGATGGGGATGCCGAACTCTTCGGTGATGAAGGGGATGACCTCGACGAACGGGATCAGCGTTCCGAGGTCCGAGAGGACCGGTGTGAGCTGATTGATCATCCCGATGAGGAGCCCGCCGGCCATCGCGCCGTACACCGATCCGATGCCGCCGAGGATGACGGCGGCGAAGATGATCAGCAGGAGATTGAACCCCATTCTTGGCGAAAGCTGATTGTAGAGACCGAGGAACACGCCGCCGGCACCGGCGAGACCGGCACCGATGAGCCACGTCCAGAGTCTGACTCTGTCCGTTCGAATCCCGCTGACGCGAGCGAGTTCCGGATTGTCCGCCATTGCCCGCATCTTGCGGCCGAGGTCGCTGTACTGGAGCAAGATGTGAAGCCCGACGACGAGGATCGTCGCCGAGACGACGATACCAACGTCGTGGAGCGTGATTCGAACTCCGTAGGGGATGAGCCACTCGATTGGACGGAGCGGCTGGATGCCGTATCGGGTGAAATCGGCACCGAACCCCATCTGGATGATCGCGCGGTAGATGAACGCGATCCCGATCGAGGTGATCAGTAGTTCGATCGACCCCACGTCCATTCGTTCGTAGACGACCTTCTCTGTCAAGATGGCGACCGCTGCCGCCATCACGATTCCAACGATCAACGCGACGAAAAAGCCCAGTGGTAATCCGAGCACCCCACCTCCGATAGCGCCGACGAACCCGAAGGTGACGAACGCCGAGTACGCCCCGACTGTCATCGTATCGCCGTGCGCGAAGTTCGCGAAGTCGGCGATGCTGTAGACGAGCGACAGCCCGATGCTGCCCAGCACGATTATGCTGCTGAAGACGATCCCACTGGCGATGTAGTCGAGCACCATTGGTCGTGATCAGGATTCGATGAAGCCAGTGCCGACGTAGTCGTGGTTCTCGACGGTCAGGATCTGGAGGAATCCAACGGGGTCACCGTCCTCGTTGAAATCGATCGGGCCGCTGACGCCCTGATAGTCGATATCGGATGCGCCACCGCCGTCTGCGAGGATCTGGCTTGCAGCCTCGTACGTCGTCACCTGCTCTCCTTCGGGACGAGTGACCTCACGGACGGTTTCCTGTAACGCGGCACCGGTGAACTCGTCTGCGGCCTGGATCGAGAGTGCAGCAGTCACTGCACAGTCGTAGGCGTAGGCGGACCACGCCGTCGGTTGCTCGCCGTACTCCGATTCGAACCGGTCGGCGAAGTCCTGATAGTTCTCTTCCTCGACGGGCGCCGACGGCACGACGATCTTCATGCCGTCGATACTCCCTTCGGGCGTGTTTTCGAGCACGTTGTCGCCGGAGACGGAGTCCGCGCCGTACATCATCGCCTCGTATCCGCTCGAATAGACCTCGTTTGCCATCGTCGCAAACTCCGCCTGATACGTGATGAACAGCCACGCGTCGGCATCCGCGCTGTTCATCTCCGAAATGATGCCGGAGTACGACTGCTGCTCCTGATCGTGAGGATTGTTGTACGCGATCTCACCGTCCCACGCCTCGACGAACGCGTCGGTGAGGCTCTGTCCGTAGTCGTTGTTGACGTACGTGACTGCGACGCTGTCGTGGCCGTCCTCGGCGATGATGTCGGCAAGTGCAAGCGACTGGGTTCGGCCCGTCGGGGACATACGGAGCAGTCCCGGGAAGTCAGTCAGGTTCAGGCCGGTGGAGTTTTGACTGAGCTGGACGACATCCGTTCCCTGAACGACGCTCTCGTAGATCGCGAGCGAGACGCCCGACCCAACGGAGCCGATGAGGAACGGAACGCCGTCCTGATTCACGAGTTTCTGGGCCGCTGCGACGCCACCCTGATTCTCGCTCTCGGAGTCCTCGACGGTGATCGCCAGTTCGCGCCCGTCGATGCCCACGTCGTTGATCCGCTCCAGCGCGAGGTCTTTCCCACGCTGATTGCGTTCACCGAACGCCGAGAGCGAACCGGTCAGTGAATCGACCATCCCGATGGTGTAGGGACCGTCGCCGCTCCCGCCGTCGTCTCCGTCCGACCCTTCCGTACTCTCGCTGCTGTCGTCGCCGTCACCGCTTGTACTGCCGTCACTGTCGCCGTCACCGCTACTGCCACCGTCGCCACCGTCACTGTCGTCCGTCGTGCCAACACAGCCTGCCAGTCCGAGGAGTCCGACCAGCCCGGACGATTTGATGAGTGTTCGACGGTCGATCTCGCGCTTGGTATCTTCTGTCATGATGACTTGCTGTTTCTGCTCTCTCTATCGGCCTCAATAGCGGCCCTACCATGGGCGGGATTGCTCGTCAGTCGACGTGTTGGCCGCTGAAAGTGGGTATTTTGACCAATGAAACGTGGTGAAACATTTGGTCGGGTTCCGTTATACGTGACTCTGGTGTCTTTTTCGACTAATGTTACCGCCGATCGCCAGCAACTTCGTCGCGGGGGAGACACCTTCTGCGGCGATGGATCACGTCGAGGAACTCAACGCTCGGGGCGTCCACGGAATCTTGAACCTGCTCGGCGAGCACTACGAGAACCGACCCGACGCCGACGCAGACGCCGACGCGTACGTCGACCTCGCCGCTGGGATCGCGGCGCGGGACCTCGACACCTGTATCTCCGTGAAACCGAGCCAGATCGGTCTCGGTATCAGTGACGCTGTCTTCGAAGAGAACCTCGCTCGCATCGTCGATGCAGCCGAGTGCTTCGTCTGGATCGACATGGAGGACCACGAGACGACGGACGTAACTCTCGATGCGTTCGAACGTCACGCACGCGAGACGGACGGGCGCGTGGGTGTCTGCGTGCAGGCGAATCTCAAGCGGACCCGCGACGACCTCGAACGCCTCGCCGCGCTGCCGGGAAAAGTCAGACTCGTCAAGGGCGCGTACGACGAACCCGCAGCCATCGCCTACCGCGAGAAGGCCCGTGTCGACGAGGCGTATCGCGACAACCTCGAATTCATGTTCCGCGAATTCGACGACGGCGTCGCGGTCGGCAGTCACGATCCGGCGATGATTTCGCTCGCGCGTGACCTGCACGAGGAGTTCGGCACGCCGTTCGAAGTACAGATGCTCACCGGCGTCCGGGAGCGCGCGCAGTTCGAACTCGCCGACGAGATCGAGGTCTACCAGTACATCCCCTACGGGAGCAAGTGGTTCTCCTACTTCTACCGGCGAATCAGAGAACGGAAGTCCAACGCGCTGTTTGCGTTACGGGCCGTCGTCGGTCGGTAGGTTCGTCTGTGGCTCGGGGTTCAGGAGTTTCGCCTCTGCCTTTCGCAGGTGCTCTAACATCGTGGTCTTCGAGACGCCGAGATCGTCGGCTAGCTCTCGGGTCGACGCCTCGCGGGGCCACTCGTAGTATCCCGCCTCCCGAGCGTGCTCGAACACCTGTCGTTGTGAGGTCGTCAGCGAGTCGAGACGGCGACTGCGTTCCGACCCGTTGCCGGTGTCTGCCGACGTGATCGCGGCGACCTCGACCTCGGCACCGGCCTGTTCGCGGACGCCGTCGAGCGCGTCGTCGATCTCCGAACGCTCGCCCGCGAAACAGACCTGCCACTCCTCTTTGCCGTGCTCGATCCGAACCGGTGCGCTGTGGATGAAGCCGTTTTCGAGTAGCGTCGGACACACCATGTCGTTGGGGTCGTACTCCAGGAAGAACTCTCGGATGAAACTGCCCGGCGCGTTTCGCTGACGACCGAACCGTTCTTGCAGTTCCTTGAGATCACCAACGTGTTCGGAGGACCCGATGGTATCGAGCAATTGCTCGACCTCTGCTTCACTGTCGCCGAAGGCGGTAAAGAGACCGTTGACCGTGTCCGGTCCCTCACCGACAGCCTGCGGCGAGTTGTAGATCGCGTGTGCGAGGACACCACCGCTCGTCCGCTCAGTTGCCTCGATCGCCCAGCAGTTCGGATGCCACAGATCGAGGGTCAGGCGGGTCCCCGTTATCTCGTCGGCGAAGCTCATATCAGTACTACCACGTGCACAGATATGCGTCTGTCGTCGGTACGATTGTTGGCCCGACCATGGTCGGGGTACTTTTCAATCGACGTACGGACTGGGCTGATCTGGACCAGCAAGCGGGCACCCGTCCATGGTCGGACGTGTCTATTGGCAATCGTGGGTTGTACAACGAGCAATGCCAGCTTCCCACCAGCAGTACATCGACGGCGAATGGGTCTCCGGCGACGGGACAGAGACGTTCACGAGCGAGAATCCCGCGACAGGAGCGGTCATCGGCGAGTTCCCTCGTGGGACACCGGCGGACGTGGAACGTGCGATCGACGCCGCCGACGAGGCCTTCGACGAGTGGCGATCGCTCTCACGAATCGACCGGGCGGAGTACCTCTGGGACGTGTACCACCAGCTCAAAGAGCGGACCGACGAGTTCGGCGAGATCGTCACCCGCGAGTGCGGCAAGGAAATCTCCGAGGGTCGAGCCGACGTTGTCGAGGCCGCGCACATGGTCGAGTGGGCCGCAGGCGACGCACGCCACCCCAGCGGCGACATCGTCCCCAGCGAAATCGCGTCGAAGGACGCCTACATGCGGCGCAAACCACGCGGGGTCACGGGCTGTATCACACCGTGGAACTTCCCGATCGCGATCCCCTACTGGCACATGGCGGTCGCACTCGTCGAAGGGAACACGGTGGTGTTCAAGCCCGCCGAACAGACGCCCAAGTGTGCCGAGGTCGTCGCGGAACTGTTCGACGAAGCAGGGCTTCCAGACGGCGTGTTCAACATGGTGCATGGCTTCGGCGACGCCGGTAACGCTATCGTCGAATCGGACGACGTCGAGACGGTGCTGTTCACCGGGTCGGCCGAAGTCGGCCACATGATTCAGGAGTCGGTCGCCAAGGAAGCCGGCAAACGGACGGCCTGTGAGATGGGCGGGAAGAACGCCATCGTCGTCACCGAGAACGCCGACCTCGACATCGCCGTCCACTCTGCGGTGATGTCGAGCTTCAAGACGACCGGCCAGCGCTGTGTCTCCTCGGAACGGTTGATCGTCCACACCGACGTGTACGAGGAGTTCAAGCAGCGGTTCACCGAGGTCGCCGCCGACGTGGCCGTCGGTGATCCGCTGCAGGAGGACACGTTCATGGGACCGCTCATCGAGGCCGAACACCGCGAGAAAGTCGCCCGGTACAACGAACTGGCGACCGAGGAAGGCGTCGACGTTCTCGTCGACCGGACCGACCTCGACGACGACGAGATTCCGGACGGCCACGAAGACGGTCACTGGGTCGGCCCGTTCGTCTACGAAGCAGACCCCGACAGCGACCTGCGATGCATCCAGGAGGAAGTGTTCGGTCCCCACGTGGCGCTGCTGGAATACGACGGGGACATCGAGCGCGCCGTCGACATCCAGAACGACACCGACTACGGTCTCGCCGGGGCGATCATCTCCGAGGACTACCGCCAGATCAACTACTACCGCGACCGCGCCGAGGTCGGTCTCGCGTACGGGAATCTCCCCTGTATCGGCGCAGAGGTCCAGTTGCCGTTCGGCGGCGTCAAGAAGTCCGGGAACGGCTACCCCTCCGCGCGTGAGATCATCGAGGCCGTCACGGACCGCACCGCCTGGACGCTCAACAACTCCAAAGACATCCAGCTAGCACAGGGTCTCTCCGCCGACATCAAGACGGGGGGCGACGACTGAACATGACACTCGCGTCCGAACACACACCAGAGAGCGATCGTCCGTGCCCATCCTGCGGCGGGCCTGTCCAGTACCTGACTGGCATCGAGACGTGCACCGAGTGTGGCTGGTTCCCGCCGCAGGGGGCCGACTGATGACCGACAGCATCCGATCATGACAGACGAACCCTACAGTGTCCTCCTCCCGGTCGGGGCCGACGAGGACGAAGCCGTTCGACAGGCCGAGTTCGTGACAGGGTTACCGGCGGCCAACGAAGAGATCAGTGTCTCGATCCTGTTCGTCTTTACCGACGAGTCGTGGCCCAAGCCGGTGCCCGAGGAACTCAAGCAGTTTGACTCGGCCGACAGGGTCACCTCGGTCCGGCGGATCGTCGAACGACTGGACGACGCGGGGATCGAACACGAGATCATCGAGGAGAGCGGTGACGTCACGGAAGACATCGTCGCCGTGGCCGAGGACATCGATGCCGACCTCGTCGTGATGGGCGGTCGAAGACGCTCTCGGGCCGGCAAGATGCTGTTCGGGAGCACGACGCAGTCGGTCCTGTTCGACAGCGACAGACCAGTCGCTATCGTTGGGGCCGAGTGATACGGAATATCGTAGCTCTTTCCCGGATCGACCGCAGGACAGTGTTCGGTCTCCCGGCAAAACGGCGACAATATTCCGTCTGAGCGGGGCGATGGTTCTACACCCCTCGTACTGCCCCGTCGTCGCGCTGTAACTGTCTGCGTGCTGCCGTGTTCTCGCCGGCCACTCGTTCCAGTGCCAACAACACCGCTCCGGCGGCAGGGGACATCGCTGGTTCCCTGACTGTGAACTCGTGGTCCCCGCCAGCGAGCAGTTCACAGACCGCGTCGTGCATTCCCTCACTCCGCAGGACGCCGCCTTCGAGCGCGACGGTCGTCGGACCGCCGTCGAGGTAGCCACTCACTGCACGGATGCCCCGCACGACCTCCCTCGCGGCGGCCTCGCACACGGACTCGGCGAGCGGAACGCCAGTTCGGGCTGCCCGTGTCACGAGCGGTGCGATGCCGTCGAGAGCGTTTTCAGACTCTGCCGTCGAGAGCAGGTCGCCGTCGAGCGCCGCTCGTCGGAGTTGCGCCGTGTCTTCGACGCCCCACTCGCTCAGCACGGCGTCGACGAACGCCCGGTCCTCCTCGGTCGCATCCCCGCTGACCAGCCGATGGACCAGTCTGCGACCGAGGTGTCGTGCTGCCGCTTCGGCGTAGTGGTCGAGGTCGTAGTTCCGAACCAGTCGGCCGTCTCCGTCGATTCCGAGAACGATCGAGCCGGTGCCACAGATGGCGACGATTCCGCGTTCCCCCTCCAGTGCGCCCGCGTGGGCGACGACGGCGTCGTTGACACAGTGTGGGTCACACGGCAGTTCCGGGAGCGTCCCGAACGCGTCGGCCCACTGGCGATCTGATGGGCTGTCGAGACCGGCGAAGCCAGCCGTCAGCGCCGCGACCGACGACACGTCTCGGCCAGCCTCGTCGAGTGCCCGCCGAATCGTCGACTGAACGGCGTCGTGGGCGTCGCGAAGTCGGTTATGGGTCGGGTTCGCGCCGCTGCCGGTCGCAGTCCCAACTATCGCTCCGGACAGATCGGCGACGAGTACGGTGGTCGAGGTGCCACCACCGTCGACGCCGACGACGACCTGTTCACACACTACTTACAGCCGAGAAACGAGTGATAATAAATATGGCCGATTCGGTCGAGACCGACGACTGTCCGTCTCATACGGACGGTTGTAGCGATTTATCGGTGAGCGTCTACCCCGTGCCGACGCTCACCGGTAAGCAACTACAACTTTCCGTATCAGGGGATCCGAACGCTGTGTTCGAGCGTCCCGACGCCTTCGATCTCGATCTCGACGCGGTCACCGTCTTCCAGTGGGCCGACGCCTGCGGGCGTCCCGGTCGCGATCACGTCGCCCGGTTCGAGCGTCATGTAGGCCGTGATCTCCTCGATCAGTTCCGGCACCGAGAAGATGAGGTGGTCGATCGAGGAGGACTGTCTGGTCTCGCCGTTGACGCGGCTCTCGATGGTCGCATCGTCTGGGAGATGTTCCGGCGTCGCGACGAGGGGACCGATGGGACAGGCGTTGTCGAAGGCTTTCCCGCGGACCCAGTTCTGTTCGATCTCCTGGTCGTCTCGGTTCGAGATGTCGTTGACGCAGGTGTAGCCGGCGATCACGTCCTCGGCGTTGCGAGCGGCGACGTTCTTGCACTGCTCGCCGATGACGACGCCCAACTCGGCCTCGAAGTCGATCCGTTCCTTGTCGGGCAGCAGCGTTACCGTCTTGTTGTGGCTGGTGACGGTGTTGGGTGGCTTGAGAAAGAGCAGCGGTCGGTCGGGAACGTCGTTGCCCATCTCGTCTGCGTGCTCGGCGTAGTTGCGGCCGACACAGACGATCTTGGTGGGTTCACAGGGCGGGAGTACGTCGACTTCCTCCGGCGCGAACGACTCGTCGCCGAAGGCGATGCGACCGTAGGGTCCAGCGGCCGCCGTGACGACCGGCTCACCGTCTTCGACGGTCCACCGTCCACCACGGACGTTGCCGGCAGAATCGCGAAATCGAACTCGCTTCATACGGCCGGCAACACGGCCGGTACTGATAAGCGTTTACACGGGGGATTCGGGGACCCTCGGGCGATACGACGCCTGTCTATCTCGGCCTCGTCAGCCGTCGTCTCGGACGGGGTGTCCGATCGATCGAACTGCTTTTGAGCGGCCACGGGCTACCCGAGCGCAATGAGAGTTCTCGTCGTCGGTGCAGGCGCGATGGGCCAGTGGTTCGGGGAGAGCGTCGTGACGGCCGACGACGAGATCGCGTTCGTCGACACCGACGAGGACACGGCAGCGGCGGCGGCCGACCGCGTCGGTGGTCGCGCACTGTCGCCGCCGGTCGAGGAATCGTTCGATCTGGTCTGTGTCGCCGTCCCACTGCCCGCCGCTGGCGCGACCATCCAAGAGTACGCAAGTGTGGCGACCGAGGCGATCTGTGACGTGACCGGGACTATGCGCGGGCCGATCGACGCGATGGAGACACATGCACCCGGGATCGAGCGCACGAGCTTCCATCCCCTCTTCGCACCGGAGAACGCGCCCGGGAACATCGCCGTCGTCACGGACGCCGACGGTCCGATCTCGGCGACGGTTCGCGACCGACTCGCCGACCGGGGCAACGACCTCGTCGAGACGACGCCGGCCGAACACGACGAGGCGATGGAGACCGTGCAGGCGAGTGCCCACACCGCAGTGCTGGCCTTCGCCATGGCCGCAGCCGACGTGCCGGAGGCGTTCCAGACGCCGATCTCCGAGGGCCTGTTCGAGCTCGTCGAGCAGGTGACCGACGGTGAGGCCCGCGTTTACGCCGACATTCAGGCGGCCTTCGACGGTGCCGAGGACGTGGCCGACGCCGCCCGCCGGATCGCCGAGGCCGACGACGAGACGTTTACCGAACTCTACGAGGATCTTCAATGAACGACGAGACACGCGAGGCAGTCCGCTCGAACGCGAAGTACCTGCGACAGGTCCGCCCGATCGATCCCGACGAGATCTGTGACTACATCGAGGGCCAGCCACACCCGGCCGTCGTCACGCAGATCCTGCGCGAGGAGGCGTTCGACCTCGGACTGGTCGAGCGCGAGGACGGCACCTTCGAGCCAATCGAGACGGGACCGGCGACGACCGACTTCCACGGCGTCGACGCCCTTCCCGACGATCACGTTCGCCGTCTCGAAGAGCTGCTGGTCGAGCGCGAGGGACTGGGCTGGACGGAGGGTGAGAGCGGCGGAAAACTCAGAGCGCGCATCCGCGAGATCAAAGAGCGGTATCTCCAGCAGGCCGACGTGACCTACGACGATCTGACGGCGCTTGCTTACGCCGTCTATCATCTCCCCGATTACTACGCCGTCACCCAGTACGTCCTCGCGGACCTGATAGAGGACGGACTGCTCCCGCGACGAGTGCGTGTCCTCGACGTGGGGGCCGGTGTCGGCGGCCCGGCGCTCGGCCTGCTCGACCTGCTCGGTGAGGACGCGCTCGTCGACTACCACGCCGTCGAACCCAGCGCCGCCGCCGACGTACTCGCGGCGATGCTCGACGGCGTCGGATCGAACGTCGAGACGACGATCCACCGGACGACGGCCGAAGCGTTCGATCCCGACGGCCAGTTCGACCTGCTCCTCTTTGCCAACGTCCTGAACGAACTCGACGATCCCGTCGCCGTCGTCGAGCGATATCTCGACGTGCTGGCCGACGACGGCACGGTCGTCGCCACGGAACCGGCCGACCGGAACACCGCCATCGGCCTGCGCGAGATCGAGCGCGCCGTCGCCGACGACGGCCCGGCGACGGTGTACGGTCCGACCGTTCGGCTGTGGCCCCACGAGACGCCGGCCAGCGAGTCGTGGTCGTTCGACGTGCAACCAGACATCGAAGTGCCGCCGTTCCAGCGCCGTCTCGACGAGGACGCGACCGACCCCGACCACGAACCGGGCGAGTTCGTCAACGTCGACGTACAGTACGCCTACTCGATACTCAGAACCGACGGGCAGACCGCCATCGACGCCCGCGGCAACCGCTCGCAGGTCGCCAAGATGGCCGAGGCTGAATCCTACGTCACCGACCGGATCAATCTACTGGGCGTGAAACTCAGCACCGACCTCACCGACGGCGGCAACCCCCTCTTCCTGATCGGCGACGGCAGCCAGCAGACGGACCACTTCGCCGTCCTCACGGAGGCGTCGATCCTCAACGAAGACCTGCGCCGGGCCGACTACGGTGACTTGCTCCTGTTCGAGAACGCGCTTGTCCTCTGGAACGACGACGAGGGCGCGTACAACGTGGTGGTCAATGCAGAGACCGTGGTGGATCGCGTGATTTGAGCGAACCTCGTGAGCGAGAATCACGGGAGGGCGAACGGGGAGCATAGCGACCCGTGAGTCGCGTGGCTGAGCGAACCTCGTGAGCGAGAATCACGGGAGGGCGAACGGGGAGCATAGCGACCCGTGAGTCGCGTGGCTGAGCGAACCTCGTGAGCGAGAATCACGAGAAGGCGAACGGGGAGCATAGCGACCCGTGAGTCGCTCGCGAGCGAAGCGAGCGACGACGCCGGAAAGCGCGAACAGCACGGACGAGCGAACGAGGAGGAACGACCCGTGAGCCGCGAGCGGGCGCCGAGCGCCGGAGTTCTTTTGCCCCTCTCGTCCTGACGAGGTGTATGGACGAGGAGCCGTCGATTCTCCTGACGAACGACGACGGGATCGACAGTGCTGGGTTTCGGGCGCTGTACGACGAACTGACCGATGTCGGCGCGGTGACTGCCGTCGCGCCACACGACGACCAGAGCGCGGTCGGGCGCGCTATCTCACACGAGGTGACGGTCCACGAGCACGAACTCGGGTACGCCGTCGAGGGGACACCGACGGACTGTGTCGTGGCCGGTCTCGAATCGCTTGCCCCGGAGACCGATCTGGTCGTCGCGGGCTGTAACCGCGGCGCGAATCTGGGGGCGTACGTGCTCGGCCGCTCGGGGACGGTAAGTGCCGCGGTCGAGGCGACCTTCTTCGACGTGCCGGCGATGGCCGTCTCGATGTACATCCCGGTGCGTGAGGACACCGCTTTCACGGAGGTCGAAGAGAACTACGACAGCTACGGCGAGGCGACTCGTGCGGCCGCGTTCCTCGCCGACCACGCCATCGAGGCGGGGGTCTTCGAGCAGTGTGACTACCTCAACGTCAACGCGCCAGTCGCCGACTGGGGGCCGGCGGAGATGGCGATCACCGAACCGTCTCGCGTCTATCAGATGGGGGCACAGCGCGAGGGCGGCACGGTGACGCTGCACGACCGTATCTGGGAGCGGATGGCCGACGGCGACATTCCCGACCCCGAGGGGACGGACCGCCGTGCGGTCGTCGATGGCAAAGTCAGCGTCTCGCCGCTGACCGCGCCCCACACGACCGAACACCACGAAGCGCTGGACGGCCTCGCGACGGCGTACGACGGTGTCGAATAGGTCAGTGCACGGCTGATACCGCCGGTGTCCGTCGGGACAGCATGTCGCGACTTCGGGTCGCGACGGTCGTCACACGGTGACGGCTCGGTACGAGCGGTCAGGCCTGTCCGATCTCTTCGTCGATCGGGTCGCGTAGCTCGCCGGCGATGGTCTCGAAGGCGTCCGTCGCGGTCACGAGACCGATCGTGCGTCCGTCCTCGACGACCAGCGCGAGTTCCTGATTGTTGGCCTGAAACGCGTCGATGAGTTCGCTGACGGGGATATCAGGCGAGACGGTCATCGGATCGGCAGCGATTTCGGTGATCGTCGTCTCGCCGGCCGCCAGCGCGTCCCGGTGCTGGAGAATCTGGGGCGTATAGACGATCCCGACCGGGCTGTCGAGGTCGCCCTCGACGACCGGGTAGCGCGTCAGTGGTGTCTGCTCGATCACTGCGAGGGTCGCGTCGGCGTCGTCGGTGGTCGACAGCGGGACGATCTGTTCGCGGTCGACCATGATGTTCTCGGCGTCGATCTGGTCGATCGCGACGGCGTTCATCACCTCGCGTCGACGTTCCTCCGGCAGGCCGCTGTTGGCGAGGGTCGACCCCATCTGGCTGATGAGTTCGCCGCGGGACTGCGGTCGGTCGCCCTCGTCGTCGATCTCCTCTTCTGCCCACGAGCGCGTGATCTCGACGCCCAGCAGGGAGAGGAGCGCTTTCGCCGTCCAGTCTGCCAGTCGGATCACCGGCGAGAGAAGTGTCGTCCACCAGTAGAGGATCGGTGCGCCGTACTTCGCGATGGTCTTGGTCCGCTCGATGCCGAGGTACGTCGGGGCCTGCTCGCCGACGGTGAGGTGCAAGAGATTGATGATCCCCAGTGCGGTGATCGCCGCCAGCGCGGTGTGGCCGCCGCCGTTCCCACCTGCCACACCTTCGAGGCCAGCGGCGACGATCACCGGATCGAGCACCGCGGCGAGGGCTGGCTCTGCGACGACCCCGAGACCGACGCTACAGATCGTGATTCCGAGCTGACAGCCCGAGAGATAGATCTCCAGTCGCTCGGTCATCGTCCAGGCACGTTCGAGCCCCCGAGACCCCTGAAACTCGCGCTCTGAGAACTGCCGGACACGGGTCATCGCGAACTCGATCGTCACGAAGTAGCCGTTGCCAAACAGGAGTGCGAGTCCCGCGATGAGCCGTCCGATCGTGGCTGTCGTCGCCATTTTCTCTTAGAGAGGTCATTCGGGGCCGTGTTAAGACCTGTTCTTTCCCGATTGTCACGACCGCCGGGTGAATTATACGGCTGGTCGTGAATCGACGTGTATGGCGACCCGACGAGATGCCGGACTCTTTCTCTTGCTCTCGGCGCTCTGGGGGACCTCGTTCATGGCGATCAAAGCGGGACTTGCCGACGTTCCGCCGGTCGTGTTCGCGGCACTCCGCTACGATGTTGCGGGTGTCCTCATGCTCGTCTACGCGGTCCTTGCGACCGACGACTGGCGTCCCAGATCGCGGGCTGACTGGCTCGCCGTCCTGATCAGCGGCGTGCTCGTGATCGCCGCGTACAACGCCTTGCTCTTCGTCGGCGAACGGGACGTGACCAGCGCCGTCGCGGCGATCCTCGTCGCGATGAACCCGATTCTGGCGACCGGGTTCTCGCGCGTGTTCTTGCCGTCCGAGCGGTTGACGGCCGTCGGACTGATCGGTCTGGTGATCGGGTTCGTGGGTGTGGGACTCGTCGCTGGCCCGGAGTCCGTGGCGACCACTGCCGGTCTCGTCCCGCCGGTACTGCTCGTGCTCGCGGCCGCGAGCGTCGCACTCGGGAGTGTCCTGCTCCAGCGACTCGACAGCGGGATCGGGACCGAGGGACTCGTCGCGTGGTCGAACGTGATCGGTGCCGTCCTCTTGCACCTGCTGGCCGTCGGCTTGCCCGGTGAGTCGCTTTCGGCGGTCCGGGTGACGACGAGTTCGGTCCTCGCCATCGGCTATCTCGCCGTGTTCGCGAGTGTGATCGGCTACTTCGTTTACTTCCGTCTGCTCGGACGCCTCGGAGCCATCGAGATCAATCTCGTCTCCTACACCGCCCCAGTGTTTGCGGCCGTGTCTGGCTGGCTTGTCCTCGAAGAGACGCTCGCTCCACACACAGTCGTCGGGTTCGTGGTGATCCTGCTTGGGTTCGTGTTGCTAAAACGGGACGCACTGCGGGCCGAGTTCGACGCTTTGCGGTGACTCTCTCTTCGGCCCGATCGGTACCTGTGTCCGTTATCGATTCTCGCGCTGCTCGACCTTGTTCAGTTCGATCAGGAGTCGGAAGATCGCTTTCACGAGGTTGTCGTCCACGTCGAAGCGCTTGGCGTTCTCGCCGGCACGATCCATCACGGCCTGTTCTTGCTCCTCGTCGGTCGTGGGCAGGCCCTTCTCGTCTTTGACCTGTGCGATGGTGTCGGCGACGTAGGTTCGCTGAGCGATCAGTTCGACCAGTTCGCGGTCGATGGTCTGGATCTCTGTGCGCAGTTCGTCGAGCGTCATCTCCTCTGGGTTCGAACTCATAGTGTGTGGGTTCCCTCCGTCTGTGTCGTGGTGAGCCAGGTGCGACCGTCGCGTTCGCGCCAGTACTCCTGTACCTGTTCCAGTGCGGGGCGGGGACCGACGGCCGTGTAGGACGGGCCGGTGCCCGACAGCGAGACGCCGTCGACCTGCCGCATCGCTTCGACCAGCGGTTCGGTGTCGAACTGGAGTGCGGCACAGAACGCGAGTCCGTTGACCGTCATCGCACGCTCGTACTGGCCGTCGAGTGCGAGGTCTTCGACGAGGTCGGCCATCGGTGCGATGTACTCACAGCGCCGTACGTCCGCGTCGGCACTGAACGCCTGTTCCGGGGGCGTGTAGACGAGCACGTCCCAGTCGACTTCCTCGCGGGCGAGGACCTCGTCGCCGTCGTTGTCGGTGACGGTGACGCCGCCCAGCATCGACGCCGAGGCGTCGTCGAACGCTCCTGTCGCGGTGACGCCAACGTCGCGGGCGGCCATGACGCCCAGTCGAGCCATGTCCTCGCGAGTCATCCGATCGATCTTGTCGAGGGCGTCGAGTGTCGCCATGACGGTCGCATTGGCGGCCGCCGAACTGCTCTTGAGTCCGGAGGCCATGGGCACGTCGCTCTCGGTCTGGACGACGGCACCCGTTACCTCGGGTTCGCCGTGGGCGTCGAGCACGTATTCGACGCAGGTCTCGATCAGGCGCGTGTCCGCGTCGGGTGCGCCCTCGATCTCGCCGACGATCTCCTCTTCGTCGTCGTCGACCGCGTCGTCTGTAAACAGGTCGACCGTCGCGTGCGTGTACTCGTCGATGGCGAACGCCGACCCGCGGTGAGTCGCGAGTGCGTTCAGCACTGTCCCGGCCGCTGGGGCCGCAGCCTTCCCCTGCATCGTCTCACAGTCCCGCGCGCCGCTATTTACCTGTGGCGGTCTCGCACACGACAGTCTCCGAGACGCGGTTCGAACGCGGTCCTTTTGCCGGTCGACGGTCAACGTCCGCCAATGAGTGCCCGCAACGACATCGCGCCCGAGACGCTGTCGGTCGAACTGACCGAGGACGGCGTCGTCGTCGAGTACAACGACGGCCGCGAAGTGTTCTACCGCGGCGTCCCGGAGAAAGCCGACGACCGCGTCCTCGCAGCGCCAGCCAAGGACGTCCATGTCCTCGTCACCGATCCGACCGAGACGCAGGGCGTCCTCCTGTACGTCAACGACCTCAACACCCACGACGACATCCTCGACTCCACCGGCGTCGGTCGGATCATCCTCGACAGCGGCGAGGAAGAAGAGGTGTTCCCCGGTGTGACGATCCGTGACACGTCGATGCGCGTAGAAGTCGAGGCCGACCCGGAGACCGCTCGCGGTCGCGTGTTCGTCTTCGTCGAGGACGAACTGGGCGAGCAGAGCTACGAAATCGTCGACGAGGCGTAGTCGAGCGGCTCACTCGGCGTTACTGGATGTACGACGGCTCTTCGGAATCACAGTTCTGTTCGTGCTGGTCCGCGTCGCCTTTGTCGTCGAACATGAGCCCGCAGTGCTCACATTTGAACCAGGTCATCTCGTCGCGCTCTGTCTGGACGACCATGCTAGTGTCGTGCACACCCCTGCAGTATAGATGTTTCTCCGGGAGAGGGCGAGCGGACGGTGGGAACGCTGAAGGCATTCGGTCGACTACGGAGCGACATGAGCGGCCACCCGTCGAACGGGATCGAACTCGACGTTGAAGGGGCGAACAAACGGGACGCAGGGCGTGGGATCGCACGCCTTCCAGAGTCGGCACGGAGTACACTCGGCGTCCTGAGCGGGGACCCCGTCATCGTCGACGGCGATCGGAAGACCGTCGTCAAAGTGTGGCCGGCCGACGAGGACGGCGACTTCGTCCGCATCGACGCCGACACACGGGCCAACGCCGGGGTCAACATCGGCGACACGGTGTCGGTCCGCAACGCCAGCGTCGAGGACGCGACGACGATCACTGTCCAGCCGGCAAAGCCCCTGCCCGGCAGTGAATCCTACGAACACACCGTCAGGGACCGCCTCGTGGACCGACTCGTCCAGCCCGACGAACGGGTCCACGTCGAGGGGCTGGGAACCTTCCTCGTGCGGTCGACGTCCCCGGAGGGGTCGGTCCGCGTCGCCGAGTCGACGCGTGTGACTGTCCTCCCCTACGGTGGCGACGAGGACGAGTCGAGCACGGCGACGAGCCTGAATCAGCCGACGGCGACCGACGAGAGCGATCGGCCCGAAATCGACGTGAGCTACGAGGACATCGGCGGTCTGGATCAGGAACTCGACCAGATCAGAGAGATGATCGAGATGCCCCTCTCGGAGCCAGAGCGGTTCCGTCAGCTGGGTATCGATCCGCCGAGTGGCGTTCTCATGCACGGGCCGCCGGGGACCGGGAAGACCCTGATCGCCCGCGCCGTCGCCAACGAAGTCGACGCGTACTTCGACACCATCTCCGGCCCGGAAGTCGTCTCGAAGTACAAGGGCGAGTCCGAGGAACGACTCAGAGAGGCCTTCGAGCGCGCCGAAGCGAACGCTCCGTCGATCATCTTCATCGACGAGATCGACTCGATTGCCGGCTCGCGCGACGACGACGCCGACATGGAGAATCGGGTGGTCGCACAGCTACTGACGCTGATGGACGGGCTGGAAGACCGCGGCCGGGTGGTCGTGATCGGTGCGACCAACCGCGTGGACACGCTCGACGACGCCCTCCGGCGGGGCGGCCGTTTCGACCGCGAGATCGAGATCGGCGTCCCCGACGAGACGGGACGGCGTGAGATCCTCGATGTCCACACCCGCGAGATGCCCCTGTCCGACGACGTGGACCTCGACGACATCGCGAGCCAGACCCACGGGTTCGTCGGGGCCGATCTGGCGACCCTGACCACCGAAGCGGCGATGACGGCACTTCGCCGCGAGAAGGAAGCCCCCGACGTGACACTCGCCGACTTCGACACGGCGCTGGCCGCCGTCGAGCCATCTGCGATGCGCGAGTACGTCGCCGAGTCGCCCTCGGTCACCTTCGACGATGTCGGTGGGCTGGACGAGGTGAAGGAACGGCTGACCGAAGCCGTCGAGTGGCCGCTGGTGTACGGCCCGCTCTTCTCTGCGACGGACACCGACCCGCCGTCGGGGGTGTTGCTCTATGGCCCACCGGGGACCGGGAAGACGTTGCTGGCGCGGGCTATCGCCGGCGAGAGCGGCGTCAACTTCATCCACGTCAACGGCCCGGAACTGCTGGACCGCTACGTCGGCGAGTCCGAGGAATCGGTGCGAGAAGTGTTCGAGCGCGCTCGTCAGACCGCCCCGAGTATTATCTTCCTCGACGAGATCGACGCCATCGCGGGCCAGCGCGGCGAGACCCACGAGGTGACCGAGCGTGTCGTCTCACAACTGCTCACGGAACTCGACGGGATCACCGAGAACCCCAACCTCGTCGTCCTCGCGGCGACCAACCGCCGCGAGACGCTGGACGACGCGCTCCTTCGACCCGGACGGCTCGAACAGCACATCGAGGTGCCAAACCCTGATCACGCCGCCCGTCACGAGATTCTACGGGTCCACACGGACGGGAAGCCACTCGGCGACGATGTGGATCTCGACGATCTGGCAGGACGGACGGAGGGGTACTCCGGGGCCGAACTCGAAGCGCTCGTCCGTGAGGCGTCGATGCGCGCGATCAGAGCCATCGCCGACGACATCGACCCCGACGACGCCGCCGCGAGCGCCGAGTCGGTCGTGATCGATGCCGAGGACTTCGAGGCCGCGACCGAGAACCTGACGTAGGTTTTTGTCAGTCCGCGCTCGAACTGTCGAACTAATGGCGCGAACAACTGATGGTCCCCGCCGTCACTACGTCGACGGCGAGTGGACCGACGGCAGTGGAACGGACACGTTCGAGAGCGTGAACCCGGCGACGGGTGAGTCGCTGGGATCGTTCCCACGCGGGACCGAGGACGATGTCGGTCGGGCGGTCGCCGCCGCCGAGCGGGCAGCCCCCGAGTGGCGCGCACTGTCCCACATCGACCGCGCAGAACACCTCTGGGAGATCTTCCACGAACTGCGTGACCGCACCGACGAACTCGCCGAGGTCGTCACCAGAGAGTGTGGCAAGGAGATCAGCGAGGGGCGAGCCGACGTGGTCGAAGCCTACCACATGGTCGAGTGGGCCGCGGGCAACGCCCGCCACCCCCACGGCGAGATCGTCCCAAGCGAGATTCCGAGCAAGGACTCGTACATGCGGCGCAAACCCCGCGGTGCCGTTGGCTGTATCACGCCGTGGAACTTCCCGGTCGCCATCCCCTTCTGGCACATGGCGGTCGCGCTCGTCGAGGGCAACACCGTCGTCTGGAAGCCCGCCGAGCAGACGCCGTGGTGTGGCCAGATCGTCGCCGAGATGTTCGACGACGCCGGCATCCCCGACGGCGTCTTCAACATGGTGCAGGGCTACGGCGACGCCGGCAACGCTATCGTCGAGGACGAGCGCGTCGAGACGGTCCTCTTTACTGGCTCTGCCGAAGTCGGCCACAAGGTCGCGGGCAAGATCGGCGGCCAGCCCGGTCGGAGCGCCTGCTGTGAGATGGGCGGCAAGAACGGCATCGTCGTCACCGACACCGCCGATCTGGACATCGCCGTTCACGCGGCGGTGATGTCGAGTTTCAAGACCACCGGCCAGCGCTGTGTCTCGGCCGAACGACTGATCGTCCACGAGGACGTGTACGAGCAGTTCAAGCGCCGATTCGTCGATCTGGCCGAGGACGTGACCGTCGGCGATCCACTCGACGAGGAGACGTTCATGGGACCGGTCGTCGACGAGAGTCAGGTCGAGAAGTTCGGCCGGTACAACCAACTGGCCCGTGACGAGGGTGCGACCGTCCTCGTCGACCGCGAGGAACTGGACCGCGAGGAGATTCCCGACGGTCATCAGGACGGGCACTGGATCGGTCCCTTCGTCTACGAGATCGACTACGACCCCGACCTGCGCTGTCTCACCGAGGAGGTCTTTGGCCCACACGTCGCCCTGATCGAGTACTCCGGCGACATCGAGCGTGCCGTCGAGATACACAACGCGACGCCGTACGGACTGGCCGGCGCGGTGATCGCAGAGGACTACCGCCAGATCAACTACTTCCGGGATCACGCCGATCTGGGGCTGGCCTACGCGAACCTCCCCTGTATCGGCGCGGAGGTCCAGCTACCGTTCGGTGGCGTCAAGATGTCGGGCAGCGGCCCGCCACACGCCCGCGAAGTCATCGAAGCCGTCACCGACCGGACGGCGTGGACGGTCAACAACTCCACAGAGATCGAGATGGCACAGGGTCTGTCTGCGGACATCAAGACTGACGAGTGAGACCGCCGCTCAGCCACTATCGAGCGGGCCGTCGGTGCCGTCACTCCGTTCGAGTCGACCGGCGGCAGTTCGGTGCTGTCCAGTGGCGTCGACGATGCTCGATCCCGAACACGCAGCCAGTCCGTGAGGTGGCATGTTGTTGTACACCGCCTCGAAGTCGTCGGCATCGACGAGGAACGTCTCGTGCCAGATGCCGACAGCGCCGCCGTCGCTTGTTCCGTCGCGATAGTACCGCTGCCACGCCGGGAGATGCCGACTGTCGTCGTCACGTGCGTACTCGCGCAGGTCGTCGAACGACGACCAGTACTGGACGAACCCGACGTTTCTGATCCCGGGACCGACGACGGTCCGACTGCCAAGCAGTCCAGCATCGTCGTCCGCGAGCAGTTCCCGGACGAGCAGTGGCGCGACGAGAAAGACCGGCAGCCAGCGGTGGATCTTCCAGAATGTGTTGATTCGCATCCCGATGTGGAAGACGACGACCGCATCGTCACGCGCTGCAGACACTCGCCTGTCGATCACGTCGTCTGTCGTGTCGTTCGGTGCCATCAGTTTGTTACTGGTCGCGCCCCTCTGTCGATGTTAGCCCAACATGTTGGTCTCACTCGCGACCGTCGACTCGTCACACTCTCGGCTGGAGCTGTCGCACGATTGCCCTGTTCGCTGCCTCGGGGTCGGGTGGGCACAGTGATCCGGGCCACGCTTCGGATCGCGCTGCCAGACGACACGTGGATCAAGACCGTCTCGCAGCAGTTTCCAGACGCGACATTCAAACTCCTCGCGGGCTATCGCGTCGACGACACCGCGGTCGAACTGGGTGAGATCATCGGCCAGTCGCCGGACACTGTCGTCGCTGCGATCCGGTCACAGGACACGATCACGACCTTTGATCGACTGGAAGCAGCCGAGCGGCGCGTCCTCGGCAAGTACGAGACGACGGACACCGATCTCTACGCGTTCGTCGAAAGCTCCGCACTGCCGGTCGAGTTTCCGGTGCACGCTCGGGACGGCTGGTTCGAGTTCGACCTGACCGGTACACGGACCGAACTCGACGCGCTACGGGCGACACTGGAGGACGCCGGACGACCCTACCGATTACAGTCGGTGGTGAGCACGACCGAGTCGGCGACGCTCTTGACTGAACGCCAGCGAGAGGTCGTGGAGACTGCGCTCCGGGCAGGATACTACGAGATTCCCCGCGAGTGTACGCTCACAGAACTCGCGGAGCGACTCGAAATCGACCCGTCGACTGCGAGCACGATCATCCGTCGTGCCGAAGCTACGGTTCTCAGGTGGTTCCTCACCGGGCCGGACGCGAAGGGGACGACCGTTCGGTGACTCTCGCCCGCGACGCTTCCCAGTCGTCGAATATAGCCCATCGTACGGTCGCCTGTCAGAGACGTGGTCCGTTCTGTCCGCGATACCACAGCAGTGTCGCGTAGGCTGAACCGAGGACCACGGACGCGATGAGCGCGAGCAGCACCGCGAACGCGAGGGAACCGACGAGGGGATCGCTGTAGGGGACCATCACGTCCCGTGGTGGTTCGACCGCCCACGGGCTGATGTGGAAGTACGCCAGCATGGCGGTGCTGAACGCGAAAAAGCCCGCCCAGTATCGGTACCCGACGCGATCGGTCACAGTGAGGAGGAGACTCACGGCGAACAGGGGATAGATCGCGAGACTGTACGTGAACGGATTGAGTTCAGGTGTGAGCGGCCAGCCGACGTGGTTCCCGCGGACGATGTGATCGACATGGTGGGCCGCGCCGAGCACGACCGGGGTGGCGATCACGAGGACAAACGCAGGTGTCAGTGTTCGCTAGCGTCCGTCGCTGTCGGACGAGCGGGTCGCGTCGTGTTCCATACGACGATGTTGGCGCGAACACGGTTCGCGATTTCCCCAACATGTTGGTACCGGCCGCCCCTGCGACGAGTGTGGTCGTTACTGCTGGTGTCGAGCGAATCAAAAGGTCTGGAGACCCTTTTGGTGGAAGGACGCCGAGAGAGGCTGTCCGGACAGCCTCGTGGCGATCGCCACCGTGGCCGAGCAGCGAGCCGAGCGAGCCGAGATGTTTCGCCGGTGCGACGTGAAAAGCGCCGTGCCGGCATCTATTACTCTTTAGTGATCACTCTTAAAGATCAGGGTTCCCGGCGATCGGTGAGTGCCGGGAACGAGTCACGGACCGTCTCGACCCGTTCGGGATCGAGATCCGCGGTGACGAGGGTCGCCTCGTCGCCCGACGAAGCGAGGGTGGTGCCCCAGGGGTCGTACACCGTCGAGCGCCCCAGTAGCGTCGAGTCGTCGAACGAGCCGACGCCGTTGACCGCCGCGACGTAGCTGAGGTTCTCGACGGCGCGCGCTCTCGGCAACAGCGTCCAGTGCTCGACGCGCGGGTAGGGCCACGCGCTCGGGACCAGCACGAGCGACACGCCCCGGTCGACGAGGTCCCGATAGAGTTCGGGGAAACGAAGGTCGTAACACGTGGTCACGCCGACGGTGAACCCGCCGATCTCGGCGACCTGCAGGTCTCGGCCCGGCTCCAGCAGCTCTTGCTCGGCGGAGTCGTAGCCAAAGAGGTGGTGCTTTCGGTAGACACTGCGTCGCTCCCCGTCGCTGTCGAACAGGACGGCCGTGTTCGCGTAGCCCTCGGTCGCTGGCGTGTCGAACCCACGGGCGGTGCTCTCCGCGAGGTCCTCGACGATCGATCCAGCCAGCAGCGCGATGTCGTGCTCGCTGGCTGTTTCGCGCAATCGCGTCAGTGTCGGGCCGTCGATCGGTTCGGCGGTCCGGGCGTACGATTCGAACGCGAAGTAGCCCGTCGCGAACAGCTCGGGCAGTGCGACGAGGTCGACGTTTCGCTCCGCGGCCGCGACCAGCATCGTCTCGGCTCGCTCGGTGTTGGCCTCGACTGCCCCCGGTTCGATCCGGTGCTGTGCCAGCCCGAGCTTCATGGTCGCTGTTCGATGTCCTCGCGCAGGGCCGTTTCGAGACGATCCAGTTCCGCGTCGAAGTTGCGCTTGAAGAAGCGCTCGACGCCCGGGATACGACCGTCGACGACGAAACGGTTCGTCAGTCGCGTCCCGTCGTCGACGGCAACGAGTTCGTGCTCGCCGCGGACAGACATCACCCGGGAGCGGCCCGTAAAGCGGACGTACTCGGGCGCTCGCCGTTCGTCATCGCTCGTCTCGACGGCGATGCGTTTGTCGACCAGCGGGATCGGCAACGTGAGGTACCACGTCGCGGACCCGTCGTCGTGGGTCTCCCATTCGTCGATGACGCTGATGGGTGCGGCACGCCTGTCCGGGTCGGCGATGAACTCCCAGACGCGTTCCGGCGGTGCTGGCACCGTCACTGTGCGTTCGACCCGGACAGTCATACCTGTGCCTCAGGCATACGCCGGCAAAAAGTCAGCGAACGAGCGCCCACACTAGCTCAGGGTCACGCGCCACGTGGTCGACCGGGCACGACCCCACTTCTCGATGTCGACTTCGTCGGCCTCCTCGGCGAGGCGGGGCAGGCGAGCGCCGACTTGTTTCGACGAGAGACCGAGCTGGTCGGCGATGTTCTTCGCGCGGAAGTAGCTCTGCCCGCGAGACACGCTGTCCCGGAGGTAATCGAGGATCTTCCGGTCTTCATCGCTGATCTCTCCCATGCCCGCACGTACGTTCTTGTTCGTCTTAACGGTTCCTTTCCGGCTGATCCAGTGGGTGGTAGACGGGTACTACCGGGAACTGAAAACGGTGCAGGTCGGATGGTCGGTAGTGCTCGGTTCGGTGGTCGTCGTACCGCCGGCTGTCACTCTGTGAACTATTTCACTACCCCGAGGTGGTGACTCCCTGCGCGAGGTGACAGCCAACAGTATCAGTCGTCGTAGGCGTGGATCGCGATGATCGCCAGCGCGGCCGCGGCCATCGCGACGCCGAAGGCGATGCCACCGTTGACCTGCAGTGCCCGCGTGTGTTCGATCGCGTTCGCGTACCCGAGGACGCCTGTCGCGGCCGCCCCACCGAGCGCGACGAGCGAAAAGAGCAGCCCCAGCCCGATGCCCATGTCCGTCTTCGACGACGTGGTTGCCATACCCACAGCTATCTGCAGTGGACACTTAACTCATACGGAGCACTGCAGGACCGCGTGACTCGCGGCCCAAAGAGCTATTGACCACCACGCGTGACGACACTGCAGATGCGTCAAAGCCTCAAAAGAGGGGGTCTCGTCGTGCTCGCGCTTGGTGTGCTCGTCGCCGCCGGGTTCGCACTCGGAGCACTCGGTGTCCCGGGAGTAACTGGCGTCGAGAACGCCTTCGGACCGGTCAACGACACGGACACAGTCGTCTATACCGATCTGCACGTGACCAACCCGAACCCCGTCGGCGTCAGCCTGGGTGGGGTCACGGTCGACTACAACGTCTCGATGAACGGTGTCGACATCGCGAGCGGGTCGAAGAGCGGTCTCGGGATCGAGGCCGGGAACTCGACACTGAACCTCACGACGAGGATGGACAACGAACAGATCCCGGCGTGGTGGTACACACACATCCGCGACGGCGAGTCGACGACCGTTCAGATCGATGCGACGGCCACGTCCTCGACGCTGGGTCAATCGGCAGACTTCGGTCGTGAACGAAGCGTCGAGACGAACATCGCAGGCCAGTTCGACTCGAACGAGACGCGGGCCGTCGACGCGAATCAACCACTCGTGCGCGATCCGGTGCTGTACGTCAATCGCACACGGGGATCGTGGGACCGGGCGAACCTCACGCGCGAGCGGACGCCGCTCGACCTCGACTTTACCGTTTACAACCCCAAACCGTTCCCCTACACCGTCTCGAAGATCGGCTACAACATCACGATGAACGACGTGCCGGTCGGAGACGGCGAGACCGACCGTGGCTACGTGATCGAACCGGGGACGACCGAGACGATCAGGGCGAACACGGCGATCCGCAACGAGCACCTCGACGAGTGGTGGGTCACTCACCTCGAACGCAATCAGGTGACGGACCTGTCCATCGACTTCTACCTGATCGTCACGGTCGGCGGCGAACAGATCAGGCTCGACCTCGACTCGATCGACTACGAGAAACGGATCGAGACGGACATCTTCGGGACGAAAGCGGCCGACGATCGGTCGAACGCCACCAGTGAGAGAGAAACGACAGCGACCGAGACGGCCACTGACGACGGTTCGAGCGCAGAAACGACCGACGAGGGACTTATCGAGGGAACGACAGACGGTGGACTGTTGAACGACACGAACGAGAGTAGCACCTCGACGGCTGTCGAGGGATCGACGGCCACAGAAACGGCGACAGACGGCGGCATCCTCGACGAGGAGACGGATACCGACGACGGCTTGCTCTGACCGACCCGCTTACCTGATCTCGGTGTGTTCGGACTCCTCGTTGAGCGCGAGGTTCGTCGCGATCTCGGCGTTCCGAACGGCGTACTCGGCGGTCTGTTGGAGGCTCACGAGCACTTCTCGGACCTGCAGGAGCGACCTGTTGTCCATCTCGGGGAGGTCTTCGAGGATCTCCGTCTCCTTGTCGCCGATCTGGGCGTACTGTTTTCTGACCTCGATTGCAGTGTCGTAGTCACGCTCGACGGCGGCATTGACTGCCATCTCGGTGATGTCGTTGACCTGATCGGTGAAATCGCGGATCCGGCGCATCGTCGAGGACTCGACGGTCAGCGTGTGATCGTCGGACTCCAGTGCGGTCTCGGCGATGTCCTCGGCGTTGTCGGCGGTGAGTTCGAGGTTCTTCGCGATCGAACGGTAGCCGATCAGCGGGAAGCCGTCTTCGAGACCGATCGCGCGCGCCAGATTCGGGTTCTGGTAGGCCGTAAAGATCAGGCGCAACAGGAGGACGAAGATCTTGTTGGCCTGTCGTTCCCGATTGAGTGCACGCTGTGCGAGGTCTGGATTGCCGTGGGCCAGCGATTTGACGGCCTCGTTTCGCATCGTGCTGCCCGTCGATTCCAGCCGTTCGAGGAGATTATCCAGCGTGAAGTCTTCGGGGTCGACCGAACATCGGATGGCGATCCGTTCGGGCCGTTCCTCGATGACGCCAAGCCCCATCAACTGCGTCTCGGCGTTGTAGACGGCGTTGATGTGTTCAGAGGGCAGCGTGTCGCCCTCTCCGGCGTCGATGTGAATGATCCGCCGGCCGAGGACGTACTGTGCGACGATCGCCCGTTCGACGGCGTCCGCATCCAGATCGGCCGCGTAGATGATGGCTTCCGACTCCTCTGCCTGCACCGACTCCGGCAGGACGGTCAGTGCCCCGTTCCCACCGATCCGAAGCGATACTTCGTCGCCCTTCTCCACATCGTGGGCGCTCGCCCACTCGGCCGGGAGCGTCATCGCGAGGGTCGATGGCCCCAGTCGTTGCACTTTTCGCGTTTCCATATGTCCTTTACTTGGGCCAGTCGACCTTAATGTTGTCTATAGGTGTGCATATGCTCGATGAATAATAATAATATATGGCGATGTCCCGAGTCGGTGGACAGAGAGACAGTTTCGGCGGCTCATACTGTCGGCTGTAAATCTGTACACGATTTCGCCACCCCGGGGGTGGCGACTATCTTCACGAAGTGACAGCTAACAGTATCAGACCACTTCCATCAATCGTCGTTCGATCGCGCCGACGCGGACCTTTCGCCACCCGCGTAGCTCCTCGTCGAGATCGGCATCACCCGTATCGACGCGAAGCGTCCCGACGCCGTCGAGTTTTCGGTGGGATGCGACGATCTCGATCTCACACTGGCGGATCACGGTCGGGGAAAGCTGTTGATTGCCCCGACCGAAGACGAACCCTTGCCCGCCGATGGGTGAGACGACGATCACGTTCTCCTCGCTGAGGGCGTCGCGAATCTCGGTTTCGCTTGCGTCCCGCACGAGGACTTCGCCGTCCCGCCACACGTCGACGCCCAGCGGACTTCCGTCGAAGCCAAGCGCCGTCTTGATCGCTCCCACGGTGCTGCCGGGACCGAGCACGTACGTGACACCCGCACGGGCGTCGTCGGCGACACCGTCGGCGAGCGTCTCGATCGAGCCACCGCCCAGTTGCTTGGCCGACTGTCGCTCCTGTGCACGCGGTACGGTGACGACGGCCTGCAGTTCGGTGACGACTTCGCCCTCGCGGTACTCGTCCTCGTCGATGTCGTTGACCTCTGCCTGCTCGGTCTCGTCGAAAGTCGACGCGATCTGCCCGGCCGCACGGGGCGTGACACCAAACACCGACGAGTAGATCTTGACGCCGGCGGGGACCCCGAGCATCGGTGTGTCGTCGTCGCGCTCGGTCAGCACCGACGCCACGTCGACGGCCGTCCCGTCGCCGCCGACGAACAGGAGGAGATCGACGCCGTGATCGAGATACGCCCGGACCGCCTCGCGCGTGTCCTCGCTGCTCGTCTCGGAGCCAGCAGGCCCACCGAGTACTACAGGCTCGAACCCGGCTTCGCGGGTCTCGGCCGCTCCCATCGGGTCGTCCCACGTCAGCAGTTCGATCTCATCGCCGTACTCGCTGAGAGCGGTGAGCGCCGCCACCGCCCGCTCCGGTGCGCGTGGCTCTGCCCCGCGTTCGCGTGCCTCTTCGACTTTTCCGTCCGTCCCTTTCAGCCCGACGCGACCACCCATCCCCGCGATCGGATTGACGACGACACCCACAGTGCGCATACCCACGTTTGGACTGGCCCCGGCAAAAGCCAACCGGGAACGGATGTTTGAAGCCGACGGACACGAGAGAGGCTCGTATGTTCGTTCCACTGCAGGAGACCGTACAGGCTGGGATCGTCGACGCCGCAGGTGTGTTCGTCACGCTCGGGGGCCTCATCGCGACAGCACTCTGGCTGAAAGCGCTGTATCGTTAGGGCGACTCGACGCGTTCTTCGAGCCACTCGGCGGCCGTCGCGACGACCTCGGGGTCCGTCCCCTCGAACTTGACCCGAACGGTGTCGCCGGGGTAGCTCCCGACTTTCACGGCGAACCGTTCCTGTACCGCTGTGAGTCGATCCAGTAGCGCACTCTCCGGTTCTGCCGCTTCGACGACGATCACGTGACGCTCCGCCCCGCTGAACGCCGCTTCGATCTCCTCGAACATCCGCTTCATCTCGGCGGGAACGCCCGGCAGGACGTAGCACTGTTCGATGACACAGCCGGGAGCGACACCTTCGTGATTCGGCAGGACGGTCGCACCCGCCGGGACGTGGCCGGTGCCGTCGGTCAGATCCTCGCGCTGGTAGCCGCCGTGTTCTTCGAGCCACGTGAGCGCCTCGTCGCTCTCGACGACGTCGCGACCGAACGCGGCGGCGACGCCCTCGATGGTCTTGTCGTCGTGGGTCGGCCCCAGTCCGCCCGTGACGATCACGGCGTCGTACTCGGCGTGATACTCGTTGACGACCCGGGCGATGTCACTCAGTCGATCGGGAACGACCGTCGTCCGCTCGACGGTGACGCCACGGTCGGCGAGTTGGCGACCCAGCCACGCAGCGTTCGTGTTGACGGTGTCGCCGGCGAGCAGTTCGTCACCGACCGTGACCAGCGCGACGTGCATACCCCGACGTTGTCGCCAGCGAGTAAAAGCCGTTCGCGATACGTTCTCGGTCGTCGTCGACTCGCCTCACTTCATGCCCGGCGGCGGGCCGCGGTCGCGCGGGTCGTCGTCGTCGCCGGTGTCGATGTCGATGGCCGTCTCCTCGCGTTGCTTGCGCAACTGCTGGATCTGACGCCAGTAGTACAGTCCGCCACCGACGCCAAAGACCAGCGCGCCCACGAAGATCGAGCCGAAGATCAGCAGGTCACGCTGGAGGTAGTACCGGACGCTCATCGTCCGGGTCGTCACGTTCTCGTAGGTCAGCGTCATCCGATCGTCGGTGATCGAGCGGCTGGACGCCGCCGGACTCACTTGCGAGAGCAGCGGGATGCCGACGCGAGCACCCGCCGGTAGCGTCACGTTCGCCGGTCCTTCGACGAACACCGGGATCGTGAATCGCTTGCCCTGTCTCGGTGCGGTGAAGGCGACGCTCCCGTCCGTTTCGTTGGGCACGTCGAGGATCGTCCGCTCCCGGGTCTGGGACACGGACAGGCCGTCGTGGCTCGCGTCGACGACCGTCCCGTTGGCGTAGCGGAACTGGACTGCCGAGACGCGCAGGTGACTCTCCTGGCCGAGCGCATCCCGCTGATACACTTCTAGTTCCGAGCGGTTCGTGACGTTGTAGACGCCTTTGAACGAGTTTTTCTCGATGACAATCGAGGTGTCGACGCGCTCGTCCCAGGTGTAGTTCGCCGACTCGTTGAGCCGCGTTGGGTCCGGTTCACCCGGCCCGAACAGCGAGGTACAGCCGCTCAGGGCCAGCAAGACGAGCAGTGCTCCGACGATGAGTGTCCGACGTGTCATGGAACGACGCAGAGGAGTTCCGACGGCAGGTACCCGCCGATACTCGACAACAGACCCGGCGGGTCCGTGTTTTCTGCACAGACGATACTCTGTTCGAGCAGGCCGAGCCGTTCGACGGTGATGATGTCCTGTGCGTGGCCGGCACGGTTGACCGTCGCCCTGACCTCGGCACGGGTGGCGCTGTTGACGTTGACGCGCCCGCCGCCACGGGTCCACTCGTACAGCTCGTCGCGGGCGTCGTCGCTGAGTCGCGGTGGGTCGTCGTTGACGAATTCGAGTGGCAGGTGCTGAACGAGTCCAAAGCGCGTGCGAATCTGTTCGGGATTGCCCTGCCCGAGACCGATCTGGTCGGCCGGAATCCTGACCGTCTGGCCGTGACCCACGTCCAAGACGAAGCCCTCGTCGTCCCAGCCATCGAGGGTCCCGATGTACGTCTCGCCCGCTTCGAGCGTCGGGACGATTTCGCCGAACTCCTCGCGCAGAAGGTTCCGAGCGATAGTCTCGTCATCACCGCTGACCGTCACGCTCGGGAAGTCGTCGTCGCGGATGCCCACGTCGTACTCCACATCGAGGTCCGCGAGTTCGTTGCCCACGAGCGAGGTCAGCGAGTCAAGCGACCGATCACGGGCGTCACCGTCGACGTAGAGTTTGGTTGCGAGTACGACCATTAGGCCTCAGCGTCCTGTTCGACGTTGAGTTCGTCACGCAGTTTGCTGATTCGGGTTTCCATCGCGTCGACGAGTCTGGTGTTTTCCATCGATTCGACCTGATCGCCACACTGGGGACACTGGAAGCCAAACTCCATGGCCTCGTCGAACTCGAAGCGAATGCCATCCCGTTCACAGAGATAGAACTCGTTGTCCCGTTCGTAGGATTCCCGCTCTTCGAGCGCGTCGAGCAGTCGATACATCTCTTCTTCGAGTTTCTCTGGAATGTTCTCGTACTTGAACGTCCAGAGGTAGGTGAGCCACCCCGAATCCTCGTCGCGCAGGCGACGGTACGACGCCAGATCGTTCTCGTAGAGAATAAAGAGTGCGCGACGAACGTCGTTGAGTTCGAGGCCGAGTTCTTCGGCGAGTTCTTCGTCGGTCACTTCGCCGTCCGGTGGCGCGGCAGCGACCGGCATCCCTTTCGGTCCGACGAGTTCGTGGAGGTACTTCTGTATGACGGGGTCCTCCAAAAGGTCCTCAAAAGCCATTATTTGCCCATCAGAGCGTCGTCCGGTTAAGTTTTAGCTTTCCCGGACGCACTCGGAGTGAAACACAAAGCGCATATATATTTAGGCGAGCCGAAAGCCATATGGAACGTACCCCGACCGACCGACTCTCACGTCGGTCGTATCTGCGGGCGACGCTGGTCGCCAGTGGGAGTCTGCTGGCTGGCTGTGGGGCCGAACAGCCGAGTGCTTCGGACCCCGAGACGACAGTGGACGAGACATCGACGACCGCGACCCCGACAGCGACGGTGACGCCATACGACACGACTGTCGACCACGACGAGACGGCGTGGGACCGCTACGACCCGGCGTGGGAACAGCCGACCGGTCTGCCCACCCACCCCCTCGAAGTCGAAGTTCTTGTAACGGGGCTTGAAATTCCGTGGGACCTCAGTTTCGCCCCCGACGGGTCACTGTTCCTTACCGAACGGACCGGGCGAATCCACCGGTTCGAGTCGGGCCAACTGCGTACCGTCGGCGAACCCGAATCGGTTATCGACGCCGAAGCGGTCGAACCGGGGGCCGAGGAAGGTAGTTGGCTCGTCCCCGGTGGCGAAGGTGGCTTGCTCGGAATCGCCGTTCATCCGACCTACCCCGACCCGCCGCTGGTCTACACCTACTTCACCACCGACTCTGGGACCGAGGCCGGCAAAAAGAATCGCGTCGTCGCCTTCGACACGAGCGCATCGGACCCGACGGCGGCCGCCCGCCCCATCGTGACCGGCATTCCGGCCGATACGTACCACAACGGCGGTCGCATCGCGTTCGGTCCGGCGAACTACCTGTGGATTACGACCGGTGACGCAGACGCCGGTATGGAGCAGACCGACCGGACGCGAGACCCGGGTAGTCTGGCTGGCAAGGTGCTGCGGGTCCGTCCCGACGGAACCGCACCGGACTCGAATCCCGATATCGGTAGCGAGGCCGACCCGCGGGTGTACACCTACGGCCATCGGAATCCACAGGGGATCACTTGGCTACCAGACGGGACGCCGGTCGTGACCGAACACGGACCCAGCGGGGGCGACGAGATCAACGTCCTCAGACCGGGCGCGGACTACGGCTGGCCGGTCGTCAGAAACAGCGGAGAGCACGGGTCCTACGCCGACACGTCCTTCCAGCCTCCCGTCGCCGACGCCGCCTCCTGGGCACCAACCGGGTGCGTCTTCTACACTGGCGATGCAGTCCCGGGACTCCAGAACCGACTCGTATTTGGCGGACTGATCAGCCAGCAGGTCGTCGTGGCGACGATCACGACCGCCGATGGTCCGGCACCCGTCGACGGCCACGACAAACACCACGACGCCGACTGGTACGACGACGCGTATCAGGCCGCCACCAGCGCCCGCCTCACCGACGAACTCGGTCGCGTTCGTCACGTCGAGCAGGGGCCAGATGGGGCGCTGTACGCCATCACGTCGAACCGTGACGGTCGAGCGAGCGGCGACTTCCCGCGAGAAGACGACGACCGACTCGTCCGCATTCGGCCCGCAGCGTGACGGCGCACGCGACGCCCGCTGACGCCGTGTGCTTGCAGTTTCGGTGTTAGGAATCCGTCTCGTCGGTCGGGACCACCCGTTTCCCCTCGGCCTGTGGCTTCACGATTCGGTCGGCGTCCTCCCACTCGCGGTCGAGTTCGCGCCCGTCGAACAGGTGGTCGAGAAAGACGGCGAGGCCTGCGACCTCCGAGTGGGGCTGATTCGTCACGCCGACGTTCCAGTCGGCCCGCTCGTACACCTCGAAACTGACTTTTTCGGCTCCGACGACGATCAAGAGCGGCTCGCTTCGGTGTGCCTGTCGAATCTCGTCCTCGACGTCTTGCACCGGCAGGCCGTACATCGTGAGATGGGCCACCGATCCCTCCCAGTCTTTCAGCACTCGGTTCGGTCGCTCGGTAACTTCGACCGCGAAGGGACCGCCGAAACGGTCGGTGATGTCCTCGACGGTGTCCTTGCGACTGGCACCATCGTTGGCGAGAATCAGCCGGTCCGCGCCCAGCGCTCGCGCCGTAAGTCCGACGTGCGTCGTCATCCGCTCGTCCCGGCCGGGGCGGTGGCCGAGGCGAAGGACAGCAACTTCGGGTTCGCCTTGCATACCCGATTCGAGGCGGGGCGGCCGTTAAGTGCTGTCGGACGACGCGTCCTCGATGGCGCTACTGATCCCGTCGTAGCTCGCCGGGGCCGATTCGCCGTTGACGAGCACCGAGGGAGTCCGCTGGATGCCGGCATCGATGGCCTGCTGGCGGTCGGCTTTGACAGTCTCGTCGAACGACCGCTCGACGGCGGCCGTCTTGATCTGTCCCGCATCGGCCCCCATCTCATCGGCGAGAGCGGCGTAGACGTTGGGACCGAGTTCTGATTGTCGCTCGAACAGCTGTTTCGCGTACTCGAAGAAGGACTCGTCACCGAGTGTCGCCTGTATCGCCCGGGCTGCACTGGGTGCTTCCCAGGAGATCGATTCGTCGACGGGCAGCGGGAGGTCACGGTGCTCGTACCGTATCGCCTCGGTGTCGATGTACTCACTGCGCAGTTTCGGGTACACCTCCTGATTGAACGTCCGGCAGTGAGGACAGGCGAAGTCCTTGTACACCGCGACGGTGACATCCCCGTCGGGGTCACCGGCGACGGGAGTCGCGAGTGGCTGGTCGCTCGCTATGGCGGTGGCTGTCCCGTCGTCGGGCGTCGAGCCGCCTCCGTCCGGGTCATCTTCCGTACTCTGGCCGCCGAAACAGCCAGCCAGCGTCGCGAGCGCGGTCCCGCTGGCCGCCAGTAGTGTCCGTCGAGTGGTTCGGTCGCTTGAGTTCATGGTGTGTACACGTGGCTCACACCATATATTTTCACGGCTTTTCGTCCTGTTGACTACGAGACTTGTCGCTCGCGGTCCCACCGGACCGTCGAGACTCCGATCAGGGTGCGTACGTTCCTTCGAGTTCGGCCTTCGCAACGAGGTGGCCCTCGGCGGCGTCGTACACGTCGTCCTTGCGCGCACTGGAATCGAGCGACAGCGTCGTATCGAGCGCGTAACAGATGAATCGATAGGTGTGGACCCGATCCGGTGGTTTGGGACCGCCCCAGCCGACTTCGCCGAAGTCGTTCTGCCCTTCGACGGCATCGGTCGGTGACCAGTCCGCCGGGATTTTCCCGATATCGGGATCGATGTTCCAGACCAGCCAGTGGTCCCAGACCTTTCCAGCCGGTTCTCGTGCGTCGGGATCGTCGACGATCAGGACCAGTGAGACGGCTTCGTCGGGGACTTCGCTGATCGTCAGTGGGGGATTCGTGTTGGCCGCCGCGTACCCGTGTTCGCGCGGAATCGCCGCACCGTCCTCGAACGCAGCACTCGTCATTTCCATGCGTAATGTTACCGCGCGACAATACTAAAATCCAGTCCCGCGAGCTATTTGACCGGGGGTCTCCTAGCTCGGGCCGTGCAAGTCGTCGGTTATCGCGCCCGCGTCGACGATCCGGCCGCGCTCGTCGTGGCGGACGACGGTCAGCCCCGGACCGAGTCGCTCGTTTCCGGAGCGTCGCTGTCGTACTCGCTCGGTGAGCGCCACTGTGCCGGGACCATCGACGACGGCCGTCACCTCGAATGCGACGCAGCCAGCGCACCGTACTGTGAGAGCCACAGGTCCCGCTGGCCGTGTGCCCGCTGTCGCGGTGACTGCTCGATGCCACTCGACACCTGCAGCGAAGAACACGCGATCTATCTCGCTGCCTTCGCGCCGGCGACGTTCAAGGTCGGGGTGACCCGGTCGTGGCGACTGGACCGACGGCTCCGCGAACAGGGGGCCGACCGCGCCGCGCACCTCCGAACGGTCGCCAACGGCCGCGTGGCCCGCCAGATCGAGGCCGAGATCGCTGCCGACGTAGGCGACAAAGTACGCGTTCCGACGAAGATTGCAGGGCTGCATCGATCGGTCGACGACGCCGCGTGGCGGGCGCTGCTCGAACGCTTCGAACCGATCGAGACGTTCGATTTCGACGACGAACTCGCTCTCTCCGAGCGACCGATCGCCGAGACGCTGCTCTCCGGCACCGTCGTCGGGTCTCAGGGCCGTGTCCTCGTCCTCGAAAACGGTGCCAGCACGTACGCCGTCGATCTGCGCGATCTGGTCGGGTACGAACTCACCGACGAGCCGACGGATCGGGCACTCCAGTCCAGTCTCGGCGCGTTCGATTAACGGTCGACTGGTCCATCAAAAAACATTTACCTGATGCTGTTGGGGTGGGCCGTGTGCAACGTGAAACGACACTCGCCGGCGGCATGGTCCTCCTGCTGATCGCCATGCTCGCCACCCCGTTTGCAGTTCCCGGGGTCCTCGAAGCGCCTGAATCGGACGAAAACATCCGTCCGAGCGTCCTCAGGCTTCAGTCCGAGGACTCGACGATCCGGGTACTCTCGGTCCCCGGTGGCACGGCGAACCTCCAGATCGATACACGACTTTCCCATCGTGGTGGGCGTGCAGAGAACGTAACGCTCGAAGTCAGAGCAGTCGACGCCGACTCGGGCCTACTGGTCGACCAGCGTTTCCGCTCGGTCGGCAACATCAGCGGTGATCGATCGGTGTCGGTGCTCACGAACCTCTCGGTCGAACGAGAGGGGAGCTACCGGATCGAGACGATCGTTTCCGAGGACGGCGAGCGGGCCGCTCGTGGAACGCGCTCGATCAGTAACGTCCAGGCGCTGACGCCGGACTATGCCCGTTCCTCCGTCGGCTTCGAACGGTTCGAGGATTCGGCGGCCTCGATCCCGACTATCGCCGTCGATCCGGCCGCGGTGGCGAACAATCAGACGCAGCTATCGGTGTCGGCGTCACTGACAAACAGCGGTGACACGGACGCAGGCGACGTGACGCTACGGCTCCGGGCACGACAGGCAGAGTCGAATCTGATCGCCGCCCAGACCGAGCGTGAGGTCGGGACGATCCGCCCCGGTCGGACAGTCTCACCGACGCTCTCGATGACGGTTCCCGACGGCTACAACTACTACATCGACGCCGTCCTGCTGAAAGACGGTGTCGTCATCGATACGACAATCGGCGTGGCGAATCTCGATCCGACCCGCGTCGTCTCGGTCAACGAGACCCGTGAAGATGTCGAGTTCGACACGGGCGACTTCGCAGCGACGGAGACCGAGGCACGGTACGACGAGGACCGAGAGCCTACGGAGACCGTCTCGGGTAGTGGTCCCGGATTCGGTGTCGTACTCGCGATCACCGCGATACTCGCGGTCGCAGCACTCGCTGCACGGAGACAGAAACGATGACTGACGAGGACACGCACACCACTGACGAGAGTCAGCACGACGACGAACCGTTTGCCGACCGACCGACCGCCGAGGCACGGACCGCCCAGCCAGCGGACACGGACGCGACTGACTCGGCCGGCCAGCGGGTCGTCCGCACGCTCCAGTGGACAGCGTTCGCCATCCTCATCCTCGTCGCGCTCGTCGCGACGTTTCGGTTCTACTTTGCGGCCTCGAACACGATCAACGAGTTCGTCACGCACCGGTACCGCTCGCTGTTCCAGATGATCTTCAATCTCGTGATCCTGCTGGCGAGCGTGCTGGGTCTGTCGGTACTCGTTCGAAAGATCGTCTGATACGGAACGGTGTCGTTGCGTATCGGTGAGCGTCGCCACAGGGGAGGCGCTCACTGGTACATCGCGACAACCATCCGTATGACACCACCAGCGACACTGGGACTTCTGGGACGACAATCCTTTTCCGCCGGGCACGCTAAGCGCCGTTCATGGCAGATGACGAACCCGAGGAGACAGCATCGGAACCCGAAGAAACGCCGGCAGACGACGGTGACGAGGGGAAGTCCTTCCGCGAGCGCGTCGAGGAGATTCGACAGGAGCGTGCCGAGGAACGCGAAGAAGGCGAGGGAGAGATGAGCCGCGAAGAACGCATGGAAGAGATGATGGGCGGCGGTGGCCCCGGCGGTCCCGGCGGCATGGGCGGCGGCGGCAACCCCTTCGCACAGATGATGGGCGGCATGATGGGTGGCGGTCCGGGCGGTCCCGGCGGTATGGGTCCCGGCGGTCGCGAGGAAGAGAGTAGCGACAACGAGGAACTCACCCGAGAAGTGCGAAAGCTTCGCGACGAAGTCCACGACGTACGGCGCACCCTCGACCGGATCGCCGACGCCCTCGAAGACTGATAGTAATCCTTGTAGCGATTTACCGGTACGCGCCGACCCTGGGGCCGGCGCGATCCGGAAATAATCTACAAGAATCCCTATGAACCCCGGCCGCGAGAATCGTTTTGATCGGCCACTCGTTTCGACCGTTCCCGAGCGTCGGCCGGATCGATCTATTCGTTGTACGCGAGGCTCATGACCCACTGTGAGAAGGCGTCACTGCGGGCGTCGACCTCTTCGTCACCGATAAAGGGTGATAGCTGATCGCCAGCCATCAACAGCGAGAAGTCAAGATCACGAGGGGCCGGAGAGAGAAGATACGTGTTGTGGCCGTTGTAGACGGTCTCCTCGCGCTTGATCAGTTCTTTCTCTGCCAGCGAGTCGACGATCCGACTCCCCTTACGCGACGACACGTCCAGTTCCTTCCAGAAGTCGCTCTGGTGGATCCCGCCGGACTCACGGATGAGTTCCAGGCCAGCGCGCTCGTCCTCGGAGAGGTTCTCCTCGATGGCTGCCATGCTCATGTACTCCGTTATGGGGCGGTGGGTTGCTTAAACCTGACCTTCGACCGGGCGATACGCAGTTTCACAGGGTGGCCCGTCGGCGTACCGGTAGCGGCGGTCGTCGCCGAGCACGAGTAGTGACGACGAGCGAGTGCCAAAGCCGCCGTCGGACGAGTCCGACGAGCCGTCCGAACGTTGTTCGGAGACGTCCCCGTGGATACAGACGCCATACTCGTGATCGGAGATGGCCGTCGCCGTCCGATCCAGCCACGAGGGGGCGTCTTCCCCGGGTTCGGGCTGGAGGTCCCGGGCCAGACGGTCGGCGTTCTCGGCCTGTCGCTCGGCCGGGTCCTGCCTGAACGAGGGGATCCGATACACGCCGTCCGCGCCGACGTTGACGACGACGTGGACCCCCGGTTCGAGGTTCGAGACTGCAAGCTGGCCGTCCCATTCGAGGTAGACCGCAGCCTTGGCGTCGGCCACGACGAGATTGAACCCCTGATACTCGTCGGTCTCGACAGCCCGCTCGACGAGTCGGGCGGCAGCTTCGGCGGACGGCTCACCCAGCGCGTCACGGACGAGCAGACCCCGCGACCGCTCGCCCGCGAGGTCGGCGTCGGTCCAGCGGTTCGTGATCGCCACGAAGACGCCGTGTTCGTTGTACCCGATCCAGGTACCCCCGGCCTCCGAGTCCGTCGGCGCGACGACGTTCGCGCCCCAGTCTCTCACTCCCGGCGGATTCGAGTCCCGATCCAGTCGCTCGTCACGGTTCGCGGCGACGACGAGTGGCTCGTCGAAGACCTGCCACGCGAAGACAAGTGTACACACGAGACGAGGTAAGCGCCACGACGAGTAAAGCGTGCTGTCGCTGCGCAGCACTACTCCTCGTCGACTGGCCGCGCCGGGACGCCGGTGACGGTCGTCTCCGGGGGCACGTCCTCGGTGACGACGGCGTTGGCTCCGACCTGTGCGTCGTGGCCGATTTCGACGCCCGGAAGGACGACCGCCCCCGCGCCGATCATCGCACCCTCGCCGACGACGACCTCGCCGGTCCGGTATTCGTCGCGCAGGAACTCGTGACAGAGAAGCGTCGCGTCGTAGCCGACGATGGCGTGGTCCTCGATGGTCACCAGTTCCGGCCAGAACACGTCCGGCGTCGCCGTCAACGCCAGCGAGACGCCGTCGCCGACGGTGGCCCCGAGTCGGCGCAGGAGCCAGCGTTTGAGCTTCAGACTCGGCGAGTATCGGATCGTCCAGACGACGAGGAAATTGATCGTCAGGCGAAGCGGGTGCTTCGCGTCGGGCCAGTGGTGCAACGAATTGTGCGGGCCGGGCGTGGCCGTCCGATCCAGCCGATCGTGTCGTCGTGGGCCAGTCACGGCTGTCAGTTGGTGAGGTGCTGTCTTGAAACCCGCGTCGTGAGAACGCAGTGATCGACTACTCGCCGCGGATTTCGGCCATGTGGTCGATGCGGCGCTGAACGAGGTCGGCCTTGCCGATGTCGTGGCGCATCCGAAGCCCGTCTTCGCCGGCCGCGGAGAGTGCCTCCTCTGCGATCTCTTCGGCCTCGTCGATACTGTCGGCGACGCCGACGACGGCAAAGGAGCGGGAGGTCGTCGTGTAGATGCCGTCCTCGCGCTCGTCGACGCTGGCGTAGTACAGCATCGCATCGCCCGCGCTGTCTCGCGGCTCGTCGCCGCTCGACCGGTCCGTGGCTTCCGCCACGCTCTCCTCGTCGATCGTCACCTTCGCGCCCGACTTCGGGTCGGTTGGGTATCCCTCGGGGACTGCGTACTTGCAGACGGTCGCCTTGGGGGCGAAGGAAAGCTGTGGGAGCGGTTCGTCCTCGCGGGCGGCCGTCAACACGTCGAGGAAGTCGGTGTTGAGCACCGGCAACGTGTTCATCGCCTCCGGGTCGCCGAAGCGAGCGTTGAACTCGACGACCTTGATGCCCTCGGCGGTGAGCATGAACTGACCGTAGAGGACGCCCTTGTAGCCGTCGAGCGCGTCGACGGTCGCCCCCAACACGTCGACGGCCTCCATGTAGTCGTCCTCGGTCATGAAGGGCAGTTCGAGACCGGCGTCGGAGTAGCTCCCCATGCCGCCGGTGTTGGGACCCTCGTCGCCCTCGTAGGCGCGCTTGTGGTCCTGTACGGCCGGCGTGACTCGCAACTGTCCGTTGGCGACGAGTGCCTGCAGCGTGAACTCCTCGCCGATCAGGCGTTCTTCGAGGACGACGCGGTCGTAGTCGGAGTCCAGCAGGAACTCCTTGGCCTCCTCGGCGGTCACCTGATCGCCGATGACGCGTACGCCTTTCCCACCGGTGAGACCCGCGGGCTTCACGGCGAGGTCGCCGTCGTACTCGTCGATAAAGTCACAGGCGGCGTCCATGTCCTCGAACGTCTCGAAGTCGGGGCATCCGGGGATGTCCTTGTCCTTCATGAAGCGGCGCTGGAACGCCTTGTCGGTCTCGATGCGGGCCTCTGCCTCTTGCGGGCCGAAGGCGTAGATGCCGGCATCGTCCAGCGCGTCGGCGACGCCCGCCGCAAGCGGCGCTTCCGGGCCGATGACCGCAAGCGTCGCGTCGACATCGTTCGCGTAGGTCGTCACGGCCGTGGGGTTCGTCGTATCTAGCGACTCGAAGCCCTCGGCGACGGCAGCGATTCCCGGATTTCGGTTGCCGGCACAGGCGTACAACTCGGCGTCTGAATCGGCCAGTGCGCGGGCGATGGCGTGCTCGCGACCCCCGCCGCCGATCAGCAGCACGGTCTCTGACATACGCGAGACCGCGACTGGTAGGGGCCTAAACCTTGCCTTTCGATTCCGCTGCGGTGCCGGTCACCGACGATCTGTGCCCGCGTCGCTCGCATCAGGAATCGTCGTCGGCGTCGTTCCCGAGCAGCGATCTGACCACGTCAGCCGGTCCGTCCGGGGTATCGAGTCTGGCGTACCAGCGTTCCATCGCGGTTCGGTTGCCGTCCGCCGATTCCGACTCACATGATCTCGGGTTCGGGTTGTCCGGCGTGTCGTCTCTGGCGTACCACCGCTCCATCATCGTTTGTTCTTCTTCGGGAACCTCACAGTCGTCACCCAAGGTGACGTTACGGCGGCGCTCGGCGATTTCTGTCGGACTCAGATCGCCGTAGTCTTTCGTCAGATCCCGGTCGTCGCTGTAGTCCCGATGGATGTCGAAGTCGTCTCCAGAATCGTCGTTGCCGTCGGCCTGCCCGCTGGAATCATCGCCACCGGAGCCACCGCCATCGGTGTCGTCGTTCTCGGAATCCCCGCTCTCGGAGTCATCCTCCTCCGAGTCGTCGTCACCGTCCTCGTTGTCGTCGTTCCCGTCATCATTTCCGCCGTCGTTGCTCCCGTCATCGTTTCCACCGTCGTCACTCCCTCCATCATCGCTTCCGTCGTCGTTTCCGCCGTCATCATTTCCGCCGTCATCATTTCCGCCGTCATCGCTTCCACCGTCGTCGTTTCCGCCGTCATCGTTTCCGCCGTCGTTATTGCCACCGTCGTCGTCGCTTCCGTCGTCGTCGCCCGGTTCAGTGTACGTCGCACACGTGTCACTGATTTCGACGTGACCGGTACAGACGCCACAGCTGTTGTCGTCGTTCAGTGCCGCAACGACGCCACTGCCGTCGTCGTACGCCGTCGTCGCACAGTCGTTCGTGTTCAGACACAGCGTACACGCCCCGTCGTCGTTCTGGCTGTCTCCCTCGACGACGTTCTCTTCGAGTAGCCCGACGACGACCTCGTTCGCGCCCGCTTCGTAGCAGTACACCGACCAGTCCCAGGGAACGTCCGGGGAATCGCTCGCCTGTTGCATCGGCCGACACTCGTAGGTACCGTCGACGGCGACGACAGCGAAACTCCCTTGTGTTCCGGTACAGGCGCGTTCACAGCCGAAAAACTTGATCTGATGGGCGCTCGCGATACCGGTCGCACCGACGAAGCCAGCAGCAGCGACGCCGACAGTCTGTAACAGCCGACGGCGGTTCAGGCCAGCAGTCGTCCGTTCTGATGTCGGGCCATCTGAATCGCTCATGGATGGCAGCTACTATTCTATGTGTCTGTTTGGTAATACATATTCTACCCTGCAGAAGATGGCACATAACCGGCTAAGAACGGTATCAAACTAACAGTTTAGAATCAGTGAACGGTTACAAACGAAGGTATTGATAATATAAAATATACAATATTGGCCCAGCTGGCATGTACGCGCAGGCAACTGGCATCGACGAACTGCCATGGAGTTCGAAGAGACGGACAGGCTTTCACGTCTCCCACCCCGACGGACGGGTATGACGACTGAACCGACGGACAGAAACCGCCTCGACGAAGCGGAGAGTCCGTACCTCCGCCAGCACGCGGACAATCCGGTCAACTGGCAGCCGTGGGACGAACACGCACTCGCCGCCGCACGTGAGCGCGAAGTCCCGATCTTCCTCTCGATCGGCTACTCGGCGTGTCACTGGTGTCACGTCATGGAAGAAGAGAGCTTCGCCGACCCGGAGATCGCCGAAGTCCTCAACGAACAGTTCGTGCCGATCAAGGTCGACCGCGAGGAGCGTCCCGATCTGGATTCGGTGTACATGAGCATCTGCCAGCAAGTGACCGGGCGCGGTGGGTGGCCGCTGTCTGCGTGGCTCACGCCCGAGGGCAAGCCGTTCTACGTTGGGACGTACTTCCCACCGGAGGAACGCCGCGGGATGCCCGCCTTCGGAACCCTGCTCGAAGACATCGGGAGTTCGTGGTCCGATCCCGAGCAGCGCGCGGAGATGGAGAACCGCGCCCAGCAGTGGACCGACGCCATCGTGAGCGACATCGGCGACGTTCCCAGTCAGTCCGGCGAGGTGCCCGACGACGATGCGCTTTCGGCGGCCATCGACGCCGCGCTTCGCGCTGCCGACCGCGAACACGGTGGCTGGGGCAACGGGCCGAAGTTCCCCCAGCCAGCGCGTCTGCACTATCTCATGCGGGGCTACGATCGTTCGGGCCGGGACGACGTACACGCCGTCGTCACCGAGACGTTCGACGCGATGGCCGACGGCGGCCTGTTCGACCACGTCGGCGGCGGCTTCCACCGCTACTGCACGGATCGGGAATGGGTCGTTCCTCACTTCGAGAAGATGCTGTACGACAACGCCGAACTCCCGCGGGCCTTCCTCGCCGGCCACCAGCTAACCGGGGCGGACAGGTACGAGACCGTCGCCGAGGCGACCTTCGAGTTCGTCGAGCGAGAGCTAACCCACGACGACGGCGGCTTCTTCAGCACGCTCGACGCCCAGAGCGTCCCGCCTGCACACCGCAACTCGGCGGATGACACGGCGGGCGACGGTGATGGCGACCACGAGCCAGCAGAGGGAGCCTACTTCGTCTGGACACCCGCGGAAGTCCACGACGCCGTCGCCGACGAGACGGCCGCGGACCTGTTCTGTGATCGCTTCGGGATCACCGAGCGCGGGAACTTCGAGGGCAAGACCGTCTTGACGATCAGTGCGACGGTCGACGATCTGGCCGCCGAGTACGATCTCTCGACGGACGAAGTCGAATCACGACTCGAAGACGCACGCGAACAGACCTTCGCGGCCCGCGAACAGCGTCCTCGGCCGGCACGCGACGAGAAGGTGCTGGCCGGCTGGAACGGCCTGATGATCGGGGCGTTCGCCGAAGGTGGGATCGTCGGCGACGCCAGTCACGCCGAGACCGCCGCCGACGCGCTCACGTTCGTCCGTGATCGGCTCTGGGACGGCGATGCCGGCCGACTCAAGCGCCGCTACAAGGACGGCGATGTCGCCATCGACGGCTATCTCGAAGACTACGCTTTCCTCGCCCGCGGCGCGCTGACGCTGTTCGAGGCGACGGGCGAGGTCGCCCATCTGGCATTCGCGCTGGACCTCGCGCGTGCGATCGAACGGGAATTCTGGGACGCCGACGACGAGACGCTGTATTTCACGCCGACCAGCGGCGAGTCGCTCGTCGCTCGCCCGCAGGAACTGTCCGACCAGTCGACTCCCTCCAGTACCGGTGTCGCGGTGCAGGCGCTGCTCTCGCTGTCGGCCTTCGTCCCCCACGACCGCTTCGAGACCATCGCAAAGGGCGTCCTCGAAACCCACAGCAACGAGATCGCGGCCAACCCGATGAAACACGCCTCGCTCGTCGTCGCGGCCGACCAGTACCGTCGCGGCGATCTGGAACTCACGCTCGTCGCCGACGAAGTGCCCGACGAGTGGCGCGAGACGCTGGCGACGACGTATCTGCCCGACCGTCTGCTGGCGTGGCGGCCAGCCGACGAGTCCGAACTCGATACGTGGCTCGACACGCTCGGTCTGGACGACGTGCCGCCGATCTGGGCCGAGCGCGGCCAGCGCGAGGGGGAGCCAACGGTCTATGCCTGTCGGCAGTTCGCCTGCTCTCCGCCAGAACGCGACCTGCAGGCGGCCCTCGACTGGGCCAGCGAACAGACCTGAGTGCCACTACCGGAACTCGGTGACGCCCCCGACGCCGCCGACGAGGACGCGGTCGTCGACGAGTGCGAGTGAGTCCGGGTCGAAGTCGCCCTCGATAGTCCACAGTTCTTCCCCCGACGACGTGTCGTACGCGCGGACGACCCCCGCCGGTGCCGACGGGCCTGCCCTGACTTCGCCAGCGACGACGAGCGTCTGGCCCCCGACGACGGGCGAGAACGCGTACCAATCGACGGTGTCGCGCCAGATCGTCTCACCGCTCGGAAGATCGATAGCGGCCACGACACCCCGTTCGAGACCGTCCGTGCCGGCGGCGACGAACCCGGTCGTCCCGGACAGCGCCGGGGTCGCAACGTCCAGCCCGAGATCCAGTGGTTTCCAGAGCGGATCGCCGGTCGCCGCGTCGAAGGCCATGACGACGCCTTCCTGCTCGGGGATGCCGAAGGTCCCGACGAGCACTCGGCCGTCCGCGACGGCTGGTGGGTGTGGCTCGCCACGAAACGCGGGAGTGTTCCAGCGTCTCGTCGGTCCGACCGTGATCGCTCTGTCGAGTCCCGAGCGTTCCTCGTAGGCCGAGAGACCGTCGGTCCCACCCGCGGTGTAGAGTCGATCACCTGCGACGGCTGGCATCACGCCATCGACCTGCCAAGAGCGGGTCGATCCGGGCTGTAACGCCGTTACATCGCGGCTCGTCGCCGTGCCCGCGTACAGTTCGGACTGACCGACGACGAACCCGTCGACGTTTGACTCCGGGTACGTGCTGGTGAACGTGACCGACGGTGAACCGTCGGTGTCGACACGGAACGCGGTGTACTCGTCGCCGGTCGCCGACCGACGCGTTCTGATCCCGTACAGGTCGCCTGCTGGCCCGAACCCTGCAACTGGAGTCTCTCGCTCGTCGGACCAGACCGGTGTGTCCGCTCCGGGCCTGTAGAGGTGCAAACCGGCACCGTACAGCGCGAGGTAGTCGGCCGAGACGACTGCAGCGTATCGGTCGTCGTCAGCACCGGGCGGGCGGTGTCGTCGACGCGCCGGCCGCTCACGCGGTGGGTTCGCGAAGGGGTTGTGTGCGGTGTTCGCGGTGTCGTACCGATCGAGGGGCCACGTCCCTTCGACCGGTGTCAGCCCGACGAACGAGGCGTCGGTCGCACCGTTCCAGAGGCGACTCCCGCCGTACGCGAGACCGGCGGTGGACGCGAGACCGAGGGCTGCGAGGACATGGCGGCGGCTCAGTGTGGAGGGCATGTCGTCGGCACTGGGTTCCTCTTGATGATAAAACGGACGGACGATTAATCCAGCGCGCCAGCGATCCTGTCGGCGAGATAGACGGCGATGGGCACGTTCTCTTCCTCGACGAAGCGAGCGATCTCCTCACCGTCTTCTGCTCGTGGCTCGTCGCCGCTCGTGCTGTCCGTGCCTTTCGGCACGCGCTCGACGACGACGGTCGGGATGTACTCGATGCCGTACTCCTCGACGCCCGGCCCCGTTTTCGAGCCGTCGTCTTCTTTCTCGGTCTCGTAGTGGACGATGTTGTCCTCGGGGACCTCCGCGGCGTCGAGTGCTGCGCCGAAGTCGGGCAGCTGTGAGCGACAGTCTTTGCACCAGTCGCCGCCCCACACCCGATAGACGAGTTCGTCGGCGTGTTCGGCGAGCGTGTCGACGGTCTCTTCGTAGGCACCGGCCGACCAGACCGGGTTCGGCTCCATCGTTGTCAGTGGCATAGCACCAGTTTGCGCGTCGAGTCGCTTAACGCTCGCGCTCTCTGTCGTCGGTAACGGCACGTCATGCTGGTGACGGGGAGCGTTTTAACCGGGGGCCGACAAGGGGTCGGTAATGAACGCGAACATTCTCGACACGCTCGGCTCGCCGCTGGTCTCGGTCGACGCCCCGGACGGCGCGACGGTCGCGGCGAAGGTCGAGTCGTTCAACCCCGGCGGATCGGCCAAGGACCGACCGGCCCACTTCATGATCGAAGCCGCAGAGGAAGCTGGCGACCTGACGCCGGGCGACGCGCTCGTCGAACCGACCAGCGGGAACACCGGTATCGGTCTCGCCATGGTCGGCGCGGCGAAGGGCTACGACGTGACGCTGGTCATGCCGGGGTCGAAGTCGCCCGAACGTCGCCAGATCATGAAAGCCTACGGTGCCGACATCGAACTGGTCGACGGCGACATCTCCGACGCCAAGGACCGGGCCGACGAACTCGAAGCCGAACACGGCTACGTCCAGCTCCGGCAGTTCGAGAACGAGGCCAACCCCCGCGCCCACTACGAGACGACTGGCCCGGAGATTCTCGAACAGGTCGGTGACCGCACCGTCGACGCGCTCGTCGCCGGCGTCGGGACCGGCGGGACGATCACCGGTATCGGCCGACGGCTCAGAGAGGAATTTCCCGAGATGGACATCGTCGCCGTCGAACCGGCCGACAACGCCGTCCTCTCCGGAGAGGAGCCGGGCGAAGACAGTTTTCAGGGGATGGGGCCCGGCTTCGTCAGTCCGAACCTCGACGTCGACCTGCTCGATTCCGTGAAGACGGTGACACTCGCCGACGCCGAGGACGAGTGTCGCCGCCTCGCCCGCGAGGAGGGCATCCTCGTGGGCCAGTCCTCGGGCGCGTCGAACCTCGCCGCCAGAGAGAAAGCCGCGGAACTGCTGGACGACGGCGTCGACGATCCGCTCGTGATCACGGTCTACTGGGACAGCGGCGAGCGTTACATGTCGACGGGGATGTTCGACGAGTAGTCCTGTCGAGCCGTCAGACCGTCAGGAAGCCACCATCGACCGGATACGCGTTTCCGGTGACGAACGACGCCTCGTCCGAACAGAGCCAGCAGATCGCGTTCGCGACTTCCTCGGGCGTGCCCATCCGCCCGAGTGGCTGCATGTCGACGAACTGCTCGATGCCCTCGGGGTCTGCCTCGGCGGCCCGGTCGACCATCGCCGTATCGATGACGCCCGGACAGACGGCGTTGACCCGAACGTCCTCCTGTGCGTACTCTGTCGCGGCCACGCGCGTCAGTCCGATCACGCCGTGCTTGCTGGCGACGTAGGGGGCGCTGCCCGCGGCCGCGAGGCCGGCGACCGACGACGTGTTGACGACGGCCCCGCCACCGTCTTCGATCATCGTCGGAATCTCGTGTTTCAGGCACAGCCAGACGCCCTTGAGGTTGATGTCGATGACACGGTCCCAGACGGCTTCGGACTGGTCGGTGAGTGGCTTCGTCTCGCCTTCGATCCCTGCGTTGTTCAGCGCGATGTCGAGACCACCGTACTCCTCGTCGGCGACGCCGACCATCCGCTCTACGTCGCCCGGATCACTCACGTCGCACTCGACGAACGTGGCACTGCCACCCGCCGACTCGACCAGATCGACTGTCTCTCGACTATCGTCTTCGACGACATCTGCGACGACGACGTTCGCGCCCGACGCGCCGAACTGCTCTGCGGCCGCTCTGCCGATACCCGACGCTGCACCAGTGACGATCGCGGTCATGTCGTTGAAATTGTACGACATGGAAACAATTACCGAGCGGGAGTATATTTGTCTTGCCGAGGATCACACGTTCTCTGACGCTACGCGCCGAACTCGTCTTTCGAGACTCTGACCACGACGGTCTCGTCTACGTCGCGTAGATCGTACGTCGGGATGGTGTCGCCGGTCCGGGTGACGAGCATCGGTTCGACCAGCCGTGGCTTGTCCGCTGTCTCGTCTGTCTCGTCGACCGCTGGCTGCTCGACGCCGTACACTTTCAGAAACCGGTCGCGTTCCTCCTCGTCGACGGCGTCGTCGCGCATCGCCGCTGCCAGCGAGCGAGAGAGCCATTCGGACTCGCTGACAGAGGGTTCGAGCACCATCGTCGCGTCGGTAAAGCGCACGAGATACCAGTTGAGGTCGTTCAACAGCGCAACGGCCGCGCCGAGACTGACTGTCTCCAGGGCCACCGTGTTCTCGAACGGCTCCTGAAGATCGTAGGTCGCCAGTGCGTTGCGTGCGGTCTCACGGGAGAGCAGTTCGTATCTGAGGTTACAGTCCTCGTTCCCGACGAGACAGACGCGCGCCATTGTGCTGGGGGATGGGGTCCCGCCGGATAGTGGTTTCGCTCCTGACGGGTGGGCGTCCTCAGCGGTCGATTCGAACGACTTCGGCCCGGTCGGCCGCGTCGCGAGCGCGCTCGAACAGATCGGTCGGCTCCTGCTCGCGCACGCTCGCCAGCGAGGCGTTGGTCTCGGGGAACGACGGTGCGACGCGGTTACAGCCCGTCGGGATCGTCGACTCGGCGAACGTCCCGATCTCGCGTGCCTGCTGGGTTATCTCGGCCTTGTCGTCGGTGAGGTTCGGCCGGAAGACAGGCAGATCGACCGCCGCGTCGGTCACCATGATGTTGGCGCTGGTCTGGCTGGACTTCTGGCCGATCGCCTCGCCCGTCACCAGTCCGACGGCACCGGTCGACGCTGCAATGTGCGCTCCCGTGGCGAGCATGAACCGACGGACCGAGAGCATCCGTGTCTCGTCCAGTTCCGTCGCGAGCGTCTCGATTACGTCGCCGCCGGGGACGACCCGGGTCGCGAAGTCGAAGTTCGGCGCGTAGCCGGCGAGGGTCTCGGCCGTCGAGATCGCCCGCGCCCGGTGGTCCGGCCCGCCGTAGTCGCCCAGATCGACGTAGACAGGGACGATCGGGCTACCACGCCGCAGTAGCTTCCACGCCGCGACGGGCGAGTCGATCCCGCCCGAGAGGAGCACGACGACCGGCTCCTGTGTCCCGACAGGCAGGCCGCCCGGTCCCTGTACGGTCTCGAAGAACAGGTAGGCCGTCTCCGCGCGACACTCCACTGAGAATGTCACGTCCGGGTCGTCGAGGTCGACCTCCGGGTCCAGGCCCGCCGACTCGATGGCGTCCCAGATCGCCGCGCCACCCTCGGATTCGATGTCCTCACTGGAGAAGTCGTGGGCCGACTGCTGGCCGGCCCGCCGAGCGTCGACGGCGAACGTGCCGCCCTCGAATCGCGTTTCGGCGAGCGTTGCCAGTCGCTCACAGATCGCGTCGAGTTCGGGGTCGACGGTCGTCACCGGACTCGCAGAGACGACGCCGAAGGTGTCCGTCGCCGCCTCGGTCGCGGCCACTGGCTCGTCGGTATGGACGAACAGGCGCGTCCGCTGGCGTTCGACCGTGCCGTCGACGCCTCTGTCGTCGAGGATCGCCGAGAGATTGCGCGCCAGTCGGTCTTCCATGGATCGGCGGACCTGCTCGCTTTTGGTCCCGATCTCGCCGTGACGAACGAGCACGCGATCGGCTCCCGGCGGGTGCATACCGCTGCTTGACGAATGGAGAATAAAGGAATGTCGTTCGCTGTGCTCCCTCCGTGGGCCGTTCCGAGGTCCTGTCACACTCGGCCCCGTCTCCCGTGGCAACCGCTCGGGGTTGTGAGAGAGACGGGGTAGGATAGTCGACGAAGCCACACGTGGAAAACCACGGTCGCCGAAAGGTCGCCGTCTACCCGTGCCGTCTACAAACACCCACCCGCTATCCACTGATAACACCTCCGGTACGCTGTCCCGGAGCGATGGGTCGTTCGGGCCGTTCGGTCCGATGATTTACCCGTCTGGGGGCGAATGTGTACGCACAGCTTCGCATATGTCTCCTGATGACGCTCCGCCCCGCCAGCCCGACGGCCACGTGGGGCAGCCACCGATCCCGTGTCCCGACTGTGAGGCCGCGCTCCACGGTGATGGGGAGCAGACGGTCGCGTTTCTGCTCCTCGATCGACACACGGTGCCACTCGTGGGCTGTGAGGATCATCTCTCTCAGTTTGCCACCGTCTGTGGCTACACGACCGACGAGAACGCGACGCTCCTCTATCACCGGCCCGCTGGTGGACTCTCCTGTCCGAGCTGTCAGCTCGCGCCACACAGCCCGCACCAGCCAGTGCTCCCGGTCCAAGATGGCGCGGTCGGCGTGCTCGGCTGTCCGACTCATCAGGCGACGATCGTCGAGCGGTTTCAGCAGGGACTGGCGACGAAACAACAGCTCACGACATCACTCGACAGCGCGTGAGACACTTGCCGTCTCGAAACGGATGCTGCGCTCGCCGGATTAGAACGTCGACAGCTCGCCCTCGATGACGCGCCGGGTGATGCCGGTCACGTCGGCCAGTTCGTCGTCGATGGCGGCGCGGACCTCGTCCTCGATGTCGGCGATGGTCACGCCGTCCTCGGTGACGAGGTTGGCGTCGGCCACGTGGGGCTGGTCGATCGGCGACCCGATCTGGGAGAGCAGCCGAATCTGGAGCTGTTTGATGCCGTCGACCTCGTCGACGACGCTCTTTGCGATCTCGGTCGAGAGGAGGTTGTAGATCTTCCCGATGTGGTTGACGGGGTTCTTCCCGGAGGTGGCTTCCATGCTCATCGGCCGGTTCGGCGTAATGAGACCGTTGGCGCGGTTCCCCCGGCCGACGGAGCCGTCGTCACCTTGCTCGGCGGACGTGCCGGTCGTCGTCAGGTAGATCGACCCCTCGTCGTAGTCGTCGGCCGTGTTGACGTGGACCGTCACGTCGCGGTCCGTGTACTCCGTCGCCAGTTCTTCGACGTAGCTTCGCACGCCCGCGACGGCGTCTTTGTACGCCGCCATGTCCTCGATGTGGTGGTCGACCATCGCGGCGGCGACGGTCACGTCGATCTGATCGCCCTCGCGCTTGCCCATGACCTTCACGTCCTGCCCGACCTCGGGGTTCTCCTCGGCGTACTCCCCGTTGAGTCGCTGCTCGGTGGCGTGGACGATCTGCTCGGTTTCCGAAAGGGGCGCGTGGCCGACGCCGTAGCTGGTGTCGTTTGCCATCGGGACCGCCCCGTCCTCGCCGAACACGTCCTGCAGGTCGCCACTTCCCTCACCGAAGCGAACGTCCACGACGATGTCCGTGCCGACATCGAGGTACGGGAAGTTCGCTTCGAGGTACTCCCGTGCAGCCTTGAGAGCGATCGTCTCGGCCGGGATGCGCTCGCCGTCGTAGGTCTTTGTCGCGCGGCCGACGATCAACATGTAGATCGGTTCGAGGACCTCGCCGCCGCCGAAGGCGGGCGCGGCGGTCCCGGCGACGAGCTGGGTCTCGTCGGTGTTGTAGTGAAGCACCGTTCCGAACCGATCCAGATACGTCTGAGCGAGCGCGCGAGAGACCGTCTCCGCGATGCCGTCACAGATCGAGTCGGGATGCCCGATTCCTTTCCGCTCGACGATCTCGACGTCCTGATCCTCGACCGCGGCCCCAGTCGAGGGCTGCACGTGGATGTTCCGTTCTGTCATTGGGACTCGCTTCGATGGCCCCGGTTCTATAACTTGCGGAAACCAAACAGCCGATTCGAATTACTCGGAAGCATTTTAGTCGGCACCGTCTTCGTTACCCAGCAGGAAGCCGAGATACGAAGTACGGATCTGTTCGTCGGGGTCCAGCCCCAGGTCGCGCATGATCTGGGCCGCACCCTCGCGTGCCTCGTCGATGTTTTCGGCCTCAGTCTCGACCTCGACGAACGAGCCGACTTCCTCGACGGTGTCGAGAGTGATCGTGTACGCGCCCAGTCGATAGCGGTCGCGCTCCTTGTAGACCGTCGCGGCAGGCTCGAACCCGACGGACTCGAAGATGGTCGCGGCGTCGTCACCCGCCTCGACACCGGTCTCGACCTCCTCTCGCGTCTTCGAATCGGCGTCGAGTTTGGGGCCCTTGTACGTCATCACGGCCGACTCGTCGCCGTCGACGACCTCGCGCCGAACTCGCAGGGATTCGTCCGTCTCGGCGAAGTCCTTGTGTGGCGCGTCGTAGTAGGTGTCTGCCTGTTCGACGGTTCCAAGACACTCCGCGCCGAGGTCCTCCAGCCGCTCGCTGAGGCCCTCGTGGTCCGTCCTGACCTTCAGTTCGACTTCGTACATACCGAACTCCTCGACAGCGGTGGGTAAAACGGTTGGAGAATGTTCTTCGCACGCTCGCTGGTCGCGCAGACCGGACCCCCCTCCAGTCGACGACGCCGCTCGCGTGTCGCTTGCGCTCCCGCTCGCAGTACCGAGGCCCACGCCTCACTTCGCTCGGCGTGGCCCTCGCCCTCGAAACGTTGTTCTTAAGAGTGCAACGCCAGACCGATAGGGTATGAGCAACGAATCCGAGGCCGACGCCGAAGAAGAGATCGAAGCAGAGACCGATTCCGAGGCCGATGAGGAAGTCGCCGAAGAAGAGACCGAGGGATTCGAGCAGGACGACTTCGTCGAGGTCGCGTACACTGCACGCACCGTCGAGGGCGGCGACCTCGTCGACACGACAGACCCTGAGGTCGCTGAGGAAGAAGGCGTCGGCGAGGACCAGGAGTTCGCCCCGCGCACGATCGTTCTCGGGCAGGGCCACCTGTTCGAGAGCGTCGAGGAGGACATCTACGGTGAGGAAGTCGGTCACTCCGGCTCCGTCGTCGTCTCGGCCGCCGAAGCATTCGGCGAGTACGACGAGAGCGAAGTCCGCACCGTCTCGGCCGACAAGATCCCCGAAGACGACCGCTACCCCGGCGCACATGTCGACGTCGACGGCGAGCACGGCCACGTCGAGACGATCATCGGCGGCCGCGCACGTGTCGACTTCAACCACCCACTTGCCGGTGAGGACATCGAGTACGACTACGAGATCCTGAGCGAAGTCGACGACCGCGAGGAGCAGGCACAGGGTATCCTCTCGATGATGCTCGACATGGAACTCGACGTGTGGTTCGAGACCGACACCGTCGAGGAAGAGCAGATCGTCGAGAGCGAGGACGACGACGAGGACGCCGAACCCGAGACCGAGACGGTCGAGGTCGAGAAGGACACGCTCTACATCGAAGCGACCCCCCAGCTGACGATGAACCAGCAGTGGATGATGGGCAAGCAGCAGATCGCCCAGCAGCTCACCCAGCTCCTCGACATCGACCGTATCATCGTGCAGGAAGAACTCGGCGGCATGGGCATGGGTATGCCCGGCATGATGGGCGGCATGGGCGGTGCTGGCGGCGCTGACATCGAGGACGCGCTCGAAGACGCAGACGTCGACGCCGACGAGATCATGGACGAGATCGAAGGCGCAGCAGACGAATAAGCAGTCGAAGTTTCTTTTCCGTTCTTTTTGCTGTCCAAGTCGCATCGCTCGTAGCAACGCGGTCGAAGGCGTCTAGTACGGGGTGGGAATGGTCACGCCGACCGATGACGACAAAAGAGAGCCTGTCGCGTTAGCGCCGCTCGACGAATTTCGCGTCAGCGGAGGTCTTGCCCTTGTTGTACGACAGTACCTTCGCGCGAATCACGTCGCCTTCCGAGAGGTCGTCTGGGATGTCCTCGACGAACAGGACGAACCCCTCGACCTTGCCCACTGCGTTCACGTCACCCGAATGGTGCTCGCTGAAGTCGGTGATTCCGAAGTCGTAGCTCTCCCCGATCTCGACCGGCGGGTCGCGCTGCTGGGCCGCCTCGTGTGCTTTCTTCGAGGCACGCCGCTCCGCCGATCCACGTCGTCGCAGCACCATCACGAGTAGTACCAGCCCGACGCCGCCTGCGAGCAAGAGAGCAGACGGGTCGATTCCCACGACCGGGAGCGTCTCCATACCGGAGGCTGTGCGTGACCAATTAAATAAGTATGAGTGTCGTCGCTCGATGGACGCGCGCGACGCAGTGACCTAGCTCACGAGGATATGGGCGGCGATGTCCTCGCGGATGATCGTGTCGCAGTACTCACAGCGGACGCCGTCGTCCAGTACTTCGAAGGCGGAGTCGACCGGCTCGTTTTTCGTCGTGATGCAGTGGCGGTTCGGACATTCGAGCACGCCGACGACGCGGTCCGGGCGCTCGACCCGGTGCTTCTCTGCGACCTCGAACTCCCGGACGATGTTGATCGTCGCGGCGGGTGCGATCAGCGAGAGCACGTCGACCTCGTTCTGTGAGAGTTCACGACCCTCGACTTTCACGATGTCTTTCTTGCCCAGTCGGTCCGATGGGATGTTCATCGCGACCGACACTTCCTCGCCGCTGGTGCCGTCGATGCCGATGATCGCCAGGACGTTCAGGGCCTGTCCGCCGGGGATGTGATCGATGACGGTACCGTTACGGATCTTGCTGACGCGGAGTTCGGGGTCGCCGCTCATTGCTCCGCACCTCCAAGCACCATATCCAGCAGCGCCATCCGCACCGGGACACCGTTGTGAGCCTGTTCGAAGTACTTCGCGCCGTCGAGTTCGTCCACGTCGTGTGCGATCTCGTCGACGCGTGGGAGTGGGTGCATCACAGTCAGGTCCTCGTTCTCTTCTGCGATGGTCTCGGCGTCGATCTGGTACTCGCCGGCGACCTCGTGGTACTCGCTCTCGTCGGGGAAGCGCTCTTTCTGGATGCGAGTGACGTAGAGCACGTCCAGTTCCGAGAGCACGTCGTCGAGAGCCGTGTGTTCGCGCACGTCCGCGCCTGCTTCGTGGAGGTCGTAGCGGACCGAACGCGGCAACTGGAGGCTCTCGGGGCTGATGAAGTGCTGGTGGGCGTCGAAGACGGTCAACGCGTGGGCCAGCGAGTGGACGGTCCGGCCGTACTTCAGATCGCCCATGATCCCGATTGTCAGGTCCTCGAATCCGGCGTTCTCGCGGATCGTGTAGAGATCGAGCAACGTCTGGGTCGGGTGCTGTCCGGCCCCGTCACCGGCGTTGATCAGTGGGACGTTCACGAACTCACTCGCCATCTTTGCCGATCCCTCGCTGGGGTGGCGCAGGACGAGGGCGTCGGCGTACCCCTCGACGACGCGGACGGTATCGGCCAGTGACTCGCCTTTTTTGACGCTGGAGGACTCGACGGTTCCCATATCGACGACATCGCCGCCGAGACGCTTCATCGCCGCCGTGAAGCTCATTTTCGTCCGGGTACTCGGCTCGAAAAAGAGGAGGCCGAGCAGCGACCCTGCGTGTCGGTCCCCGAACGCCGCGGGGTCTGCCGCGATCTCGGCAGCGCGGTCCAGTACCGCCTCGATGTCCTGGCGGGAGAGCTGTTTGGCGCTGATAATGTGGTCCTGACGCATTGGATAGTATCCCGACCCCGACGGTCTTGAATCCCCCGAACCGCTCCGAGCCTTCAAGTCAGATGACGGATCAGCGGGTGCTATGCTGGCAATCGCAGGTGGCAAGGGTGGTGCTGGAAAGACCACGACCACGGCCTGTCTCGCCCGTGCACTGGCCGAAAGGGATCGAACGCCGATCGCAGTCGACGGTGACATCGATATGCCGGATCTCCACGTCGTCACAGGTACCCCCGGCGATCCGGGGGTGGCCGAGTACGCCCGGACCGTCTCGCTCGACGAGAGTACGCATTCGGCCGTCGAGCTACCCGGCGTCGACGTGCTGCCCGCCGGCGACGCTGACATGTCCGCCCTCGACAGGGCACTGTCGGCGCTAGACAGCGTCGACCGGCCGGTACTGATCGATACGCCGGCGGGAGCCTCACCCGTGGTAGCGACGACACTCCGTGCCGCGGCGGGTGTCATCGTCGTCTCGACGCCGACCCGCGAGAGTCTCGAAGACGCCGCGAAGACCGCTGCGATGGCGCGGACACTCGGGACGCCGCTCTGGGGGACGATCGTGACCAAGAGCGACGGCACGGTCGACCCGGGCGGTTTGCTTGGCTGCGAGACGCTGACTCACGTTCCCGATGTCGTGTCGCCGTTGACCAACGATGCCGTCCGCAGTCGCTATACCGACGTTTCGTCATCTCTCAACAAGCGGAATATTTAATCCATCGGGGACCCTCATTGACAGTGGCATGGTGAATCGTCTGCGGACAGGGATCGATGTCCTTGACCGCAAACTGGATGGGGGAATACCAGAGGGCAGTATCGTCGCTCTGACGGCACCACCAGCGAGTCAGGCCGAGCTATTTCTGTACGAACTAACTGCGACGAGGGGGACACTCTGGCTCTCGCTCGACCGGTCGGCGACCGCCGTGCAGGCGAGCATCGAACAGACCCCAGCCGAGACCGGAGACCCGACGGTCAGACACATCTCGGGTGAAGCGCCACTCGACAACGCGGGGAAGCTCGTCAGCGCGCTCCCCGAGACCTCGAACTTGATCGTCGATCCACTCGACGTACTCGAATCCCAGGAACCCCATTCGCGCTTCCGGGCGTTCATGAACGACCTGCAGACGCACATCGTCAACACGGGCAGTCTGGCGATCGTTCACTGTCTCGACGGCAACGGCGTGCCACCGCTTCGAGACACGACCGAGCACTTCGCGGACGTGGTCTTTCAGCTCGATACCACGGTCGCAGGCGACGAAGTCGAGAACCGACTGGCGATCCCGAAGTTCCGCGGCGGTCGCGCGCCTTCGGACGTGATCAAGCTCGATCTGGTCGAACAGGTCAGCATCGACACGTCTCGGGACATCGCGTAGCCGCCCACCGGAGTTCCTTTGCCGACCCGCCGCCCAGTGTCGACGATGACAGTCGTCTTTACCGGTGTCGGAGCCGACGACAGCAACGTCAACGCCCACGCGCCGCTGGCTCCCGACGGTCGCTTCGAGTACGTTCCTATCCCCGAGAAAGTCCCCGGGACTGACGAGCAGGAGACGTTCGGTTCGTGGCAACTGCGCTACGACGACCGCACCGCCGCCGACCTGACGAACCGGCTGGACACGTATCCGGAAGACGGGAGCGCCCGCGTCGTCAGGGACGATGCTGTCGCTGACTGGCCGCTCCATCGCGATCCGAACTTCGCGGCGATGACCTACGGCGAACATCGCGAGGGGTTCGGACAGTACGTCTCACGACTCTCTCGGCTCGACGAGGGCGACGCAGTCGCGTTCTACACCTCGCTCGTCACCGAGGACTCGGACAGGAAGCATCGCTATCTGGTCGGCTACTTCACGGTCGAGACGGTGACGGTGATCGAACCAGACGACGATCCGGAGACGAAGCGCGAGAAACTGGCTCGCCACCCCGAAAACGCCCACGCGAAGCGCTCCGAGGATGGTGTCCCCTTCTACGACGACAAGCGTCTCGTGATCGTCGACGGCCGCGAACCCGGCGGGCTGTTCGAGCGCGATCCGATCCGGGTGAGTGAGTACCGCGAGCGGCCGGACGGTCGTGGCGGCTACTACCTCGATTCGGCCGTCGGCGAGCAGTTCGAGATCGTCGAGGGATCGAAGTACATGACGCGCAAGCCGGCGCTGGTCAGCGAACTCGACGGCACGGAATTCGTCGAACTCGTCGGTCGTCCGGGGGAGCGGTGACTGCGGGAGCCGTTCGACCAGTCACGGGTGACAGTCACTGAACCACGAGTCGTGGTCGGTCTACCAAGCTTTATAATCTAGTAATATAACTAGCTTATCTATGACAACGCAACTACAGCGCGCACGCGACGGTGAGGTTACCCCAGCGATGGAACGGATCGCCGAGCGCGAGAACGTCGACGCCGAATTCGTCCGCGAGCAGGTCGCCGACGGGCAGGCCGTGATCCCAGCCAACGTCGGCCACGAGACGCTCGACCCGATGATTATCGGCCGAGCGTTCTCGACGAAGGTCAACGCCAACATCGGCAACAGCGACGAGACGAGCGATCTGGACGGCGAACTCGAAAAGCTCCACACGGCGGTCCACTACGGCGCGGACACGGTGATGGACCTCTCGACGGGGTCGAACCTCGACGAGATCCGAGAAGCCAACGTCGAACATTCGCCGGTCCCGGTCGGTACGGTCCCGATCTACGAGGCCGTCAAGCGCGCTGGGAGTCCCGAAGCGATCACGCACGAACTCCTGCTCGACGTGATCGAGAAGCAGGCCGAACAGGGTGTCGACTATATGACGATCCACGCGGGAGTATTGATGGAACACCTTCCGCTGACCGACGATCGAAAGACGGGGATCGTCTCGCGCGGCGGGTCGATCATGGCGAAGTGGATGGAAGAGAACGGGATGCAGAACCCCCTCTACACGAAGTACGATGAGATCTGTGCGATCTTCCGCAAGCACGACGTGACCTTCAGCCTCGGTGACGGCCTGCGACCGGGCTGTCTGGCCGACGCCAGCGACGAAGCCCAGTTCGCAGAACTCGACACGCTCGGAGAACTGACGCGGAAAGCGTGGGACGAGGGTGTGCAGGTCATGGTCGAAGGACCGGGCCACGTCCCGATGGACGAGGTGGCCGACAACGTCGAGCGCCAGCAGGACGTGTGTGACGGCGCGCCGTTCTACGTCCTCGGCCCGCTCGTGACCGACATTGCGCCGGGCTACGACCACATCACCAGCGCCATCGGCGCGACCGAGGCGGGCCGGGCCGGCGCGGCGATGCTCTGTTACGTCACGCCCAAGGAGCACCTCGGACTCCCCGAACGCGAGGACGTGCGCGAGGGGCTGGCGGCCTATCGGATCGCCGCCCACGCGGCCGACGTGGCTACCGGTCGGGAGGGCGCACGCGACTGGGACGACGCCCTCTCGGAGGCTCGATACGCGTTCGACTGGACCGAGCAGTTCGACCTCGCGCTCGACCCAGAGCGGGCACGCGAGTACCACGATCAGACGCTGCCCGGTGACAACTACAAGGAGGCGCGCTTCTGCTCGATGTGCGGCGTCGAGTTCTGCTCGATGCGGATCGATCAGGACGCGAGGGAGGGTGACGGCGAGGAGATGGACGAAATCGCCGACGAGACCGACCTCGACGGATCTGCCGCGGCATCGGTCAATCGACCACCGGTCGGCACCCACGACAGCGACGCTGGCCTGCACCACCACGAGGCGCGTCCAACCGTTTCGAGCGACGACGACTGACCGAGGGTGCGACACTGAGGCAGAAAGAATTTATCGCAGTGTAACCAACCACGATACGATGTCGAAGAAAGCAGTCCTTCTGGTCGCGGTGGCCGCTCTGGCCCTGGTCTACGCCGTCAAGAAGTGAACGGCGACCTCCCGTATCGTGCGTCAACCACGGTGTCGTCACCGCCGCTGCCCCGTTCTCCGACACCGCGTTTCCAAAGCCACTTACCCCGAAGCGCCGTACCGACTGGTATGTACGGCGTCGTCACCCGTAACGAGGAGGAACTGTCGTGGTCGGAGTTCGACCGCGGGTTCTACGAGGTCAAGGACGTGACCGGGCGGGCGGCCGAACCGGTCGCCGGAGCAGTAAACATGGTCTCGTGTTTCGGGGACAACGCCGCCGAAGACTCCCCGGAACTGGTCCCCGTCGACGACGAGGGCAATCAGGCGACCCGTGATCGTCCCTACTTCGACTGGTCGTACGTCTGCCCGACGCACGACCGCTACCGCGAGGGACTCCTCGACGTGATCGAGGAGGCCGCCGATGTCAACGCGGACGTTCGTCTCGACGACGTGGGATTTCCCCGCGACGAGTACTGCCACTGTGATCGCTGTGAGCGACGCTTCGCCGAGAGCGACTACGACGACTGGGGTGCGTGGCGCGACGGCGTCATCACCGATTTCGTCGCCGAGGCACGCCAGCGAGTGCCCGGTGACCTCTATCTCACGCTGTATCCCGACCCCTATCCCGGCCACCTCTCTCGGCGGGCCGGAATCGATATTGAAGCGATCGAACCCTACGTCGACGAGTTCGTCGTCCCACTGTACGACATGGCCTACTCGACGACGTACTGGCTGGAGGTGCTCGCCCGGGGGTTCGAGGATCGACTGTCGACACCCTTCAGCATCGAACTGTACGCTGTCGACGTCGACATCGACGATCTACTGAAAGCGGCCGAAGTCGCCAGCGAGTACGGCAAGAGCGTCCTCTTTGGCTACGACGCGAGCAATGCACGAGCGACCTTGCGGCGACTCGACGCCGACGCGCGAGCCGGCAAGTCCTTCGGTCCCGACGAGTAACGGAACGGTGTCAGCGACGGGCCGGCGTCGGCCTTATACTGCCGGCTGTCACTTCGTGAAGATCTTCGCCACCCGGGGGTGGCGAAATCGTTCACAGATGTACAGCCGGTAGTATTACTCGAAGCGCTCGTCGCGCCACCGGAGCAACTCTTTTCGGTCGCGCGTGTCTTCCGGCAGTTGGGCGAACCAGCGGGCGTCAGATATCTCACCGTCCGGGTCGTCGACGACGAGATCGGTTTCGTCGGTCCGGGCCTCGAAGATGGGCAGGACACCCCACGTGTCGTGCTCGTCACAGTGAAACTCGGCGCGACCGAGGATCGCCAGTCCATCGTAGCGTGCCTCGATGCCCGCCTCTTCTGCGAGTTCACGCCGAGCGGCGTCGCCGAACGACTCCTCGCCGTCGACCTGCCCGCCGGGCAGCACCCACTTGTCGACGGCGTCGTGGCGCACGAGCAACAGTTCCTCGTCCGGGTTCGTCACGAGCGTGTGGACGCCGTACGGAAGACCGTTGTCTCGCGTCCGCTCGGCGACCGTCCTGAACCGCCGTCGAGAGACCGACCGGTGGCGAGTGAACGCCAGATAGTCGCCGTGGTCGGCGTCGAGCGAGTGACGGGTCTGTTCGGCCTGCTGGCGGGCGAGATCAGCGAGGTACCAGAGGTTGTCGACGGCCGTCATACACACTGTCGGTCGGATCTCGGGCGCTCGTTCCTGTCGGGTGTCCGATCCCGGCACTCGGGAGCGGGCGGCGGGCCGCGGCCGCCCGTGGCCGCGGGGAGGGCACCACGCCGTGGCGCGATCCGGCCAGCGACGGTACTGATCATGCCCTCGTGTAGTAGGGGTGTCCTGATAAGTGTTCGAGACTAGCGTGACCGCTCGTTAGCCGACCCACCCGTCGAGATCGGTGGCGTCGGATCCCCGCGTGAAGCCAAAATCAGTCCCTTTTTGCCAGCCGGTGGACTAGCCTCTGGTATGGCATTCGAAGAAGACGACACCGTAGTCCTGCACGACAAGCACAGCGAGTACGACGGCGAAGAAGGCACGATCACACAGGTCGTCGAGACGATGTTCGGTGACGCGAACTACACCATCTCGTTCGAAGACGGGCAGGAACAGGGCATCCCCGAGGACGCTCTGGAAGCCGTCGAGGAGTAAGTCGCCATGTCGTCGGTCCCGTTCCACTACGTCGACCTCCGCGCGTTCTCGTACGCGACGGAAGACGAGAAGCGTGTCGCGCAGGCACTGAAGAACTTCCTGCCCGAGGATATCGAACTGGAGCGGGCCGAATCGACGGGACATTACGGCGACCGGATCGTCGTGCTCTCGGCACGCGTCGAGAACGCAGACGACATCCGTCACGTCCTTTCCCGGGTCGCCGAAGTCGACGACCTAGAGCAGGTACTCGACGAACTGACCGATCGTGTCGACGACAACTGTTCGTTCTTTCTCACCTTCGACAAGCAGTCGGCCTTCGAGGACCAGATCGAGCGCGGTGATGGTCTCACGCTCAGGGCGAAAGTCGAGGCGTACCCGGCGAAGCGTGAGGCTGCGATCGAGAACGCCCGCGACGCGCTGGTCGACCTGTGATGTACGAGGCCGTCCACGCCAGACCGGACGGTGACAGCACCGTCGCCAGAATGGCCCACACTGCAGCCGAGTACGGATACGACGGCATCGTCGTCAGGAACCACGGCGACAGTCGGGCGACCTACGATCCCGACGAAATCAGTGACGAAGTCGGGATCGACGTGGTCTCGGGCGTGGAAGTCAGGGCCGACGACCGATCGCGCGCCGGTGGTCTCGTCGGCAATCACCGCGACCGGACGACCATCGTCGCCGTCCACGGTGGTTCGGTCGCGATCAATCGCTTCGCCGTCGAACAGCCGGCGGTCGACGTTCTCGCGCATCCGATGGCGGACGACGGTGACGTGAATCACGTGATCGCCAAAGCCGCCGCCCGGAACGGCGTTCGAATCGAGTTCTCGCTCCACGATGTTGTCCACGAGACTGGCGGTCGACGCGTTCGGGCGATTCAGTCACTGCGAAAACTGCGCGAACTCGTCGAGCACTTCGACGTGCCCTTCGTCGTCAGTGCGGACCCGACGAGCCACCTCGAACTGCGGGCTCCGCGCGAACTGATCGCACTCGGTGAGACGATCGGATTCACGGCCGACCAGATCGAAGCCGGTCTGTCAGAATGGGAATATTTGACCGGTCGAAACCGCGACCGACAGTCCGATTCGTTCGTCGAACCCGGCGTTCGTCTGGACGACGAATAAGCGGGTATGCGGCTCCTACGAGCGGGTATACGGCCCCTGTCTTACACGTGTTTGTTTACGATCCACCGGCTTTATATCCTATCGTTGCTTTCTCAACAATTATGGGGGAGACTATCAAAGCGTTCGATGCGGTGGTTCTCGCTGGTGTTGCTGCGGTACTCGGAACAGTCTATCTCGTCGGAGGGATGATCGGACTGCTCTCCGGTGGTGCAACGACGACGCTCGCCCTCGCGAACTCGGTCGTGGTGACCACGGTCGTCGGTGTGTTCTTGCTGTTGACTGCCGGGGCACTCGGCACCGAACAGCGATGGGCACGCGCGCTCGGGATCGTGTCGTTCCTCGTCGTCGTTGCACTCGGATTCCCGTCACTGACCGACCCGACGATCTTGCCCGTCGTCCAGAGTGTCATCGCCGCACTGGCGACGCTGTACCTGCTCTGGCGGAATCCGGTCACGACGGAGGAGCGCTCGTCCGTCGACGAGTCGACCAGTGCGAGCCGCGTCGGCTCGACGATCCGGTGACTGGCACTCGGTCACGACAGGCGTGTGATTACGACCCACAACCGAGACGTTCCGACAGTGTATTCGGTCCCGATCGCCAATTCGGCGTATGAAGAAGTCCATCGACGAACACGCGGATCGGTTCTCGGATCACGCTGCGGACTACGACGAGAGTCAGGACGCTCCCGAGTATCGCGAGTGTGCCGACCTCGTCGTCTCCCACGCCGCGCCGGCGGCCGACGATGTCGTCCTCGATCTGGGGACCGGCACCGGTGCGATCGCCTTCCCGCTGGCCGAGCACGCCGAGACCGTCGTCGGGCGCGACATCAGCGAGGGGATGCTCGACGAGGCCACGTCGAAGGCAGCACAGAACGGAATCGAGAACGTCGAGTTCGGTGAAGGGCGGTTCCGCGAACCGAACGTCGACGGGCCGGTCGACGTGATCACCTCGAACTTCGCGATGCACCACCTCGACGACGAGGCAAAGCGCGAGGCCATCGACGTGCTCGCCGATCTGGAACCACGCCGGATCGTCCTCGGAGACGTGATGCTGTTTGGTGACGAAGAGTCGAAAGTGCCCTTCTACGACCCGTCCGTCGACGACCCAGCACGAGTCGGTGTGCTTGCCGACGCCTTCACCGACGCGGGCTTTGCCCTGACGGCCGTGGAGATGGTCCACGAGCAGGTCGGCGTCCTCGTCGCCGAGCGAGTGCCGGACGCACCAGAGACGAGCAACTGAGCGATGAAGCACCTGCCCAAACACCTCCAGCCCCGATGGCGCTATCTCGGCGTCGCACTGGAGGCGTGGCCCGACGCCGAGATCGACCGCCGTGCCCTCCAGCGCGATCTCTGGTACGCCGCCCAGAATCTCGTCGGGGACGCCGGGAGCGCCGAACTGGACCTGACCGTGTTACGCTTTACCTTCGACGAGGGGCGTGGTTCGGCGGTCGTTCGAACGCACCGCGGCGAGAGTGACCGGGCGAGGGCCGCTCTCGGGTCGCTCTCGGCGGTCGACGGTCACCCCGTTGGCGTCCGGGTTCGCGGTGTCAGTGGCACGGTGCGTGCGTGTGAGGAAAAGTATATACGACGTGGAACGGAAGCCCCGGACCAGAGACACGTCGTGTTCGAGGAGTCCGAACGTGAGGCCGTCGGTCGCGGCGACCGCGTCGACGTGCGGACCGACGACGGCTTCTCGGGCGTGACGGCGTTCGATCTCCAGTAACTATGCAAGGTCAGAACCAACAGCAAGCCTACGACCGTGGGATCACCATCTTCTCGCCGGACGGTCGTCTCTATCAGGTCGAATACGCCCGCGAAGCAGTCAAGCGCGGGACCGCGAGTATCGGCGTCAGGTCCGACGATGGCGTCGTCCTCGCCGTGGACAAGCGCATCCGTTCGCCCCTGATGGAACGCTCGTCCGTCGAGAAGATTCACAAGGCCGACGACCACATCGGTATCGCCAGCGCCGGCCACGTCGCCGACGCCCGCCAGCTTATCGACTACGCACGCCGGCAGGCACAGATCAATCAGCTCCGCTACGGCGAACCGATCGGCATCGAGACACTGACCAAGGAGATCACCGACCACATCCAGCAGTACACGCAGGTCGGCGGCGCACGCCCGTTCGGTGTCGCGCTGATCATCGCCGGCATCGCCGACGGCGAGCCACGCCTCTACGAGACTGACCCCTCGGGGACACCCTACGAGTGGAAGGCGCTTTCAGTCGGTGCAGACCGCTCCGATACCCGCGATTACCTCGAAGAACACTACTCGGAGGATCTCGATCTCGACGGTGCGATCGAACTGGCCCTCGGTGCGCTGGCGTCGGTCAACGACGACGAGCTAACGCCCGAAGAGGTCGGTCTGGCGACCGTCGACGCCGAGACCGAGCAGTTCCGTGAACTCGACGACGAGGAAGTCGAAGCACACCTCGTCGACCTCGACGTGCTGGCGACCGGCGAGGACGAGAGTCAGGACGCCGACACCACCGAAGACGACGACATCGAGGAGTAGCGAATCGCGTCCCGTCGCCGCCGGCCGAATTTTCCACCGGCCGTGGAAAGGTCTTTGAACCACGCACCAGTACCTTCGGGTATGATATCACTCGACGAGGCAGTGACGGCGAGACTCGAATCTCACGGCGAGCGATTCGAGGTCCTCGTCGATCCAGACGCCGCGCTGGCGATCAAGCGGGGAGAGTTCGACGGTGAACTCGAAGACGTGATCGCCGCCGAAGACGTGTTCGAGGACGCCGCTCGCGGTGATCGACCGGCCGAGAGCGCCCTCGAAGAGGTGTTCGAGACGACCGATCCACTGGCGATCATCCCACAGGTGATCGAAGAAGGGGAGATCCAGATCACGGCCGACCAGCGCCGCGAGATGCAAGAGCAGAAACACCGACAGCTCATCCAGCAGATCACGCGCAACGCGGTCAATCCCCAGATGGACGACGCGCCCCACCCACCCGAGCGCATCGAGTCCGCACTGGAGGAGACCGACTTCCGCGTCGATCCGATGGAACCGGTCGAGAATCAGGTCGACGACGCACTGGACGCCCTGCGTCCGGTCATCCCGATCCGGTTCGACGAGATCACGGTCGCGGTGCAGGTCCCGGCAGACTACGCCGGTGGGGCACAGGCGCGGATTCGACAGTTCGGCGACCTCGAACGCGAGGAGTGGCAGGCCGACGGTTCGTGGGTCGGTGTCATCACGTTCCCGGCGGGCATGCAAAACGAGTTCTACGACCTCGTGAACGAACACACGAGCGGCGAAGCCGAGACACAGATCGTCAAAGACGAAGACGAGATTTCGACCCGATAGCGGGCCGTCGATCGAAACGGCTCGCCGCGGTAACGATCCGGGTCGCGCGTGAGAAATCGACTGTTTGCTTGCGATTCGCCGTGGTCGGTCGCTCGATTATCCTTTCTTGAAGCCGACGAGGAAGCCGCCGGTGAAGCCGGCGCTGACCGGCAGTGCCGAGATGATGCTCAGCAGCCAGCCCGGTGGTTCGCTCCCCGCCGCACCCGTCGCAGCACCGGAGACGTTCTCTGCCGCGCCGCCGATGGCGTCCCAGTTCACTTCGAGAATCCCGCGCGTTTCGAGAAACTTGAACAGGGCCAGTTCGATCCCGACCAGCACCGCGATCACCTTCGCGACTTTCTTGGCGGCGAATCCGATGACCCCTCCGATCATGGCACCACCACCAAGTTCGAGCCCCATCTGCTGGAGACCGAGTTGGTCTAGCTGCAGTGTGAAATCTACCATACACCAATGCTGATCGCCGTCGGTTAAGACTTTTGTGCCCTCCGAAGGTCACCGACGGCGTTCGGTAGGCGTCACTTACTGGTCGTCAATCCGTGCGTCGAAATGGAATCGCAAGCGTCGTTCTGGCGGGTTCGTGGCCTGCACAACGAGTGGTCGTCTCTCGCGTCTGGACCACCCTGCAGATTAAATAAACGGACGACGTACTCTGGAGTGAGTGACGGCAACTACAGCCCCGGAGCGAACGGTGATCGTAAAGCGTGTCGATTCGGGAACGGCAGACACCGAGGAGATCCGCGATCTGGCGCGAGCGGCGGGCTACGAGATCGCTGGGGAAATCACCCAGACGAGGACGGAAGACCCGGCGTACCACCTCGGCGAAGGAAAGGTGACGCGCCTCGCCAACATCGTCGCCCGCGAGGGCGCAACGGCGGTCATCTTCGACAATCAACTCGGACCGTACCAGACGTACAACATCGGCAACGAACTCCCCGGTGACACTCGCGTCATCGACCGGTTCCGACTGATCCTCGAAATCTTCGGCCAGCGTGCCCAGACCCGAAAGGCACAGCTCCAGGTCGAACTGGCTGAGCTTCGCTACGAACTGCCAAGAGCGGAGGCCAAGGCGAGTCTCGCGAAGCGTGACGAGCGCCCCGGATTCATGGGTCTCGGTGAGTACGACGAGAGCCGCGAGCAGGACATCAAAAAACAGATCTCGCGGATCCGCGACGAACTCGACTCCATCGAGGAGACAGAGCAACATCGACGCGAGCAACGCCGCGAATCGGGTTTCGACCTGGTCGCGCTGGCGGGCTACACGAACGCCGGGAAGTCGACCTTGCTGCGGCGGCTGGCCGACGACGTGGACGTCGACGAGAACGAAGACCTTCATCCAGACCTCGATCCGACCGCAGAGAGCGAGAACCGACTGTTCACCACGCTCGGGACGACCACACGACGCGCTGACATGGACCAGCGCGACGTACTCGTCACCGACACGGTCGGATTCATCTCCGATCTGCCCCACTGGCTCGTCGAATCGTTCAAGTCGACGCTCGATGCCGTCTACCGGGCGGACCTCGTGTTGCTCGTCGTCGACGTGAGCGAACCGATCGAGGAGATCCGAGAGAAGCTCGTGACAAGCCACGACACGCTGTACGAGCGCAACGAGGCACCGATCGTGACGGTCCTCAACAAGACCGACGCGGTCGATCAGGCAGAGATCGAACGCAAGCGGTCGGCGCTGTCGGGACTGGCTCCGAACCCGGTGCCCGTCAGCGCCCGGGAGGGTGAAAACGTCGATGCACTGCTCGAACGGATTCACGACGACCTCCCCGACTACGAACGGGAACGACTCGTGATGCCGATGACCGACGAGACGATGAGCGTCGTCTCGTGGATTCACGATCACGCCCACGTCGAGAACGTCGACTACGGCGACCAGGTCGTCGTCGAGTTCGAGGGTCGGCCTGCAGTCGTCGAGCAGTCCCGGTCGAAAGCCGGTGAGCTGATCGAAGCGTCCGCCTAACTGGATTTTTGTTCCGGTTCGCCCGCCCAGAGTGCCCCCGGAAGCACGTCCGGCAGATCGGTCGCCACGAGTCCGTAGCCCCGGTCTTCGACCACGATGTCGCCCGCTCGACCGACCGCGTAGGCACCGATGGCGCCGGCGTGAATCGGCGACTGCGTGGCTGCGAGCGCGCCGACGGTCCCAGCGAGTACGTCGCCCGTGCCGCCGACGGTCATGCCCGCGTTCCCGGTTCGATTCACACGCGTCACCTCGCCATTCGAGACGATGTCGTACGGACCCTTGACCAGCAGCGTCTGGTCGAGCTGTGTGGCGAAGCGTTCGACGAGGGGTGCCCGCTCTTCCCAGTCGTCAGCGGTCGTCCCGCCCATCTTCAGGAGTTCTCCCTGATGGGGGGTACAGAGCAGGTGCGCGTCGGTGTCGACCTCCGGGACGACTTGCAGCGCGTCGGCGTCGACGACGGCCCGCCCGTCGTAGCGTCCAAGTAGGTCGGCGACGGCGTCGAGCGTCGCTTCCTCGTCGCCGAGACCCGGGCCGAGGACGACCGTGTCGTGATCGACTGCGAGATCGAGGACGGTGTCGACGTGGGACGGTGCGAGGTGGTCGCCGTCGAACGGACGGACGATGAGGTTCTCGCTGTAGCCCTGCAGTTCGCGCGCGACGGCCTGCGGGCAGGCGACCCGGACGAGGTCCGCGCCGGCGCGCAGAGCAGCCTGTGCGGAGAGCGCCGGTGCGCCGGTGTAGGGGCCGCCCCCGACGACGAGCACTTCGCCGTTGTCGCCCTTGTGACTGGCCGGGTCGCGGTCGAGACGCAAGAGGTCACCGCGTTCGACGAACGTCTCGGCCGTCTCGGGAATCCCGATGTCGGCGACGGTGACGGTCGCGTCGAGGGCGGCCAGTCCGGGCTTGGTGTCGTGGAACGTGACCACTTCGTCGGCGTCGACAGCGGTCTCAGGGAGCGTCCCCGCCTCGGCGTCCATGCCGGAGGGCACGTCGACAGCGACGACGGTCGCGTCGTGGGCGTTGATCGCCGCGGCGGCCGTGGCCGCTGGCTCACGCAGGTCGCCACTGATGCCGGTCCCGAGCATCGCGTCGACGATCACGTCCGGGTCGGAAAGCGCGAACTGGCTGGCGTCGCGGACCTGCGTCGTCTCGTACTCGCTCTGTTCGAGTGCGTCCCAGTTCTCACGGGCGATGTCCGTCGTGATCGTCTCGGGTCTGCCCAGGAGGTGGACTGAGAGGTCGTACTCGTCGAGGAAGCGCGCTGCGACGAACGCGTCGCCACCGTTGTTCCCACGGCCGGCGACGATGGCGACGGTCGCACCGGTCTCGGCGACGGCGTCGACAGTTCGGGCGACGGCGTGGCCCGACGACTCCATCAACTGCTTTTTCGGGACGCCCAGTGCGGCAGCGTTCTCGTCGACGACGGCCATCTCGGAGCCGGTGATCATGCGAGGGCCTTCGACCGCGCCCGTAGTAACTGTGGGGGAGCGGGCACGGAACGCAGCGATGTTACCGGCGGATCTCGAAGCCGTCGATCCCCTCCGGCTCCTCGTACTCGACGCTCACGTCGTCGACGCGAGCGCGAGGACTCCCCTCGTGGCACCACTCGACCATCGATTCGACCGCATCCTCGGGACCCTCGAAGACTGCTTCGACACGGCCGTCGGCAAGGTTCTTGACCCAGCCGTCGACGCCTGTCTCGCCGGCGGTATCCCGCGTGTTCGCTCGATAGAAGACACCCTGTACCTTGCCGCTGACGAAGACGTGTGCGCGGGTTCGTTCTGTCACAGTCCGTGCTGACGACGCCGATGCCAAAGAGCCTTCGCCAGCACTCGCTCAGACGTCCCCACCGGCGCTGCGAAGGTAGTGAAAGACGTAGGTCTGTGCGTAGCCGGCGTACTCGCCACCCAGCGCCTGACGGATCGCTCGCGACGTGTCGGCGTAGTTCCCGCGGTCGGTCTCGGGGAAGTACTCCTCGATGGTCGTCCTGATCCACGTATCCAGTGGCACTGCTTCGAGGAAATCGAGTGAGAAGAGCAGGACGCAGTCTGCGACCTTGTCGCCGACGCCGACGAACTGCGTCAGGTGGTCACGCGCGTCCTCGTAGGCCATCGTTCTGGCGGCTTCGGGGTCGGCCTCGCCCTCGGCGACCATCTCCGCACTCCGCTTGACGTACGGAGCGCGGTAGCCCAGTCCGAGGTCTCGAAGCTCCCCCTCGGTGGCCGCTGCGAGGCGCTCCGGCGTCGGATAGGCGTGGTACGTCTCGCCGTCGAACGTAACGCGCTCGCCGAACTGCTGGCGGAGTGCCTGTTGCATCCCATGAATCCGACCGACACGCATCTGGGCCGAACAGATAAAGGAGATCAGCGCACCGAAGGGCGGGTCTCGAACCAGTCGCATCCCCCAGTACTCCTCATACGCGTCCTGTACGACCTGATCGTCGGGTGCGGTCGCTCTGATCGCGTCGAGGTCGTCGTCGAGGCGCAGCAAGTGGCGCACCTGTGACCCGGCGTCGACACTGCTCTCCCACTCGATTTTCCCCTCGCACTGGCGCACCCTGAGAACGTGTGGCTCGTCGTCGACGCGAATCGTCGTCCAGTACCAGGCGTCGCTACCGTACGCTCGCTCGGACTCGTACATCTGCCCGTCCGTTCGATCCCAGAGGTACGATTGCCCGCTCTCGACGGTCGACTGGAGATCGACACCACCCGCCAGTGTGTCGGTCCCGATAGCTCCCCGTTCCATGCACTCGATCGAGGGACGGCAGCCGTTTCTACGTTTCGAGTTTTGGGCCGGGCTAACCTTCTTAATAGTGGCAGTCGAACTAACAGGTATGAACTGCAGAGTTGTCGTCGAGGCCGCAGTCCCCGTCTACGACGTTGAAACACCGGACGAGGCGGTCCGCATCGCCATCTCGAAGACCGGCGAGATGCTCAATCCCGACCTCAACTACGTCGAGATCAACATGGGTGAGCGGTCCTGTCCCCACTGTGGCGACGACCTCGAACCGGCCTTCATCGCCGCCGACGAGAGTCTCGTCGCGCTCGAACTCGAAATGACTGTCTTCAACGTCGAACGCGACGAACACGCTGCCCGGATCGCCCGCAAAGAAATCGGGCAGCGACTGGAGAACATCCCGCTGGAGGTCCTCGAAATAGTCGAGATCGAAGACGAGGACGACGAGACGAGCGACTCCGAAAGCGGCGACGACGATCAGACCGACGACGACTCTGACACTGGCGATGACGACGTTTTACCCGAGTTCGACGAGTTAATGAACGAATAACGCGGTCTCCTGCAGTTCATCCTCTTTTCCGATGGCATACGGCACAACCGCTATGCAGTGTCACGACAGTGGTTGCTGCTGACAGAATCGTTCAGTCAGCGGCGGCAGAAACAGGTTCTTTTTCTTCGGCGCTCATCTCGGAGGTGATACCCTTCGCGAGAGCAAACACAGCAGCTTTGTGGTCGGTCTTGGATTTGTGGATCGAGGTCGGCTGGACGCCGAGTTCGACGTACTTGTCGTGTTCGACAGTGTCCCCTGTCTCTTTTTCGTAGTGGTTCTGTACCTGTGCAAGCAGGCCGTGGAGATGGATGAGTTCCTGCTTCTTCATAGTCAACCTGACTTAGAAACTGGAGGGTTATAGTACTACTCTGAGTGTAGTTAACACACGTCCCTCAGTTGCACACGCTAGATTAGCCACATTATACGGTCCACCGGCTGAAACGAAGGGACTGTATAACCGTTTCAAGGGCGGCTATATGCGGGTATTAGCGGCTCTGTTCGTCCGGGCGTGAAAGATTTTTGGTCGACGCCCCGCACCGTTTTGATATGGACTACGACGAGATGCTCGATCAGGCCATCGAGGACACACCGGAGATCGAAGGCACCAGCGAACGATTCGAGGTCCCGTCGCCGGAGATCCGTCAGGAAGGGAACGTCACGGTGTTCGAGAACTTTCAGGCGGTCTGCGACCGACTGTCGCGTACGGACGATCACGTGATGAAGTTCATCCAGAACGAACTCGGCACGAGCGGGCACATCGACGAGAGCGGGCGCGCACGCCTGACCGGGTCGTTCAGAGCGGCGCGGATCGAAGATGCTGTCGACGCCTACACGGAGACGTTCGTGACCTGTCCCGAGTGTGGACTCCCGGACACGAAACTGAAGCGCGAACAGGGCGCGGTCCTGTTGCGGTGTGAAGCCTGTGGCGCACAGTCACCGACCGGTGAGTGATACTACCGGCTGTACATCTGTGAACGATTTCGCCACCCCGGGGTAGCGAAGATCTTCACGAAGTGACAGCCGGCAGTATGAGCCGCCTGTGGACTGTTCGGCGGAGGCTACTGTAGTCCCTTGAGGTTCTGTAAGTCGCGGTCCGTCCGGGTGAACTCGGCGAGCCGCCGGCTCGCATGGCAGTTCGGGCAGTGAAACGTGGTGTCGTGGGCGGGAAGGTCCGTCGGCGTCGACTCCCAGTCTTTCTTGCATTCGGGGCACAGCAATCGGATGTACGCCTCGACCATGATTGTGAATAACATGCAACCAACACCGAAAAAGGTTCGTGTCCCAGCAGGGTTGACCCGGTTTCGAGACGGGGGTCCGCTCGTACTGGCGGCAGTACGTCTGTGAAAAATTGTGCGACCCCCGAATCGCGAATCTCTGGAAACAGATACAGCCGGCAGTATCAGGCCGAGGCCGGCACGTTGTCCGCTTCCAGCAGTTCCTTGTACCGGTTACGGATCGTGACCTCGGAGATGTCGGCGATTTCGCTCACTTCGCTCTGGGTGACCTTCTCGTTGGTCAGCAACGCGGCGGCGTAAACGGCGGCCGCGGCGATCCCGACGGGTGACTTGCCGCTCAGCACGCCACCCGTACGCGCGGCCTCGATCAGTTCCCTGGCCCGCCGCTCGGTCTCGTCGGAGAGATCGAGTCCGCTACAGAACCGCGGCACGTAGCTCTCGGGGTTCGCGGGCGCGACTTCGAGACCGAGTTCGCGGATGATGTAGCGGTACGTTCGGGTCAGTTCCATGCGCTCGACGCGGGAGACGTGGGTCATCTCGTCGAGCGACCGGGGGTTGTTCGCCTGCCGGGCAGCGGCGTACAGCGATGCCGTCGCGACGCCCTCGATGGAGCGACCGGGCAGGAGGTCCTCGTTGAGCGCGCGCCGATAGATGACGCTCGCGGTCTCGCGGACGTTCTTTGGAAGCCCGAGTGCGGAGGCCATCCGGTCGATCTCACCGAGTGCCTGCTTGAGGTTGCGCTCCTTGGAGTCCCGGGTTCGGAACCGCTCGTTCCACGTTCGCAGGCGCTGCATCTTCTGGCGCTGGGCGCTCGAAAGGCTGTTGCCGTAGGCGTCCCGGTCCTGCCAGCCGATGTTGGTCGACAGTCCCTTGTCGTGCATCATCTTCGTCGTCGGCGCACCGACCCGGGACTTGCTGTCTTTCTCGCCGGCATCGAAGGCCCGCCACTCGGGACCGTGGTCGATTTCGTCTTCCTCGACGACCAGTCCACACTCCTCACAGACCGTTTCGCCGTGTTCGGCGTCGAGTGTCGTCCGTCCGCCACACTCCGGGCAGACGTCCTCCTCGACGGTCGTCTCCTCGCTCTCGATGTTCGTCCGAGCGCGCTGTTCGTCACTGTTGATCCGCGTGTGTATCTCGCTCATGGTGAGTAACCTCGCTTGCTGAGGACACAAACCTTAAAAAATAGTCTGCGACCTTCTTAACAAGTAGTTAGTCCGAAAAGTATTTAAAGGTTTCGGTTGATGTGGTAGCAATTCGCATGACAGCGATGTCCCGGGAACGACCGACTACCGACGCCGTGCCAGGAGGGCGGCACCGAGGAGCGCGCCCATTGCGACGACGATACCGAAGCCGGGACCGGACCCGTCGGTCATCCCTTCGTCGCCCATCGCCTCGGTCGTCTCCTCACCCATCATCTCCCCCTCGTTCTCGGTCATCTCCTCGTCCATCTCGGTCTCGGTCGTCTCGTCGTTCATCGAGACCGTGTACTGGCCCGTCGTGACGACTGCCCCGCCGGCAGCCACGTACGGTCCGTCGGCCTCCCCCTCGCTCTCGGGGAAGGTGTAGGTCTCGTCACCGTCGGTGTCGCGGTGGGCCATCGGGACGAACGTCGTGTCTTCCTCGACTGACTGATCGAGGGTGACCGCGACGTTCTCGTGGGTCCCCGGCGAGAGGTACGTCGACGTGCCGCGGATGCTCTCGAAGACCTGACCCTCCGTGACGGTGGCGTCGTGAATCGTCACGAACCCGCCGTCTTGCAGCGTGACCGAATCGACGGTCACAGTCGTGCCATCACCGGTCTCGCCGCTGTACGCCAGCGACGCTTCGATCGTCACGTCGGCGCTATCAGTCACGGCCCCGCCGCCTGCAGTGAACGGGCCGTCAGTGCCGCCCTCGCTCTCGACGAAGGTGTAGTTCTCGTCGCCGTCGGCGTCAACGTGGGCCATTGCGATCAGCGATTGGGTGTCGACCTGTCGCGTATCGAGCGTGATCTCGACGTTCTCGTGGTGACCCGCGTCGAGGTAGTCGGAGTGGCCGACGACGCTTTCGAGCACTGCGCCGTCGAGCAGGGTCGAATCGTGCAGCGCGACGAAACCGGGCTGACTGAGGTCGACCGACTCGATCACGACGGTCGTGCCGTCGCTGGTCTGGTCGTCGAAGGTGACGCTGGCCGAGACAGTGACTGCTCCCCTGTCGACGACCGCACCGCCATCAGCGGTGTAGGGACCGTCTGCACTACCCTCGCTCGTGAGGAAGTCGTACGTCTCGTTGTCGTTCGAGTCGGTGTGGGGCATCGCGACCAGCGTGGTGTCGTCGGTCACCGGGTCGTCGAGCATCACGTCGACGCTCCGGTGCAGTCCGGGTTCGAGGTACGTCGAGGTGCCGCGAACGCTGTCGAACACTGCGCCCTCGTCGAGGCTGGCGTCGTGGAGCGTCACGAACCCGCCCTCGGGGACGTAGACGGAGTCGACCGTCACGACGTTCCCGCCGGAACGCTGGTCGGCGAACGTTGCACTCGCGGTGTCGGTTACCGTCCCCGCGGCCGTGTCGATCACGGCAGTACCGTCGACGTTGGTGTAGGGACCGTCCGCGTCACCGCCGCTCTCCTCGAAGGTGTAGTTCGTGTCGTCGTTCGTGTCCTTGTGCGCCATCGGAACGAGCGTCGTGTTCTCGGAGAGGGGTTCTGAAAGCTCGACACGGACGTTCTCGTGGAAGCCCGCTTCGAGGAACGCCGACGTGCCGCGGATGCTCTCGAAGACCTGTCCCTCCGTGACGGAGGCGTCGTGAATCGTCACGAATCCGCCCTCCGAGAGGACGACGCGGTCGACGACGACGCTGTCGCCGTTCGTCAGCTGCTCGCTCATCGACACTGTCGCCGAGACGGTGAGGTTCGCCTGTGCGACGACTGCGCCGCCGTCGGCGGTGTAGGGACCGTCGGTCTGGCCGTTCGAGGAGACGAAGGAGTACGTCCGGTCGCCGCTGGTCTCCTGGTGAGCCATCGCGACGTACGTCCCGTCACTGGCCGCGTCGGTCAGCGAGACGGTGACGTTCTCGTGGGTGCCGGGTTCGAGGTACGCCGACGTGCCTGCGACGCTTCCCAGTACGTTGCCCTCGGTCACGGAGGCGTCGTGAATCGTCACGTACCCGCCGTCGGGCAGTGTCACCGAGTCGACTGTGACGGTGTCACCGCCCGTCGTCTGTGCACTGAAGGTTACTGAAACGTCCGACTGCTGGACGCTCGCGGTACCACTGGCTGTCGCGACGCCGGCCAGCCCGGACGTCGCGACCGCCACGACCATCGTCAGTAGCAGGATGCGTTGCCGCATGTTCAGTGGGTGCGATGATATATAAAAAGAGATTTGCCGAACTGGGGCCGGAGTCGTGCCGGACTCTCACCCAATTTCGGCCGGAGTTGCCCGAATAGCCGGTTCCCGACGGCTCTGACGGCTGGCTCCGTGCCGAATCACAGAACGCGTCGAAAACGGGAGTGTGGGTGCCGGTGGTGGCTGGCAGCGGGACTAATCCATCGTGACCCACGTCAGGAAGGCGAGACCGAGCGTCTCGAAGACGTGGAGTAGCATCATCGCACGCCACGCGATGGCGGGTACGTCGGAGCTGAACCAGACCGACAGGTCGGGATCGATCAGGTAGTAGTACAGCGCCAGCACGTTCTCACCGAGCAGGAACAGCGAGAAAACGAGCAGTCCGAGGGTGTGCTTCGAACGGATGTTGTAGTAGTTGCGTCCCCAGACGACGCTCAGGACGCCCAGCAGCAGGACGTTCAGCCCGACTGCGATCCGCGCGATATCAACCCAGACGGTCATCGATACCACCTTTCGTGAGTTCACTCATATACTCTTTCCCAAATTCGGCCATACTCATGCCTCCGCGTCCATGATGTCCTCGATCGTCTCCCAGTGCTTGCGTGCGCGGTCGGTCGGCAGATACACTGCACCGTAGTCGTCGCCGCTGTCCTGACAGATGCCGTTCTCTTCGAGCACGTCCAGATGGTGTCTGACGGTCTTGTAATCCAGATCGAGGTCCTCGGCTAGCTGGTTCGCGTTCCGGGGGCGTTCGTCGAGTGCTCGGAGAATGCGGATGCGGTTCTCACCACCTCGCGTCCCGGTCAACACGTACCACAGGACCGCCTCCATTGGACTGGATGACAAAGGCCTCCCACGTAAACACACCGCCAACAGCCGGCGATCGGCGGCACGGATTGCCGATTCAGACGGTAAAGAGGTGCCCTTCGGTGGGTACGTCGAAGAGGCCGATCCGTGCCCCGGCGTCCAGCCACGCGTGGCCGTACGAGAACGAAGCGAGCGCGTTCACCCAGTCGTCGTCCTGCCGGAAGTGCCGGCCGTCTTCGAGGTAGGAGGTCGCCATCTCGGCACATTCCGCGGCCGCGTCGTGCATCGGCGTCCCCTCGGGCGGTGCGATCTCGGCGGCCGCGACGGCGTCGGCGAGCAGTCCCTCGTAGCGATCAGTCTTCTCGTGGAGATCAGCGGGCATACTCGGGTGACTGTCCCGCGAGCGGTAAGGTATTTCGTCCGCTGGGCCCGCCACGAGCCAGACAGCGGAACCTACAAAGCCCGCGATCAAGTACAGATGGACATGACCGATTCAGTCGTCGAACACCGGAAGCTCATCATCGCTGGGACAGGGATCGCAGGGCTGACGGCGGCGATCTACGCCGCTCGCTCGAACAACGACCCGCTCGTATTGGAGGGTGACGAACCGGGCGGACAGCTCACACTGACGACGGACGTTGCGAACTATCCAGGCTTCCCGGAGGGGATCAGCGGTCCCGACCTCGTCAACAACATGAAAGAGCAGGCCACGCAGTTCGGGGCCGAGATCGATCACGGCATCGTCGAAGACGTGGACGCGAGCGATCGACCCTTCCGCGTCGAACTCTCGAACGGCGACACCTACACCGCCGACGCCGTCATCGCGGCCTCCGGTGCGAGCGCACGCACGCTCGGCGTGCCCGGCGAAGACGACCTCATGGGCTACGGCGTCTCGACGTGTGCGACCTGTGACGGTGCGTTCTTCCGTGACGAGGATATGCTCGTCGTCGGTGGTGGCGACGCCGCCATGGAGGAAGCGACCTTCCTGACGAAGTTCGCCGACACGGTCTACATCGCCCACCGCCGCGAGGAGTTCCGCGCGGAGGACTACTGGATCGACCGCGTCCACGAGAAAGTCGAGGACGGCGACATCGAGATCATGAAAAACACCGAGCTGCTGGAGATCCACGGCTCGCCCGAAGACGGCGTCGACCACGTCACGCTCGCCAGAAACGACGAGGGCCACCCCTCCGAGAAACTGGACGATCCCGAGACCGAGCAGTTCGACTTCGACGTGGGCGCCGTCTTCCTCGCCATCGGCCACACGCCAAACACCGACTACCTCGAAGGGACGGGCGTCGACCTCGACGACGCTGGCTACATCCAGACACAGGGCGGCATCGGCGCGAACGAGACCGCGACGGGCGTCGAGGGACTGTACGGTGCTGGCGACGTAGTCGACTACCACTACCAGCAGGCCGTCACCGCCGCTGGGATGGGCTGTAAAGCCGCAATCGACGCCGACGAGTACCTCGAAGGACTGCCAGCGGCGGCGACCGAAGCCGAGCAAGCGGCCGAAGCCGACGACTGATCGAGACGACGCTGTCTGCTCCCGTTTCTGTCTGTTCAGGACGGGCGCATCGACCCGCAGTGCCTTTACGTGGAGCCGGCAAATTGGTGAGCATGACAGACGACACTGTCACCGTGACACTCGAAGCCGACGAGCAGAGCGACGAACTGACCGTCCCGACGGCCCTCCTCGATATGCTCCGCGAGGGCGACGAGTCGGACGTAGAAGTGATCGGTGACATCGCCATGTTCGGTCTCGCACAGCGTATCCACGGTGCCGTCCACCACTCCCAGGGCGAACCCTCCGAGGAGATCGCAGACGCCAACGAGATCACGATGGAACTGTTCGAAGAGCGCTTTGGCTCGACGTTCGCCGAACTGACCGGTCACGACCACTAGCATTCTCGCTACGTCTCTTCGGCGACGGTCCAGCGGAGCAAGACACCGTCGTCCAGCCGTTCCACGTCGTCGAGCGTCAGCGCCGGGAATTCCTCGGCGAACCCGTCGCCGTCTGCCAGTGTCGGCGCGTCGCGACCGCCGATCACCGTCGGGCCGACGAAGACGGAGAGTTCGTCGACGAGACCGTGTTCGAACAGCGAGAAGATCACTTCACCGCCGCCCTCGACCATCAGCTGCTCGACGCCGTCGCCTTCGAGTTTCGCCAGTGCCGTCACCAGATCGACGCGGTCCTCGCCGGTGGCGATCACCGTCGCGCCGGCCTCCTCCATCTGTTCGACGAAGTCCGTCGGCGCGGCCTCACTGACGAGGAGGTACGTCAGCGCCTCGTCGTCGAGGATGCTGGCGTCCGGCGGCGTTCGTACCCGCGAGTCTGCGACCACACGCGCTGGGTTCGGTGGCTCGCCCCGATCCTCGCGAGCGCGCTTTCGATCGGGGTCGTCGAGCGTCAGCGACGGGTCGTCTGCCAGTACCGTCCCGACACCGACCATGACAGCGTCGCTCTCGGCCCGAAGCTGATCGACCCGGTCGAAGTCGGACTCGCCGGAGATCGCGATCTGCTCGCGCTGATGGGTCGAGAGCTTCCCGTCGGCACTCATCGCGGCGTTGACGACCACGTGCATACTGGCCCGAAAGACGGAGGGACAAAAACCGGTTACGCTACGCCTCGGACGATCGCTTGCCCTCTTCGAGAAGCTTGCGCGCGTCGATCGCTTTCGTCCCGTGTTCGCTCGTTCGCATCCGCACCGCGGGACCGTCGAGCCACAGCTCTCTGAAGTCGACGACGATCTCGGCCGTCCAGCTTTTGATCCGGCCGTACCCGTGACTATCGATCTCGATAAAGGTCCGCGGTGTGCGCTGGCGACCCATCGTCCACTCCTTGTCGCCCAACTGAATCGTGTCGGCTTCGAGTTTCTCCCACTCGAAGACGACGACGTGTTGCTCGCGGGGGTCCTCCGACCGTTCGTGATCGACGCGCGTTCGTGTCTCGTAATCGACGCCGAAATGGGCCGACCACAGTTCGAGATACTCGAAATCGAACTTCTTCTTCCCGTTGCCCTCCCCGGATCTGTTCGTCCAGATCACGTGCGAGTCGGACGGCTTCTTCCCGAACGCTCCGCCCATGTCAGCGACGCTCCTCCGGTGTCGATGGGACTTCGATACGCTGTGGCGGAGTGACCAGTTCCGTCCGTGGCTCCAGCGACCCAGCCGAGTCGCCGTCTTGTGTGACCCCAAACTGCAGCATACTGGGTCGTACGATTATCTCAGATAAAAATCTGCGGGCCGTTTCGACCCCAGTTCAAATAGCACCTCGGTCGACACACGTCGAACCACCCGGTGACACCGCCACCGAACCCTTTTCATCGGTGCCGCCGAACGATGCGTCGATGACACTCGACGATCATGCCGAGGATCTTGCCTCCGACCTCGGTGTCGACAAAGAGGAGGTCAAAGAAGACCTAGAGAACCTGGTGAACTACTCCGTGCCGATGGAGGAGGCAAAGCAGAGCCTCCGGCGGAAGTACGGCGACGGCGGTGGCGGTGGTGGGACACCGTCGAGCAAGGACATCGCTGACGTCGCCGCCAGCGACTCCAACGTGACCGTGACTGCCCGCGTTCTGACGGTCGGGCAGCGCTCGATTCAGTATCAGGGCGACGAACAGGTCATCTTCGAAGGTGAACTGGCCGACGAGACCGGGACGATCTCCTACACTGCGTGGGAAGATTTCGGTCTCCAGCCCGGCGACACGATCACTGCCGGCAACGCCGGCGTCCGTGAGTGGGACGGCCACCCGGAACTCAATCTCGGCGAGTCGACGAGCATCGAGCGGGCCGACGAATCGCTCGACGTGCCCTACGACATCGGCGGCGATGCCGACCTCACAGACCTCGTCCCGGGTGACCGTGGCATCAACGTCGAAGTCGAAGTCCTCGAAGTCGAAGAAAAGACCATCGACGGCCGCAACGGTGAGACCGACATCTTGAGCGGCGTGCTGGGCGACGAGAGCGGCCGCCTCCCCTTTACCGACTGGGAACCCCACGCCGAGATCGAAGCCGGAGCGTCGATCCGCATCGAGGACGTGTTCGTCCGGGAGTTCCGGGGTGCGCCCTCGGTCAACGTCTCGGAGTTTTCGGCCGTGTCGCCACTCGACCGCGACGTGGCCGCGTCCGAGAACGCCCAGCAGATGCCCATCCGCGAGGCGGTCGACTCCGGGGGCCTGTTCGACGTGGAACTGACGGGCAACATCATCGAGGTCCGTGACGGCTCGGGTCTGATCGAACGCTGTCCAGAGTGTGGCCGCGTCGTCCAGAACGGCCAGTGTCGCAGCCACGGCACCGTCGATGCCATCGACGACCTTCGGACCAAGGCGATCCTCGACGACGGCACCGGGACGGTGACGGTCGTGCTCGACGACGAACTCACGGCCGAGGTGTACGGTGGCGACCTCGACGACGCGACCGAGCACGCTCGCGACGCCATGGACAAGGAAGTCGTCGCCGACCGCATCGCCGACCACATCGTCGGTCTCGAATACGTCGTCCGTGGCTCGCTGTCGGTCGACGAGTACGGCGCGAACCTCGACGCGACCGACTTCACACAGAGCGCGGACGATCCGGCCACGCGTGCTCGCGAACTGCTCACGGAGGCAGACGCATGAGCAGCAACGAGGAACAGGGCGGCGCAGGCCGCCGAGAGGTCGCGTACCGCCTGTTCGCCGCAGAGTTCGACGATGCCGACTTCTCCTATTCCGAGAGCGACGAGGAGCGCGCACCGAACTACGTCGTCACCCCGACCGGTGCACGCGTCAATCGCCTCTTTCTCGTCGGCGTCCTGACCGAAGTCGAGACGGTCAGCGAGGACTACCTCCGGGCGCGGATCGTCGATCCCTCCGGCCCGTTCGTCGTCTACGCCGGCCAGTACCAGCCAGAGGCGCTTGCCTTCCTGGAAAGTGCACAGCCCCCGACCTTCGTCGCGGTCACGGGCAAAGCACGCACCTATCAGCCCGACGACAGCGATCAGGTGTACACCTCGGTTCGGCCAGAGTCGATCAGCGAGGTCGACGCGAACACGCGGGACCGCTGGGTCGTCGGGACGGCCGAGCAGACGCTCGAACGCGCCGCTCGCGCTGCGGAAGCGAAGCACTCGGGACTCGCCGGCGACGACCTCCGCGAGGCACTCGTCGAACACGGCGTCGACGAGGGGCTGGCCTCGGGTATCCCTCTCGCGCTCGAACACTACGGGACGACCGGGGAGTACCTCGCTGCCGTCCGGTCGCTCGCACTCGACGCGGCCCGCGTCGTCGCCGACGAGCAGGACGAGGTCGAACCACTGTCGACGCTACCGGGACAGGGGACCGACGACGCGCTCCCCTCGCTCGTCGAGACACCAATCGACACCGACGTGGACACCCCGGAGGCGGACGACGCGGCGACCGACCCCGCTCCGACGGCCACCGCCGACGACGCCGCTGGCGACCAGCGTGCCGGGACAGCGGAACCGTCGACGGACCGCACGACTGCGGCCTCCTCGGAGACGACGACAGCGGTCGACGCCGAACCGGCCGAGCAGACGGCGACACAGACGGACGACGCGACGACAGCCGACTCCGTCGAGACCGACGAGACACCGGCCAGCGCCGACTCCGACTCGGCCGACGCTGTCGAAGAATCGGACCGGGCACCGACGACGAACTCCGACGATACCGACCCCGTCGAGACGAGTTCGGGAACTGACGACACCGATACGGTCGAGACGACCACCGAAACGGCTTCGGACGAGGACACCACGCCGACAGACTCGACTTCCGAGGGCGAACCGGCAACCGAGTCCGATCCGTCCGAATCCGGGACGGAGTCCGAACCGACGGGCGAGACCGACGAACTGGGGGACTTCGATCCGGAGTTCGAACTGGACGAGGACGAGCGCGAGGAGATCGAATCCGAGTACGGGACGGAGTTCCAGAGCGGCACGGAGGTCGACGACCCCGGTGAAGCAGATATCGAGACGCCGGATCCCGACGACGTGGACGGCGACGCTGGTACCGATTCGGCTGCCAGCGAGACCGGCGGTGAGACGGCGACCGAGGCGGTCGACGAACCCGACGACGCGAGCGACGCCGCGTCGTCGACCGAAGTAGTCGAAGACGTGGATCTGGAAGACGCCGTCATGGACGCGATGGCCGAAATCGACGACGGCGATGGTGCCGACCGCGAGGCGATCGTCGACGCCGTCGTCGACAGGACCGCCAGTGACCCCGGCGCGGTCGAGGACGCGATCCAGGACGCGCTGATGGGCGGCCGGTGCTACGAACCGGACGACGACGTACTCAAGCCGATCTGATGGGCGTCGAACCGGTCCCCGGCCGGCCGGCAGCCATCGCGACCACCGACGGTGAGCGACTGCTCGTCGTCGCAGACTACCACGCCGGTATCGAACGTGGCCTGCGACGGGACGGCGTCGAACTCCAGAGCGACGCCGGGGCTCGACGCCAGCAGTTGCTCGGGGTTGTCGAAACGACGGCACCCGACGGGATCGTCTTCCTCGGTGATCTGGGCCACGCGATCGGAGAACCGGCCGGCGAGGAGCGCGAAGAGCTTCTCGCGCTGCTCGACGCCATCGACGTGCCGATCACGCTGGTCCGAGGGAACCACGACGGTGACTTCGAAGCACTCCTCGACGACACTGCCACATCGGTGACGGTTACGCCGGGCCACGGCGTCAGAATCGGATCGGTCGGCTTCGCGCACGGCCACACGTGGCCCAGTCCCGACGTACTCGCCGCAGACGTGGTCTGTGTCGCCCACGAACACCCGGTCGTCCGACTCGAAGACGAAGTCGGCGGGACCCGAGTCGAACGGGTCTGGCTTCGGGGACGCGTCGATCCGACGCCGTTCGAACGGCACCACGACGGGGCGCTGGGGATCGATGCCGATCTGATCGTCTGTCCGGCGTTCAACGACCGCTCGGGCGGGACGTGGGTCAACGTCGACGGACAGGAGTTCCTCTCTCCGTTCCTCCCCGCGGGACTGGCCGACGGCGAAGCGTACCTGCTCGACGGGACTCGTCTGGGACCGTATCAGTCGCTGTAACGGCGTTAGAGCTGCATTAACGCCTATGTAGCCACAGTATAACAAGGACGATGGCCGACGTGTCGGCAACCGAACCGATGGTATCTGAGCCGAACCCGCTCTCGGCAGGGTCGCTCGGTCGCTGTCCCGATTGCGAGACCGAACTCTCGCGTGGGACGCTGCTCATCGAGTACGAGACCGAGGGCAGTGCGCGCCGATTCGCCGAGTGCCCGACCTGCCGTGACGTGGTCCATCCCACGTGAACGGCCTCGGCGGCGGACCGCTACACGTGATCGGCCGGCATGAGGTCCCCGTATGGCTGTTCTGCGAGCCATTCCGTGAGCTGACAGAGTTGCTCCGTGGCCGCCTCGAACAGTTCTTCCCCGATGGCGGCGCTCGCGTCGGTCTGATCGCCGAAGACGCCGTTTTCGGCGTTGTCGATCGCGTCGTAAAACGTTCTGGCACCGTGGACGCGACCGGTCGAGTCGTCGAACTCGATGCAGCCACCGTCGCGAGCCTGTTCGATCCGGTCATCGTGAACGAGATGGCCGGCGACGTGCTGGATCAGGGACGTTTCCTTCGGCCCACCGTGTGGTCCCGGCGCGTCGAAGCGCTCCTCGATGAGTTCCGTGATCGACTCGTCCCACATCCACTCGATGGCGTAGCACGCGCCGTCGTCGCGGAGTCGGCGTCCGACTTCTCGGAGGTGCTCGACGTTGCCGCCGTGAGCGTTGACGTAGATCACCCGGTCGATGCCGTGGTCGGTCAGGCTTCGAGTCATGCTCTCGACGAACTGCCGAAAGGCCGACGGGTCGACCGACATCGTCCCGTGGAACTGCATGTGGTGACCGCTGACGCCGATCGGAATCGTCGGCGTTCGCAGATAGCCCGTCCGCTCTGTGGCGGCGGTGGCGAAGGCCTCCGCGATCAGGTGATCGGTTCCCTCCGGGAGGTGTGGACCGTGCTGTTCCGTCGAACCGAGCGGGACGAGCGCGAGAGATTCGGACTCGAAGTACGATCCCAGATCCGGCCAGGCCTCGTCGGCGACGTACATGAACGAACGTTCGAACCGCTATTCCTTCACAGTGGGGGTGTCTGGCGACCCAGATCGACCCAGAGAGAGTGCAGGCCAGTAGTTCCAGCGCTGATCCGGTACTATAATATGGCTATTTCGGGCTGATTCTTTGTAGCGTTAGATCGAATATTACCGATGATATTTTCGGGTGAACGTATTTATGCTGGAATTCCAGTCTTTTCGAGCATGCACACACGGCGAAACGTTCTCCAAACGGTGGCTGGTGCGACGGCGCTTGGTCTCTCATCGGGCTGTCTCGGCAGCATCTCTGGGAGTAACCAACCCGTCCAGTTCGGGGCCGTCTTCCCGCTCAGTGGCCCGCTCGAAACAGTTGGCACGCACGGCTTGCGAACGACACAGCAGGCCGTGGCTGACGTCAACGCGGCAGGTGGGATCGACGGCCGAACGGTCGAACTGACCGAAATCGACAGCAAGGCGAGCGCCGATACCGCGGTCGAGAAGTACCGGGCGCTCGATACGGACGCACTCGTCGGACTCGTCGGGGGCCTCGTCAGCGACGTTTCGATCGCACTGTCACAGGAAGTCGTGACCGACGAGGTCATGGAAGTCAGTCCGGCGAGTACGGCGCCACAACTGACGACCGCCGGTCGCAGCGACGACCGGAAGTTCTTCGGCCGGACTGTCCCGAGTGACGGCCTGCAGGCGGCGGCGATGGCGAAGGTCGTCGACGATCCGCTGTATCTCGATGCGGAGTCCGTCGCCCTGCTGAGCATCGACAACTCCTTCGGTGCCGGCCTCGCACAGGCACAGAGAGAGTTCCTCGATACCGAGGTGGTCGCGGACGTCCGCTACGACCCGTCGTCGGACTCGTTCGACGACACGCTCGCGAGCGTCTTCGAAGACGACCCTGACGCAGTCGCGTTCACTAGCGTCTCCGGGCAGGAGACGGGGATTCTCGACGCGTACGCACAGTCGGGATACGACGTTCCGTGGGTGTTCTCCGCAGGTATGTTCGCGGGTGAGATTCCTCCCTTCTACGAGGGGTTCTACAGCGCTTCGCTCTCGTCGTCGCGGACGAACGGGTACTTCGAGCTAGTGCGACGGCTATCCGATATCGACCGTCTCGCATCCTTCGCCGCCAACGCCTACGATGCAATGTTCCTGATGGCCGCCGCCGCCCAGCAGGCGAGCGAGGTGAGTGGGCCAGCGGTCGCCGACACGATTCAGTCCGTCTCCGGTGGGACCGGCCACACTGTCTCGGTCGGTGACTTCGACCGCGTCAGGTCGCTCACCGACGCCGGACGGTCGCTGAATTTTCAGGGTGCGTCGGGACCCGTCGACCTGACCGAAAACCTCGAACCGCTGAGTTCGTACTTGATCCAGCGGATCGACAACGGTGCGGTGTCCTCGCTCGAACTACTCCAGTCGCAGTTCTTCGAGTCGGGAGGTGACCGATGAGCGGACTCTGGAAGCGGTTCGTCACCGCAATCGAACGCTCGCTGCCCAACACTGTCAGACGGCGGTACGCAGCGAAGTTCGGCGTCCTGTTGCTCGGGGTGGTCGTCGTCCTCGGGGCCGGGGGCGGCGTCGTCCACCTCGACACGAAATCGCTCGTCGAATCCCAGACCGAAGAGCAGATTCGAGGTGTCGCCGAGTCCGAAGCGGTCTCCATCTCGGAGTGGACCTCGACCAAACAATCGACGACATCGTTCCTGGCGGACTCACTGGCCGACCGGTCCGCCCGAAACACGACGGAGAACCAACGATGGCTAGAGCAGAAACTCATCGGCTTACCCGGTGACGTCCACTCACTGCACTACGTCGATACGAGGGGCGGCACGGTCCTCGCGAGCACCAACGACGACTTGCAGGGGACCTCGCTCAGTGCCGTCGACGCGCCGTGGACGGACAGCGAGGGTTCGATCGTCGTCTCCGGCCCGACAGCCACCTCCCAGCCCTACGAAAGCGGGAGCGAACCGGTCATCGCGTTCGTCCAGCGAGTCCAGGGGAGCCAGAAGCACGTCGTCCTCACGGCGTCGCTCGAAGCGCGCTCCCACGAGTTCATCTCGCCGTTTGCGACCGGTGACGTGAAAGTGGTCGGCCAGCAGGGCCAGATCATTCTGGACAACCGGAAGGGGTCGCTGCTCGAACCCTACACGACCCTCGACGACTCGAACGAGACCGCCGTCGACGCAGCGCTCGGCGGCGAGGCCGGGTACGAGCAGGTCGGTGCCCGGACGGGGATGGAACAGGGTCAGTACGTCATGGCGTACACGCCGATCACTGGCACCGAATGGGCGCTTCTGTACCACGTGCCAGCGAACCGTGCGTTCGCGCTCCAGTCGGCCGTGACCGAGAACATCGCGTTGCTCGTCGCACTGGCGATCGGTGCGCTGTTCATCGTCGGCGCGACCATCGGTCGGGGGACCGCGAAGTCGCTGTCACTCGTCGCGGAAAGTGCCGAAGACATCGCCGCCGGCGAGATCAACAGTTCGATCCCCGAGACGACGCGGATCGACGAGATGGGACAGCTCTACGACGCGTTCGGCGCGATGCAGTCGTACCTCCGTACCGCCGCCGATCAGGCCGATGCGATCTCGGCAAAGCGGTTCGACGACCCGGCACTCGACGAGGACATTCCCGGCGAGTTCGGGGCGGCACTGGAGAAGATGAGCGTCGACATCCAGACGCTGATCAGCAACATCGAGGAGGCAAAGGACGACGCCGAGTCCGCACAGGCCGAGGCCGAAGCGATGGCGACGGCCCTCGAATCGAAGGCCGAACAGTTCGGTGCGGTGATGAACAGGGCGGCGGCCGGCGACCTCACCCAGCGCATGGCGACCGACAGCGAGTACGATGCGATGGTCGAGATCGCAGAGAACTTCAACGAGATGGTCTCGGAACTCGAAGAGACCATCGTCAGGATCGAGGAGTTCGCCGGCACTGTCGATTCCTCGACTGGGGAAATCTCGGCCAGCGCGAAGGAGGTCAAGTCCGCGAGCGAGCAGGTGAGTCGCTCGGTTCAACAGATCGCCGAGGGTGCCGACCGGCAGAACGAACACATCCAGCAGGTCAGCGGCGAGATGACCGATCTCTCGGCGACCGTCGAGGAGATCACGTCCTCGACCGACGAAGTCGCCTCGAAGTCCCAGCGCGCCGCCGAGACCGGTGCCGAAGGTCGCGAGTACGGACAGCTGGCCGCAGACGAGATCGACGCGATCGATCAGACGGCCACCGAAGCCGTCGAACAGGTCGAGTCACTCGCATCCGAGATGGAACGGATCGGCGAGGTCGTCACGCTGATCGACGACATCGCGGATCAGACGAACATGCTCGCACTGAACGCCTCGATCGAGGCGAACCGCGCCGGAGAGGCCGGCGAAGGGTTCGCCGTCGTCGCCCGCGAGATCAAGTCACTCGCCGAGGAGACCCAGACGGCGACCGACAACATCGAGTCGCTCATCGAGACGATCCAGTCCCGAACCGACGACACGGTCGGCGACATTCGAGAGATGAGTGAGCGAGTCGACACCGGCAAAGAGACCGTGGAGAATGCGACCGACGCGCTGTCCGAGATCGTCCAGCAGGTCGAGGAAGCTAATTCGGGCATCCAGACGATCAGCGAAGCGACCGACGAGCAGGCATCGTCGATGGAGGAAGTGGTCTCGATGGCCGAAGAGGTCGGCTCGATCAGTGAGGAAACCTCCTCACAGTCCGAGAACGTCGCCGCGTCCGCTCAGGAGCAGGCGGCATCGATCTCGGAGGTCACGAACAGTATCCAGTCGCTGTCGAGTCAGGCGACCGATCTCAAGCAGATCGTCAATCAGTTCGACACCAGTGTCGAACAGACCGGTGCCGTCGGCGACGAGTCGGCCCTGTCCGACGACTGAGACGCCCCGTCGCATCCGTTTTCCAGTCGGCTGCACGCCGTTGTGTGACCGACCGCACGTTTAAACCGATCCGGCAGTTACGAGAGAGCGATGAGTGAGACGGGGGCAGCGGCCTTCACCGCGCTCGGCGAGCAGGTGCGGGCAGCCCTCTCGGACCGCGGATTCACGACGCCGACGGAGCCACAGCGCGAGGCGATCCCGACACTTGCGGCCGGGAAGCACGGACTGGTCGTCGCGCCGACGGGGACGGGCAAGACCGAGACGGCGATGTTGCCAGTCTTCGATGCGATCGCACGGGCCGAGGAGCGCTTCGGGATCAGCGCACTCTACATCACGCCGCTGCGGGCGCTGAACCGCGACATGCGCCAGCGCCTCGACTGGTGGGGCGAGACACTGGATCTGGACGTGGACGTGCGCCACGGCGACACGACGGACTACCAGCGCCAGCAGCAGGCCAACGACCCGCCGGACGTGCTCGTGACGACCCCGGAGACGTTGCAGGCGATGCTCACGGGATCGAAGCTCAGGACGGCGCTTGCCGACGTTGCACACGTCGTCGTCGACGAGGTCCACGAACTCGCCGCCGCAAAGCGCGGGGCACAGTTGACGGTCGGACTGGAGCGCCTGCGGGAGGTGGCCGGCCCGTTCCAGCGGATCGGTCTCTCGGCGACCGTCGGCGATCCCGCGGAAGTCGGGCGCTTTCTGACCGGTGATCGGGGCTGTGAGATCGTCGAGGTCGACGTGGGCAGCAGGCTGGACGTGTCGGTCACCCGGCCCGAGGTGACCGACGCCGACGAGCGACTGGCCGGCGAACTGGCGACCGATCCCGAGGTCGCGAGTCACGTCCGCGCCATCGACGATCTGATCGATGCCCACGACTCCGTCCTCGTCTTCGTCAACACCCGCCAGACCGCCGAGGCACTCGGCTCACGGTTCAAGGAACTCGGGACGGACCTCGGTGTGCATCACGGCTCGCTCGCCAAGGAGGCCCGGATCGACGTGGAAGACCGTTTCAAGGCCGGCGAACTGGACGCGCTGCTGTGTACGTCCTCGATGGAACTGGGCATCGACGTGGGCCACGTCGATCACGTGATCCAGTACGGCAGTCCCCGACAGGTCGCACGCTTGCTCCAGCGCGTCGGCCGTGCGGGTCACCGGCGCGATCTCGTCTCGTCGGGCACCGTCGTGACGACTCACCCAGACGACACGCTGGAAGCGCTGGCGATCACCCGGCAGGCGCTGGCCGGCGATGTCGAACCGGCCGAGATTCACGACGGCAGCCTCGATACTGTCGCCAATCAGGTGCCCGGCATCGTCATGGACGTGGGCGAAATTCGAGCGATGGAGGCCTATCAGATCGTGACGCGGGCGTACCCGTTTCGGGACCTCTCGGTCGCCGACTTCGAGCAGGTCGTGCGCGAGCTCGGCGAGAACCGCGTCATCTGGATCGACGAGGAGCGCGATACGCTGGAGAAGCGCCGCGGGACGTGGCAGTACTTCTACCAGAACCTCTCGATGATCCCCGACGAGTCGACCTACGATGTCGAGGACGTTGCCTCGGGCGATCAGATCGGCACCCTCGACGAGCAGTTCGTCGTCAATTTCGCGAACCCCGGCGAGGTGTTCATCCAGCGGGGCGAGATGTGGCGCATCACGACCGTCGACGAGGAGGAGGAAGTCGTCACCGTCTCGCCCATCGAGGACCCCGCGGGGGAGGTGCCGTCGTGGGTCGGCCAGGAGATTCCGGTCCCACAGGCCGTCGCCCGGGAAGTGGGTGAACTCCGCCGGGTCGCCGGCAGCCAGCTACAGGATGGCGCGCCGGCCGACTCGGTCGCGCGCGACGTACAGCGCCGCTATGCTGGCGACCGCCACACCGTCGAGACCGGGCTTTCGCAGTTGACCGAACACGATGCCCCTATCCCCGACGACGAGACCATCCTCGTCGAGGCACAGGGCCGCGAGGTCGTCGTCAACGCCTGCTTCGGTCATCAGGTCAACGAGACGCTCGGGCGACTCCTCTCCTCGCTCGTCGGTCAGCGTGCGGGATCGACCGTTGCGATGGAGGTCGATCCCTACCGGATCGAACTCGAACTGCCCGGCGGCGTCGGTGTCGGTGACGTGATCGACGTGCTGGAGTCGACCGACCCCGACCACGTCCAGTCGATCATCGAACTGAGCCTGAAGAACGCCGACGCCCTGAAGTTCAAACTCGCACAGGTCGCAACGAAGTTCGGGACGCTCAAACGCTGGCGTGGCTCGGGATCGAACCGGTTCGGCCGCGACCGGCTGCTGGCGGCGCTCGAAGACACGCCCATCTACGACGAGGCGGTCCGTGAGGTGTTTCACGAGGATCTGGCCGTCGACGCGACCCGGGACCTTCTCTCGGCGATCCAGTCGGGGACGGTCGGTATCGAGACAGCCGGCACCAGAACCCCGATCGGTCTGGGCGGGCGCTCGTCGGGTCGGGAACTGCTCTCGCCGGAACACGCCGACGCCAGCGTCATCCAGACGGTACGAGAGCGCATCCAGAACGACCGCGTGCTGCTCGCGTGCCTGCACTGCACGGACTGGAAACGGAAACAGCAGGTCAGCCGTGTGCGCGACCAGCCCGAATGTCCACAGTGTGGCTCGACCCGGATCGCTGCCCTGAATCCGTGGGCCGACGAGGTCGTCGCGGCCGTGAAAGCCGACGAGAAAGACGACGAACAGGAGAAGATGACCGAGCGTGCGTACCGGGCCGCGTCGCTCGTCCAGAGCCACGGCAAGCGAGCGGTGATCGCGCTCGCCGCCCGCGGGGTCGGGCCGCACAACGCCGCCCGAATCATCAACAGACTTCGCGAGGACGAAGACGAGTTCTACCGCGACATCTTGACACAGGAACGGGAGTACGCCCGGACACAGTCGTTCTGGGGGTAAATCGCCGTCCCGGCCGGTGACCCGCCCTTCAGGGACTGTGCGCCATCCAGCAAGCGAGTATACCCGTCCTGACGGCTAAAACCACGTCGCAGAGAGATAGTGGGCTAGTAGCAAACATGTAATTGAAATTACCTATCTAGTCAGGCACGCTCTACTCCCGCAATCGGGCCGACTGATTTCGATGGAGGTTCGATTCCATGGACGACCACTCACGACGAAGCGTACTCAAAACACTCGGTGCCGGAGCTACCGTGTTCGCGGCAGGCGTCGGCACGGCCGCGGCCTGCGGTGACGACGCGAACGTCCGCGTCGCGCATCTCTCGCCGGATGCGCCAGCCGTCGATGTCTACGTCGACGCCGATCCGTCTGGGGCCGACCCCGCCATCGCGGGGCTCGAATTCGGACAGGTGACTGATTACCTTGCGCTGGACCCGGGCGAACACACGGTGACGGTCACGGCGGCCGACGACGATGCGGCCGTGCCACCGACGCCGGTGACGCTGGATCTGGAGCAAGGATACTACACCGCCGCGGCTATCGGTGAACTCTCGCCCACGGAAGACGGTGAGGAGGTGGACCCGACCTTCACGCTGGACGTGCTCACTGACGACTTCGACGACATCCCGGAGGGCGAGGGCCGCGTCAAGGCGTATCACGCCGCACCGGACGCACCAGCCGTCGATGTGCGGGTCGTCGACGGCCCGACGCTGGCGAGCGACCTCGAATTCGGTAACGGCTCGGAACCCGCTCACGTGCCGGCAGGACGGTATTCGGTGGCCGTCTATCCGGCCGGCAGTGACGAGCCAGTGCTCGGACCGGTCGAGGTCGAGGTCAGGGCCAACGATCTGCTTTCGGTCTTCGCCGCGGGCTTCCTCGAACCCGGCGAGGGCGAACCGGAACTCACGCCCGTCGCCGCGTACTCGCGAAGCGCGAATCCGACGATGGGCGACGGAGCGATGGACGATGCGATGGCGTCCGACGCTGCTTTCACCCGTGTAGCGCACGTCTCGCCCGACGCTCCGGCGGTCGACGTGTACGTCGACGCCGACCCGTCTGGGGCCGACCCAGCCGTCGCCGGCATCGAGTTCGGACAGGTGACTGAGTACCTCCCGCTGGACCCGGGCGAACGGGAAGTGACGATCACCGCCGCCGGTGAGACGGAAGCGGTACCGCCGACGCCTGTAACCGTCTCACTCGAAGCGGGATACTACACCGTCGCTGCGGTCGGCGAACTCTCGCCGGACGACGGTAGCGAACCGTCGTTCAGCCTCGACGTGCTCACGGACGATATCGACGACATCCCGGATGGCGAGGGCCGGGTCAAAGCCTTCCACGCCGCACCGGACGCCCCGGCCGTCGACGTGCGGGTCGTCGACGGCCCCACGCTCGCCAGCGACCTCGAATTCGGCACCGAATCGGACGCCGCGGCCGTGGCTGCCGGAACGTATCCGGTCGCGATCTACCCCGCAGGTGGCGACGAGCCAGTGCTCGGACCGGTCGATGTCGAAGTACGCGATGGCGCGCTCCTCACCGTCTTCGCCGCGGGCTACCTCGATCCGGGCGAGGACGACCCCGAACTGCAGCCAGTAGCGGCCTACACTACTGGTTCGAACGGTGAGGCGGACACCGAGTCCGAGTCAGTGGGATCGCACTGACTCTCCACACGTCCGTCGCATCACCGGTTTGTTCCGACTGGTCGGTGTGTAACAGCATATCGGGTGGTTTTTTTGTTTGCCAGTTGATCATCAGTGACCATGACCGAGTCCGTCGTATCGAACGACAGAACGGTGCTCGCACTCACGCCGGCCGAGCGCGAGGAGCGCGGTATCGACGACGACGAGGTCGTCGACGCGCTGCTCTCGGTGATCGAACACGGCTCCAGAGAGCAGAAGATCGTCGAAGATTGTACGTTGCCCCCGGTCGTACTCGACTTTCGCACGCTCGGGAGCGACAACAACTATCCTGTGGTGTTCAGAAACTGCACGTTCACGGGACCGATCAGCGCCGTCGACGCCGACGTGACCGTGCCGATCAGGTTCGAACACTGTGAGATCGGCGGCTTGCAGTTCGAGGGCGCACGCTTCGAATTCGACTTCGCGGTCAACGATTCGGCAGTCACCGGTGAGATAGACGCTTTCGAGGCGCGCTTCGAGGACCGGTTCGACCTGTCGGGATCGACGTTCGAAGCGCCTGTCTCGCTCGACGAGACCCAGTTTGGCAACGATGCGACCTTCGACGGTGCGACGTTCGCCGCCCCGGTCACGTGCAAGACCGCCGTGTTCAGCGGGACCTCGAACGAACTGGGGGACAACGCGAGTTTCGTCGACACGCGATTCGAGACGGACTTCGACTGCCAGCAGGCGACGTTCGTGTACGCGGACTTCACGAACGCGCGCTTTGGTGGTCGGGCAGGCTTCGAGAAGGTTCGGTTCACCGGCGACGCGGCGTTTACCGACACGACCTTCGCCGGCGAAGCGGACTTCGACGAAGTCGACTTCGTCGAGGACGTTACCTTCTCGAACGCGACCTTCCAGTCGATGACCGTCTTCCGCGGTGCGGAGTTCGAAGGAGGTTCCCGCTCGCTCGAACGGGACGCGGACTTCTCCGGCGTGGTCTTCGAGGACGACCTCAACTTCCGTGATGTCCACTTCCGGGACGCTCACTTCGCGGCGATCACCAGCAGCGGCCACGCGATGTTCGAGAGCAGTCGCTTCGATGGCGACGCGGTGTTTACCGGAGCGACGTTCGACGGTGAGATCGACTTCGACGAAGCCCGGTTCGACGGCGACGCGACCTTCTCGGACGTCTCCTTCGAGGGGAAGGCGGTCTTCCGGGGCGCAGAGTTCCGCGGCGGCGACAACCACCTCGAAGAGGACGCCTCTTTCGACGACGCGACCTTCGAGGCACGGGCGGACTTCGACGACGCCGTGTTCAACTCCGCGTCGTTCGTCGGCAGCCGTTTCGCCGCCACGACCGACTTCAAGGGATCGACCTTCGAGCGAGGGGTCTTTCACATCGTCCCAGTGACCAACGAGAGCTACGTCGACCTCACCAGCGCGATCCTCAAGCACGGCGAAATCCGCCAGCCAGAGGGTGGATGGGTCCGTTACGATCTGACGAACGCGAGTCTGGGATCGGTGACGCTGATCGCCGCGACCGACGAGGACCATCGCCAACTGCTCGACTACTTCCGGTTCTGTAACACGGAGTTCAACGAGTTCGACGGCTACGACTTCGATTTCTCTGCACACACCGACTATCTCGACCGTAACGACTGGGCGCTCCACGAGTTCGACGAGAACTTCGCCGACGTCGAGTTCGAGCTGGCGATGACACCCGAGACGACCGAGCGGACCTACCTGAAGGCCAAGACCGCGGCCTCGACTGCCGGACAGATGAAGGCTGCCGGAGAGTTCCGGGTCAAGCGCCAGCAGTTCGCCCGCAAGAAGTACGTCGGCATCGCGACCGACGCTTCGACCGACCTCACGACGCGGCTGAAAAACGCCAGTCGCGCAATAGAGAACGCCTTTCTCGGCGTGACCTGTGGCCACGGCATGCGTCTGGGTCGGATCGTCGCGGTCTTCGCGCTCTTTCCGCTCTTTCCGGCGATGCTCTATGCCTTCGGCGGGCCGATGTTTTCGACGACGATCCCACCCCTCTCGGAGGCGTCTGGACTGTTCACCCCGGAGGGACTGTCGATCCTCTACCGGAACGTCCACTTCAGCTACATCACGTTCCTCACCATCGGCTACGGCTACATCGGGCCGGAAGGGGCGGCCGCGAGAGCGATGGCGGGAGCGGAAGTGTACATCAACGTCATCCTCTCGGGACTCGTGCTGTACTGTCTGATCAAGCGCTCGGAGATATGACATCCTCCGCGCCGTGAACGGCGCGGTTTCCCGGGCGTTGGGATATTATCGTTCTCGGTTCGACTGCTCTTGTGGGCGTACTCTGCCCGTAGACGTGTCGAATAGACGCTTCCGCGACGGTGCGGGGAGGAAAAGAACTTTTCCAGTGGTCGTCGAACCTGCTCCTATGACGGAACGAGTGAGCGGTGAGGACGTGATCGTCGAGAACGCGACCGAAGACGTCATCGTCGAGTCCGCGGAGGACGTTCGGATCGAAGGCGGCAGCGTCGAGGGGAAACTGGTCATCGAATCGGCACAGGACGTGATCGTCGAGAACGGGGGCGAGGTCCACGTCGAGCAATCCGAGGACGTGACCGTCGAATCAGGGACCGTCGAGGGCGACGTCAACGTCGAGAACGCCCAGGACGTGTACGAGGACGACGGCCTGCTCTGAGTATGAGTGGAGACGACTCCATCAGTGTCGTCGGCACTCGCAAGTCCCGCTCGCTGGGGGGGGTGTCCGGCACGGTCACCGTCGAGAGCGAACAGGGATCGGTCGACTTTACCGCCACCGACGACGTGACCCTGACAGTCGGCGGCGAGCGCAATTCGGTCACGGCCGACGGGAGCGCAGAGACCGTTCGACTCACCATCGAGGGGGACCGAAACAGCGTCTCGGTCGCCCGGTCGCTGGATCTGGAGATCGTCGCAGACGACGGCGTGGCGAACTCGATCGACCGCCACGGCGAGGAACAGGCTGGCCCGGACCTCGTCAGGACCGACCGCGAGGAAGCATACGCGGACCTCGGCCTGTTCGATTACACGGTAGTCTCCTACCAGACCAACGCCACCGAACGGGAGTTTTGCCACAACTGTGGCCGGGACGCCGACACGATCATCCGGCGACACGAGGAGACGGTGCTGTCGGTGTTCGGGCTGACCGTCACCGTCGGCGAACGGACCGGCTCAGACGAGTGCCCGGAGTGTACGCCCCACGTCCCCGACGAGGACGTGGCACTTTCCGAGTCAGAGCGACGCGAGATCTTCGGCTGATCGCTCGTCGCCGCGTTGCCCACCGAGTCGTTCGAACACTGTCTCGGTGAACACGGCACAGTCGTGCTCGGGATACGTGTGCCAGGTCTCGTAGCCCCGATCCCTGATCGTGATCGCAGTCACGGCCCGCTTTGCGAAGTCGTAGCGCAGGTCGAACGACCGTGTCGCGGGGAACCGGTCGATCGGATCGACGCTGATCGTCGTTGCACACGATACGGCGTCGGTCTCGTAGTCGAGGACCGTCGACCGCTCGTCCGTGATATCGATCGTTCGAGCGCCGTCGACGCTGCCGGCGTCACAGGACGCGATCTCGGCGAAATCGATTGACTGCGCGCGGACACAGTGGGAACTCCCGATGACCGAGACGAGCAGATCGACGTCGCCGACCGTCACCGTCGTCTCCTCGTAGACACACAGCTGGTCTGGATCGCTGATCTCGTAGCCAAAGTGGAGGGTGTCGTGGTCCATCGTTAGCCGATGATGATGTCGTAGTTCGGTGCGAAGACGCTGTTCGGGTCGACGCCACGATAGCGGTCGATCGCTCGCCACTCGTGACTGGCGTAGGCAGCGCGCATCTGTTCGTTCTGGACGTTGCGAGCGGTTTCGAGCGTCAGATTCCGGTCGGGAGACGGCGAGAGCAGATAGTATCGCTCACCGCGTTCGAGGTCGCCGTCACGGTCGAGGTCCCCGTAGGTGCTGTAGTCGGCGTACGCCCGGAAGCCGGCCTCGTGGACGGTGTTGACGTAGGCCTTGTGATGGTTCGCGAAGGCGTGGCGGGAGTAGACCCACGTCGCGACCATCCCGTCCTCGGTCAGGTGCTGGCGCAGTTGCGTGTAGAACTCAGTCGAGTACAGCGGGAGCATGTCGTCGGAGCGAGCACCGGGCAGGTCCAGCAGGATCAGGTCGTACTGCTGGTCTGTCGACCGGAGATAGGTGCCAGCGTCGGCCGCGGTGGTGTTCAGGCGCTCGTACTCGTAGGCGTCGTCGTGGTACTGCTCGAAGAACGGGTGGTCTTTCGTCTCGTTCATGAACGCCCGGTCGATGTCGACGTGGTCGACAGTCACGTCGTACGCCCGGAGCGAGTCGACAGCGATCCAGTCGCCACCGCCGACGAGGAGCACGCGCGTCTCGGGACCGTGCTCGAACTGCGACATCGGCACGTCGACGAGTCCCTCGTGATAGGCGTCGACCCAGCGGTCACAGAGCTGGACGGCCATATCGAGTCGCAAGCAGGTGTCGGTCCCGGGCAGATCCGCGAGGCGGCGCTCGTAGATGACTGCGTCCTGATACTTCGTGGTGTAGCGCTCGGTCACGTCGACCGTCGCCGTCCCCGGCGGATACTCGCTCTCGATAGCCCCCTCGACGTACAGGTCGGTCAGCGAGTCCTCGACCTGCTGTTCGTTGACGAGCACGCCCGCGTACACGCCCGTGACGAGCAGGCCGACCAGCAGGAGGACTTTACTGCTCTCGGTAAATCTGACGGCGAACGCCAGCGCCGCCAGCCCGTTGAGCAGGCCGAGGACGAAGATCGCAGGGATCAGGCCCAGTGACGGATAGAGCACGAGCGCGTAGACGACCGTCCCGACGAGACTGCCGAAGTAGTCGACGCCAAGCACCTCACTGAAGGCCGACCGCTCGCTGGTCACCATCGCCGAGAGGAACGGTATTTCGAGTCCCGAGAGGACGCCGACAGCGAGGATCGGCAGGTGTGAGACGACGAGGACGGCGGTGTCTTTCGCCGGGAAGCGCACGTCCGGGAAGCTGTTGAGAAGGATCATCACCAGCAGTCCCAGCGGGCCGACGACTGCGAGTGCCACCTCGATCCTGAAGAAGTTCCGCTCGTCCTCGTCGACGTAGTTGTACAGGACGGCACCGATCCCCAGCGAGAACAGGTACAGGCCGATGGTGATCGAGTACCGCAGCACCGTCCCGCCAAAGAGGACACGGAGCATCTCCGAGTAGATGAGTTCGTAGACGATGCTACAGAAGGCGACGATCAGCGTCAATCCGAGGAGGAGTGCTCGCTCGGATCGCAGTGACGGGACTCGAACGGAGGGCACGCGTCAGAGACGTGGCGAGACCTTCCAGGGGTTCTCGACGTCGTATCCCGACCCGTCTTCGTCGACTTCGAAGTCCACGGCCTCCCAGCCGAAGTCGTGGGACCCCTGTCGGGCTTCCAGTTTCGAGCCGACACGATACCAGCCCGACTGCACGTTCTCGTAGGTCAGTGTCTCTTTCTCGGGATCGGACCACGTCTCGTCCCAGTCGACGGGACCCGGCTCCGGTGGGTCGTCCGAGTACTGGGCACGGCTGCCGAGATAGGCGATCCCGACGCGCTGATGGGCTGCACGATAGGTCTGGATCTCGTCACGGTGGTCCTCCCGCCAGTCGTCGTCATCGTCGTGGCCGTGATAGATCGCACGGCCGTGGTGACCGTGCGGCGCGGACCGGTAGCCACCGGACCCTCGTCCGGTTGCCCCGGAGCCTCGCCCGCCACCCTTTGCCGCGCGGGCCGTTCCAACGACCGAAAGCCCACTGACGCCGAGCGAGAGGCTCGCTGACACGTCGGCGCGCGATTCGACGACCGGTGTCTCGACGAGTGGGATCTGCAGCGTCTCGGAACTCACCTGTAGTTCGTCGAAGACTTCGGATTCTCGTGGAGGGTTCGGGGCGGTACCACTGCACCCGGCGAGGGAACCAACGCCAGCGAGTCCGAGGAGACTCGCTCGCACGAACGAACGCCGTTGCATATTTCACGTCGTATATAGTTGCGATAATGAAGGTTACGAAACAGCAACCGCTCTGTCACGAACTGATGAGCGAGGCAGAAACGCTAAACCCGGTCCCCATCTGGTCACGACCATGCGACTGGAGGAGTACTGGGGAATTGGCCCGAAGACGAGTGCGCTGCTGGCGGACGAACTGGGGGTCGAACGTGCGATCGCGGCGATCGAATCGGCCGACACCAGAGCGCTGACCGCCGCCGGCCTCTCACGTGGCCGGGCCACGCGAATCCTGCGACGAGCCACCGGCAAGGAGGCGATGGACCTGCTGGCGACCCGCGACACGCGTGACGTGTACAAGGAGTTGCTCGACCTCGCGGAGGAACACGCCGTCACCGACCACGCCGCCGACCGGATTCGCGTGTTGACGCCGCTGCCCGACCGAGCGGCGATGGACGAGCGCCTGTCCGCGGTCGTCGCGGCACGCGACGCGTGGGCCGGTCTCGACGACGAGCGACGGGAGGCCGTCATCGCTGCGTTCGACCGCTACGACAGCGTCGACGGCGGTGAACTATCGGCCGTCAGAACGGCGATCGGACTACAGGAGACTGGCGTCGAAGCCGGCGTGTTCGAACCGATCGCGACGCTCGACGCCGACGACCTCGACGCCGCTGCGCGGGCACTCGCCGGGCTACAGGGTGCTGGCGACCGCGTCGGTGCGGGTGCCGACGACGAACTCGACGCGCTTCGCGAGCAACTGGGACAGGTCGAGGACCTCGTCGCCACGTCCCCCGAAGTGGTCGAGCAGCTACAGTCCAACGCACGCCGTCCGGACGAGTTTCAGGACGCACTTACGCGCCATCTGACCGACGAGACTGGCGTCGACGTGGCCCGCGCTCGTGACGCGATGCCACGGGAGGCGACCGACGCACAGGACTTCGTCGAGACCGCACTGCGCGAACTGGCGAGTGATCTCCGACAGCGCGTCGACGAGCGCGAGCAGACCGTCGCGGCGACGCTGGAAGATGACCTCGAAGCGGCCCGGGACACGGTGGATGCGGCCGTCGAAGCGGTCGACGACGCGGCGCTGTACGTCTCGCTTGCCCGCTTCGCACTCGCGTACGGTCTCACCCGGCCGACGTTCGTCGAAGACCGGGAGACCATCGCCGTGCGGGGCGCGCGCAATCTCTCCCTGCAGGACGGCGACGTGGCCGTCCAGCCGGTCACGTACGCCGTCGGTGACCACGACTTGCCGAAGAGTCGCGAACCGCCCACGGGCGACCGCGTGGCCGTCCTCACCGGGGCGAACTCCGGTGGGAAGACGACGCTGCTGGAGACGTTGTGTCAGGTCCAGTTGCTCGCCCAGATGGGGCTGCCGGTCCCCGCCGAGGACGCCGAAGTGAGCCTCGTGGATACGATCGTCTTCCACCGCCGCCACGCCTCGTTCAACGCCGGCGTGCTCGAATCGACGCTTCGCTCGGTCGTCCCGCCCCTGACCGGCGGCGACCGGACGCTGATGCTCGTCGACGAGTTCGAGGCGATCACCGAACCCGGCAGCGCCGCGAACCTTCTGCACGGGCTAGTGACGCTGACGGTCGAACGCGACGCGCTCGGGGTGTTCGTCACGCACCTCGCGGACGACCTCGAACCGCTGCCCGACGCTGCCCGTACCGACGGTATCTTCGCGGAAGGACTCTCGCCGGACCTCGAACTGGAGGTCGACTACCAGCCACGCTTCGAGACGGTCGGCAAGTCCACGCCGGAGTTCATCGTCTCACGGCTCGTCGCCAACGCGGCCGATCCGGTCGAGCGAACGGGCTTCGAGACGCTGGCTCAGGCCGTCGGCGAGGAGGCCGTCCAGCGCACGCTCTCGGACGCACGCTGGTCAGAAGCCGAGTAGCCGCCCGGTTCGGAGCGGTGGTATTGACATGCCTCCAGCCCAAAACTCCGATCGATGGCAATACAGAAACTCCTCCCCGTGACCTACGCGTGGCTCGTTTTCCAGGGACTGCTCGCCTCGTTGCTGCCCAAACAGGCGATCAAGCTGAACGCTCGCCTGACACTCTCCGGGTACGAGAACCCCGAGGACCTCGAACCGAAGGCGTGGTACGTCCGGGCGACCCGTGTCGCCGGCGTCGGCATGTTGACCGCCGGTCTCGCCGGTCTCCTCTCGGTCTCACAGCTCGACGACGAAGACGAAGCGCCTGCGGTCGAGGACAGCGCCGACCCGATCGAAGTCGAGATCGGCGAGGAAGAGGCCTGAACGCTCGATTCTTCACGACTCGTTCGGCTCGCCACTCTCGGAGAGTACCAGCCCGTTGACCTCGCGGATGCCGAAGCCGTCTTCGAGCCGCGTTTCGAGCGCTTTCGAGAGGTCTTCGGCGGCGATTTCGGCGGTCAGCGCGACGTCGACATCGACGTGGATGTCGGTCCAGTTCGGATTGACGCTGGTGACCCGATCGATCGTCACGGTCTCGACGGCCGCGACGTTTGCGATCACGTCCGCAGCGCCGGCTTCGAGGTCTCCGGCCTCGCCACGCGGGACGCGCAGTGAGACGTCGGCCGTTGCATCGACCATCTGCCGCTGGTGGCTGTAGCTCATGGCGAACCACCCCGGTTGGAGGGTGGTCGCTCGAACACGGCGACAGTCACCAGTAGCGTCGCAGTGGGCGACATACTGCTCCGCCGCGAGTCGAACGCGGCCGGCCTCGCGGCCGTCTGGTACCGACCAGCGGAGCGGTCAGCGGGAACGGTGATCCATCGGGGGCGAGCAGTCCACAGTGATGCCTCTCAGGGAGCACCTGCGACTCCTCGGCCCTAGCTGTGGCACCGGGCAGGCGAGTCGCCACGATGTGGTGTCGTGGCGACGACGGTCTCACCGGGAGTCGAACCCGCCTGTCGGGAGACAGGAGTCCAGCACTGTGAGACGAATGACGCGGGCCACTCCGACGAGAGTCACACGTCGAACCGTGGCAATCCCAGAAGACGGCCCGCGTCGGTCGCGTTATGCGGCGATCGATGCGGGCGGTAGATACCAGGTGTCCAGATTGACACGCCGCCCCGCACCAGCAATCCCCGCCGTTACGTGGACCTCTGGCCCACGATTGGCGAACCGCTCGCTTGCGTTCCAGCGAGCGGATGTCGGTGAGGGGGTGGACGTATCGTACATGTGGAACACCGCTGTATCGAGGTGATAATCCGTACAGAGGGTGATATATTAAACCTTTTTCACGAATGTGAACGAATGTCACAGCACGCCACAGAGCACCTCGAACTTGAACCGCCGCCCGAAGCTGATCGGGTGTATATAATTACCACCGGTCTTCCCGCCCTGTGAAAAGCCCCTCGCCGACTTATCTATCCGTACCCGCTTCGTCAAGGTATGGTACGACAGTCCCGTTCACACGGTGGTTCAGACGGTGCAATCTGCGCGCGTTCGCTATGGGGTGGTGCCTGATGGTCGACAGTGGACTGACTCGTCGAGGTCTCCTCCGGGCCGGCGCAGGGCTGACTGTCGCTGCCGCCGCGCGCCCGGCGCTCGCCCAGTCACAGCCGGAGTACGGTAGCTGGTTCGACAACGTGGGGAACTTCGACGGCACCGTCGACAAGCGCGGGCAGGACGAGGTCACGATTCAGGTGGGCGCACAGGGCAACGGGAGCGCCTTTGCCTTCGGTCCGGCAGCCGTCAAGGTCTCACCGGGGACGACGGTCGTCTGGGAGTGGACCGGTGATGGCGGGTCACACAACGTCGTCGCCGAGGACGGTTCCTTCGAGAGCCAGATGGTCGGCGACAGCGGTCACACGTTCGAACACACTTTCGAGGAGGCCGGTGTGTTCAAATACGCCTGTACGCCCCACAAGACGATGGGAATGAAAGGGGCAATCACCGTTCGCGAGGGCGAGGGCGGTGACACCACTGGGAGCGCGACCGAGACTGCGACCGACGGCGAGACGACCTCGTCACGCTCGTTCGACGGGTGGTTCGACAACGTCGGGAACTACGACGGCGTCGTCGACGAGACCGGTGCCGACGAAGTGACGATTCAGGTGGGCGCACAGGGCAACGGGAGCGCCTTTGCCTTCGGTCCGGCAGCCGTCAAGGTCTCACCGGGGACGACGGTCGTCTGGGAGTGGACCGGCAACGGTGGGTCACACAACGTCGTCGCGGAAAACGGTGCCTTCGAGAGTCAGTTGGTCGGCGACGGCGGGCACACGTTCGAACACACTTTCGAGGAGGGCGGCGTCTTCAAGTACGCCTGCACGCCCCACAAATCGGTGGGGATGAAGGGGGCCGTCGTCGTCCCGTCGGCCGGTGACGGGACGGCTGCGAGCAGTGGCGACGGTGGCGAGCAAGCCGATTCCTCCGGCGGTGGGGATCTCTCGCCGGCGGCCGGTGCAGTCGGCATCTCGCTCCTGTTGGGTATCCTCTCGCCGCTCGGCTTCGCGGCGTTCCTGCGTCTGAAGAACTCGGACGACGGCACGACGACGGCCCACCAGTCGTACGCCGACGATTGAGCGGTCGAGACGGGGCGGCCCGACGCTCCGACTCGATATCGTCCACCCATCGCCAGTGGCCGACGTGCCTCCCGAACGAGTGCCGACAGTATATGAGGCCGCCGGACCACGGTGGGCGTATGGAACGGTACGATCAGCTCTACCGACTCTACGACGATTTCGACACGGTCACGCTGCAGGCCTATCAGGAGTTCGTCGACCTGTTTCCGCCGGTCGATTCGAAGGTCGCACTGGAGCACTGGCAGGACGCCAGTGAGGAACTCGACGCGCGCAAGCGCTCGATCAGGGAGAGCTACCCGACGACCGGTGAACGCTACGCAGCGATCGCATCGTACCTCGACCGCGATCAGGCCTTTACCGCGCTGGATCTGGCGAACGAACACGAGCGGTGTGTCAACGTCCTCGTCCTCGACGTGGACGAGACGCTTCGCAGCGCCGGGACGACGGACAACGAAATCCCGCGAGAGACGCTCCATCTGCTCCACCGGCTTCACGACGACGGCGTCCCAATCGTCGTCTGTACGGGGCAGACACTGGAGAACGTCAAGGGGTTCCTGATTCAGGGACTGGGCAACGCGCTGGTCCACTCTGGCGACGTGAGTATCGTCTACGAATCGGGCAACGGCGTGTTCACGCCCCGGCAGGGCGAGCGGACGAAGCAACTCCTCTACGAATCGCTCGGCGACGAGATAACGACCGTCTTCGATCAGGTGCGCTCGCGTATCCTCTCGGCCGCGCCCGAGACCATCGCCCACGGCTGTCACCTGCAGGGCAACGAGTTCAACGTCACGCTCAAGCCCAACGCCGAGAACGGGAGCCGACAGGCCATCGAGATCATCGACGACGGGACCCGGTACCTGCTCGACTTGCTCGGCGAGACGGTCGCATCGGCGGTCGGCGCCGAGGCGGACGACCCCGGGCGGTGGGCCAGGGCGTACTTCGCACAGGACCCCGAGATCCGTGGCGTCCTCGAAGACGCCGGAGAAGGACCGTCGGAGAGCGCCGACGACGTGCCCGAGGCGCTGGCAACCGTCTTCGAGCGGATCGACGTGGGCTACTACGAGGGCGACGCCGTCGAAATCGTCAGCCTCGAACTCGACAAGCCCACGGGCGTGAAAGCCGCCTTCGACGTGCTCGGTATCGACGACCCGTTCGCACTCGTGATGGGCGACAGCAAGAGCGACCTCCGGGTGATGGAGTGGCTCGAAGCCGAGGACGCCGGCATCGCCGCTGCCCCGGAACACGCCTCGCGGGACGTGCTCGATCACGTCGTGCGCACGAACGAACTCCTCTTCGACGAGGGCGACGCCTCCGAAATCCTCGAAATGGTCTACGGGCTGAATCGGCTGGTGACGGTCGACGGCGACGACGTGTGATCGACAGCTTCGATAAACCGTCTCAAGACTGCTCGGCCGCCCGTCGAACGTGGGCCAGTGCTTCTTCGGGTGTCATCCCGCGGACCCCACAGGAACAGGAGCGCAGTTCGGGATCGTCGAGGTCGTCGACCTTGACCTGTCGTGTCCGTTCCAGTTCGTCGGTGTCCTCGTCGTACTCGTAGTACAGTCGATAGCTGATCTGGGCGACGCCCTCGATGCGGTGGTCGGCGTCGGGGTCTGGCTCGTGGATCGCTGCCTCGTGTTCGGCCTGCATCTCGGCTTTCCACTCGTCGAGCGTCGCCTCAGGGTCGCGCTCGTCGGTCATACCTCTCTCTCACGGGCGTGGTGCAAAAAAGCTCATGACGGGGGCGCGTCCCACGTCTCACCGTTGTCTTGCGGATCGTAGCCGATCACGTCACGCGCGTGATCGATGTCGAACCATCGCCTGTCGTTGTCGCTGACGCCGTAAAACACGTCGAATTCGACCGTATCGTCCTGTAGGCACTGCTCGACCATGTGGGCGTGGTCACGCCGGGATTGCCACATCGCTTTCATACGCGCCACCTGCTCGTCGTAGTCTGCACTGTTGCGCTCGAACTCGCCACGCTCGACGCCGGCCGTTGCGTCGCCGTACGGATGATCGTACTCGGGGTCTCGGACCGAACAGATACGGAGTGCGTACACCGACACGCCGTGCTGCTGGGCCGCTAATTGCCCCAGTCCTTCACCGTAGACTTTCGCTGTCCCGTACATCGAATCGGGTCTGGCGGTGACGGTGTGGTCGACGGTGAGGCCGTGGTCGGGATAGTACACCTCGGGAGCGTGCTCGACTTCGTACAGGCCGACTGCGTGGTTCGAGGAGGCGTAGACGAGCGTGTCCAGCCCCGTCTCGGCGGCCGCGCCGATCACGGTCGCGTGCAACTGGAGGTTCTCGGCGTGTGCCGTCGACCACGCGATAGCTCGATCGTCCGACCCGCCGTCGTCCATCGGGACGTGTGCGAGGTGGACGACGGCGTCGGCGGCCCCGACGTGCTCGCGAACCACCTCGGACTCGCCGGCGTCGGCAACGACCGAGGTGACGTCCGGGTCCGGGTGTTCGACGACATCGAGGCTCGTGAAGTCGTACGCGTCGTTCCCGGCCAGATGGTCAGTGATCGCCGTGCCGACGGTGCCCGCAGCGCCGGTGATGAGAACGTCCATACGTCGTGTAGGGCGACGACTCTGGTAATTGTTCGCACTCGTCAGACTTCGACGAGTACCTTGATCGCCTCGCGTTCGTCCATCGCACGGTACCCCTCGGCGATGTCTTCGAGACCCACCGTCTTCGTGAAGATCGGTGACGGGTCGAGCGTCCCGCCGAGTACGTCGCCGAGCAGTTCCTCGGCGTAGGCCCTGACCGGTGCGACCCCGCCCGCGAGCGTTTTGTTGTTCCCGAACAGCTCGAAGATCGGAACGCCGGCCGACTCGACGCCGTGGGGGACGCCGACGTACCCGACCGTCCCGCCCGGGCGACACACGTCGACCGCTTGCTCCATCGCGCTGGCCGCACCCACACACTCCATGACGTGCTCGGCCCCGCCGTAGGTCAGTTCCCGTACCCGTTCGACCACGTCGGTGTCGCCCCCGCCAAGCACCGTCTCGGTCGCGCCGAAGTCCTCGGCCAGTTCGAGTCGGTCCGGGTGGTGGCCGACGGCGACGATGCGGGACGCACCGAGTCGGCGGGCCGCGAGGACGCCACACAGACCGACCGCCCCGTCACCGACGACCACGCAGGTGTCGCCCGCTTGCACGCCCGCGCTGACAGCGGCGTGGTGGCCCGTCCCCATCACGTCCGTCAGTGGGAGGATCGATTCGAGCGCGTCCTCGTCGTCGGCGTACCGGTCGGGCACGCGGACGAGCGTGCCGTCTGCGTGTGGCGCCCGGACGTACTCGCCCTGTGCGCCGCCGTTGTCACCGCCCCAGCCGTCACCGTTGACACACGACGTGTGGAGGCCGCGCCGGCAGAACTCACACGACCCGCAACTGACGACGAACGGCGCGAACACGCGATCACCGGGCTGGACGCTGCGTACGTCCTCGCCGACTGCCTCGACGACCCCCATCGGCTCGTGGCCCACGCGCGATCCCGTCTCGCGGTCGCTGTCGCCCCGATAGAACCACAGGTCCGACCCACAGACTGCGGTGTGGGTCACCCGGACGATGGCGTCTGTCGGCGCATCGAGTTCCGGTTTCGGTACGTCCTCGACGTGAATCTCTCTCGGTCCGCGGAAGACTGCTGCGCGCATACGACCAGTCAGGGCGAGCGTCGTGAAAAGTTGGCTGCCTTCTCTGGGTCTCGGCCCGTCCTCGCTGCCAGAATAGCGACCATACCGACAGACACACAGCCACGGGTCAGATAGTTCGTGTGTAACAAAGACGGTCGATTCTGAGGGAATCGGTGATGCGATACCTGTTTTTCACGAACACTCCTGCCCACGTCCATCTCTACAGGAACGCGATCCACAGGCTCACAGCGCAGGGGCACGACGTTCTCGCACTCGGACGCGACGACGGCTGTGCGGTCGATCTGCTGGACTACTTCGAAATTCCCTACGAACTGTACGGTCGGCGGGAGAACAGGAGTTTTCCGACGAGTAACCGGGCTGGACCCGTTTCGACACACGCCACCGGTGACGACGATGTGGCGCTGGCGATTCGTCAAGTAATCCTATCTTATCGATCGGTCCGTCGCGTCCCTGTCACCGCCGATCCGAGGCCCGATGTGACTGATCGCGGGTGCGCTCGCTGGCGGGCCTCACCAGATTCGCCACACGTTCGAGGATGTACGTGACACCGACGCGTTCGCTGTCACTCGGTGGCCGGTGTCCGAAGAAGTGCTCGTCGGGGATTCGAACCCGACTGCGAGACAGTCCTGCTCGCTTCGCTGTGCGGGCTGTGACTCGCCTCGGTAGAACCCTTCGTGCGCGTTCTGTTCACGTCACAGAGTGACGCTCACTGCAATGCTCCGTCAGGGATTCGAACCCTGGTCCTTGCCGTGAGAGGGCAAGATGATTGGCCGGACTACACCAACGGAGCGCACTCGATTATATCGGGGAGATACGTATAATGGTTGCGTTTCGCCACTGCCCTGTGTGGGTTACACACGCACCAGCGCGCGGAGATCGGGTCTGTCTCGACCGCCGTGGGTCACTCACTCGTCGTCCTCGAACGGGGAGCCAGCGGCGTCGGGTTCGTGGCCGGCGAGACTGATGATGTTCTCGCGACCGACGCGGAGTTTGCTGATGTCGCCGTCGTCTTCCATATCCGAGAGGAGCATGCTCACCTTCGATTTGGACCACTCGGTCTCGTCGACGATGTTGACCTGTTTCATCCGGCCCCCGTTGTCTTCGAGGAGTTTGACGACCCGGTCACTGTCAGAGAGCAGTTCCTCGTCCGGAATCGGCGTCTGAGTCTCCGGCGCGGACTGACCACTCGCCGCGGATTGCTCCGTCGTTTCGACCGCCGACTCGGCGCGCCTGCCCGGCAGCGAGATCGAACCGGTTCGATAGGCGATGGCGCTCGAAAGTCCGATGACGACGATGACGACACCGACGAGCCACACCATCGGATTGCCGGTGCCACTCCCGAGCGGTTCGGTCGTCTCGCTCACCGGTGGCTCGGTCGTGGCGTCGTTCCCATCGGGGGTGGCACTTGTCGACGCCGTCGCGGATTCGGTCGACGAGCCATCACCACCCCCGGACCCCACACTCGTCGACGGCTGGCGAGTGGTCAGCACGGCGTAGGGCCGTTGCTGGGCGAACGTTCGCTCGCCCTCCCACGTGACACTCTGGCTCTGGGCCAGCGAATCCGGGTCGGTCTGAGAGGTCGGCGTCGGCAACGCTTCCTCGAACTGGAGTCCTGCCCCCCGGACGAACACGATGGCCTGATTCTGGCCGATATAGAAGTTCTCGCCGAACACGTCACCGACGACGACACGGTCGCCGTCCGTTCGGGCGAAGTGGGTCCACGTGAACTGGAGTTCGACCGTCCCCCGGTCCTCGAAGTTCGCCGTCACGTTCGTGTATGCCGTTCGCCCGAAGGACGTGGCTTCCATCGGGCGATCGGTCGCGTTACGTCCGGTCGTGACGAGTGTTTCGGCTCCCGAGACGAAGTTCTGGTAGAGCTGTGTCTCGTTGTTCTCGAACCGCTGGGCGAAGTCCTCGAACGCCGCCCGTTCGCTCTCGTTGACCAGCCGCTGATGATGCTTGATCGCCCAGCGAGCGGACCCGTTCTCCGTGAGCGTGATCTCGAAGGTCGTCTGGTCGAAGCCCTCAGGCTGGACCAGTAGTCCTGCAGACGACCCCTGTGTTGTGGCTGCTGAAGCACCGCTCGACACGAGCGCGACGACGAGCAAACACGCCACGACGAACTGGCGATCCATCTGTTCTATATCACCTGAGGAGAGGATAAAAACACTGTGTCTGGTCCCCTCTGATACGGATTATTGTAGCGCTGTACCGGTGATCGTTTACCCCGTGGCGACGATCGCCGGGAAGCATCTAGAATAAACCGTACGAGAGGGTTGTCGTCGGTGGCCGACGGTGTCGATGGATCGATCATCGGGATTCGATCGCCGCGGCGAGGCGTTCGACCGGGTGGGCCGGTGGGTCGTGCCCACGACGGTCGCCGAGTTGCGTTCGACAGGAGGCACCCGGTGCGACGACGCTGTCCCCGGCGCTGTCGGCGACCTGATCGAACAGAATGCGACCGATCGCCTGACTCATCGAGTAGTGTTCGGCCTCGTAGCCGAAGCTACCGGCCATGCCACAGCAGCCCGAATCGAGCGGGTCGACCTCGTAGCCCGCCCGGCGGAGGACACCGACCGCGTGGTGGTCGCGCGAGACGGCCTTCTGGTGACAGTGGCCGTGATAGGTCAGGCGCTCAGCACCCGCGTCCCAGTCGATTTCCTCGTCGAGGTCGAACCGATCGATGTACTCACACAGTCCGTAGGTGCTGTCGGCGACGGTCGCTGCGTCGGCTCCGAGCAGGTCTCGATAGTCCGACTGGACCATCACGGCGTCGGACGGTTCGACGAGGATCACGTCCCATCCGTCGGCGACTGGCGTGTCGAGGGCGTCGACGTTCGTCCGTGCGCGTTCGCGAGCCACGTCCAGAAAGCCCTTCGAGTGGGCGGCACGACCGCTGCTCGTGACGGCACCTGGTACGTCAACGTGGACGTTCGCCGCTTCGAGAACCTCGACGGCGGCCTGCAGCACCGCCGGATCGCTGTAGTTGTTGTACGTATCGGGGACGAGCAACACTCGTCGATCCGCCTCGGCCGCCGTGACTGTCGGGCCGCGTTCGGCGAACCAGTCTTCGAACGACTCCCGGTGGAAGGTCGGCACGGAGCGCTCGCTCGCGATACCGAGGAGTTTCTCGGCGAGCAGATCGCTACCGGGTGCCGCAGCGAGCCAGTTCGAGATCGGTGCCAGCCGACTCCCCCACGCGCTGAGGGTGTCGATGTTGGCAAAGAGTTTCGACCGGAGGCTGCTGCCGTGTTCTTGGTGGTGGGCGTGCTCGACCTCCGCTTTGAGTTTCGCCATGTCGACCTCGCTCGGGCAGTCTTTCGCACAGCCCTTGCAACCGATACAGAGGTCCATGATCTCGGCGACGAACTCCTCGTCGGTCGGGTCGTCGGGCAGGTCGCCGCTCATCGCCTGCCTGAGTGCGTTGGCACGACCCCGTGTCGCCGTCGACTCCTCGTCAGCGGCTCTGTAAGTCGGACACATCACGCTGCCGGTGGTCTCCTGTGGACCGCGACAGCCACCACAGCCGTGACACAGTTCGACCATCCCCTGAAAGCCGTTCTCGTTGTCCCAGTGCAGCGACGGCTCGAAGTCCATCTCGAAGTCGTAGTCGGGGTCAAAGCGGAGGTCGTCGGTCATGTTGACCGCTCGCGCCCGTGGGGGGACGCCATCCGGAATCGTTTCGTCGTCGGCGTAGCCACACACCTGCCCGGGATTGAGGAGCCAGTCGGGATCGAAGGCGGACTTGAGGTCTCGGAACTGCTCCCAGACATCCTGCCCGTACAGCTTTCGATTCCACTGGGTCCGGGCGCGGCCGTCGCCGTGTTCGCCCGAGACGCTGCCGCCGTACTCGATCACGAGATCGGTCGCACCGTCCGCGATGGCCGCCATCTGCTCGATGCCCTCGACGGTCTTCGTGTTGACGAGCGGTCTGATGTGGAGACAGCCCGGTCCCGCGTGGGCGTAGAAACTCGCGAACGTGTCCTGTTCGTCGAGGAGTGCCTGAAAGTCACTGACGTAGTCCGCGAGATTCTCCGGCGGGACGGCCGTGTCTTCGATGAAGCTGATGTGTTTCGCGTCTGAGGTCCGACCGAGCAGGATCGGCAGGCCGCTCTTGCGGAGTTTCCAGAACCGCTTTCGCTCGGTGTCGTCGTGGGCCTCCTGTCCGTGGAAGGCTTCGCGCGGTGCATCGGTCAGTGATTCTGCGTCGCCCTGTGGGACACCTGCCGTGGACACGTCGCCGACGCGGTCGGCAAGCAGGTCGGCGACCCGTTGCTTGCCCTGTGGGTCGTTGTCGGCGTAGAACTCGACGAGCAGGACGGCGGCCGTCTCCTCGGGCAGCAGCGACTCGACGAGCGTGCCGAACTCCTCGGTGTCGGCGGCCAGATCCAGCAACACGTCGTCGAGGACCTCGACAGCGGCGGGGTCGTGTTCGAGGATCGCCGGCACGTCCGCCATCGCGTCGACGAGGTCGTGATACGAGAGCAGCGCCAGCGCTTTGGTCTCGGGGACTGCCTCAAGCGAGACCGTCGCCTCCGTGACGATGGCGAGGGTCCCCTCGCTGCCGGCGAGTAGGCGGGCGAGATTGATCGAGCCGTCTTCGGCGTCCGCGACGAGTCGGTCGAGATTGTAGCCAGAGACGTTGCGCTTCAGATCGGGAAAGGCGTCTTCGACCGCAGGTGTGCCCTCGTCGAGCAGGTCGTCGACCGCGGCGTAGATCCGGCCTTCCAGTCCCGCCCGCTCCGCTCGCTCCCTGATCTCGGCGCGTGTCACCTCGCCAAAGGTCGTCACCGTGCCGTCGGCGAGGACGACTTCACACTCCTCGACGTAGGCGTCCGTCTTGCCGTACTTCAGTGAGTGTGCGCCCGTTGAGTTGTTACCGATCGCACCGCCAAGCACACTCTTGTCGCCCCACGCCGGGTCCGGGGCGAACTTGAGATCGAACTCGGCGAGTGCGTCGTTGAGTTCCCCGAGCGTCGTCCCGACCTGTGCACGCGCCCGTCGCTCGTCTGGATCGATCGATCGCAGTTCGTCCATGAACCGCGAGAAATCGAGGACAACGGCCTCGTTGACCGACTGACCGGCGAGGCTCGTCCCACCACCGCGTGGCAGGACTGGCGTCCCTCGGTCGGCACAGTAGGAGACGACTGTCGCCACGTCGGCCGTGGATTTCGGAAAGACGACTCCGATCGGCGTCACCTCGTAGGCGCTGGCGTCGGTCGCGTAGAGCTGGCGGGTGTACTCGTCGAATCGGACCGTTCCTTCGATGCGCTCGGTCAGATCGGACACGAACGCGGGGCGCTCGACCGTGCCACCTTCGTAGTCGTACTCGGCGCGGTCGTCGTCGGCCGGGTCCGACCCAACTATCTCGTGACGTGTGCCCATAGCGATGGCTTCGGACGGGGTCCGATTAAAGTTCCGGGCTTGGATACCGTCGACACGAACGAAGAAGCGACGTGGCCGTGTTCCGCCTACAGCTCTTTCCAGTCGCTGGGCTGGCTGGACAGGCCCATGACGCGGGCCTCACGGAGACCGTCGGTCTCGCGGAACTCGACGAGACCGTCGAAGGCCTGTTTGATGACCTGTAACGTCTGGTCGTCGTGTGCCCCCGAGTCGATGGTGAACACACCGATGTAGCCTGCTGAATCGAGGCGAGACGAGAGGATATGACAGAGCTTGAACACCGTCTTCTTGTCGGTGTAGGTGAGCATCGTCGACAGCGAGACCAGCGCCAGTCGACCCTTATCTCGACCGCTCTTGTGGAGTCCATCGAGTGCCTTGGTGATCCCGATCCCGATGCCCGTCAGATCACCCGGCGAACTCACGTGGTGGGTGTACGCGCTGCTCTGTTGTCCGTCGCCGCTGTCTCCGCGACAGTCGACGACCCCCAGTTGTGAGTCTTCCATCGACGGCACGTCCGTCTTGAACTCGTCGACGATCGCCGATGCTTGATCGTTCGTCGTTACGACGACGGCACCCTCTCCCTCTCTGGCCCCTGCCTTGAGTACGTCCTTGGCGAGGGCCTCCTTGCCACTCATCGCCGGTCCTGCGATGAGCAGGCTCGTTCCAGGGCGGACCGAGGTTAACGCTTCGAAGTCGAGTACGGTTGACAGATCGTACATATTCCCTGACAGATTATTCGTCTTCACCATTGCTGAGGCCACGCAGTGTTGCGATAAAGTCGGCATCGTCGCCGATACCGCCGAGCGAATCGGATAACTCGTCTTGCAGTTCGGCTATCTCGCTTTTAAGCGCATCGTATTCCTCGCTCTCTTCGAGTTCGGCGCTGCTCTTGCTGGCTTCGAGTGTCGCCTGTTTTTCGACGAGCGAGTAGTACTCTTGCAGGAGTGAATCGTACTCGGATCGTTCGAGAAGGTTCTCGACCGTCTCGTGGAGTTGTTCGCTCCTGATCGGCTTCGAGAGATACGCGTCGAATCCCATCTCGAGAATGTCGAAGTCGGGTTCGACTGCCGTCACCATCGAGACTCGACACCCCAGATCACGCTTTCGAATCCGTTCGAGTACCTCGTCGCCCGACAGGCCGGGCATCATGCGATCTAGCAACACCACGTCGACAGATTCATCAAGGAGCGTTAGCCCTTCGTCGCCGTCGTGTGCCATCCGAACTTCGTAATCGTTGCGGAGCCACAGTTTGTATGTTTCCGCGACGTCCGGTTCGTCCTCGACGATGAGCACGACGGGTCGATCCGATGCTGACATCTATTCTCTACACAACGTTACTTTTTCATCATACATAGCCCTGTGGGTATTCCGGGCAGAGCCACTTCCTGCGATTCGATGCCCGGATGCCACGTGGGCCGTGACTGATACGGAACGTTGTCGTTGCGTACCGGTGAGGGTCTCTCCCGTGACGACGCTCACCGGTCAATCGCTACAACCGTCCGTATGACGCGTGAGATCAGTACGTACATGTTCGTCGCGATACGACCGATGGCACATGATCCAGAACCTCGCCCCTGACGACGGGACCTTCACGAGCAACGTCTTTCTCGTCGAGGGTGACGTGACGACGCTGGTCGATGTCGGCAACGACTTCGACGTGGTCACAGCAGTGCGAGAGCACGTCCCAGAGATCGATCAGGTCGTGCTCACTCACACGCATCCAGACCACGTCGGAACGCTCGATTCGGTTCGAACGGCGTTCGACGTGCCAGTCGTGGGCTTCGACGGCGCGTTCCCGGGCGTCGACGACGAACTCGCCGACGAGGGGACGATCCAGATCGGCGACGACGAGTACGTCGCGCTCCACACGCCGGGCCACAAAGACGATCATCTCTGTCTGTACTCGACCGAGGCGGGCGTCCTCTTCGCTGGTGATCTCGTGTTCGCGAACGGGAGTTTCGGCCGGACCGATCTCGAAGAAGGTGACCGCGGCGTGCTGATCGAGAGCATCGACCGGGTTCTCTCGACTGTCGACGACGATCTGGCCGAGATGCACACCGGGCACGGCCCGAGCGTGACGGACGATCCGTACGGGCACATCGAACTCGCGTCACAGGCAGCGCGGTTCTAGCAGTTTCAGGTGGCCGTCTCATACGGATTGTTGTAGATGCATTCGACCGTCGCCGAGAGGGCGAGACGATCACCGGTACGTCGCTACACTAATCCGGATCAGGCCAAGCCGTAGTAGCCCGGTTCGTCCTCCGCCGCTGGCTCCGCGAAGACGAACGACTCCGAGTGTTTGAGCAACCACGGGATCGCCCAGTCCATCAGGACGTTTTCGGTCTCGACATCCAGTTCGGCGTCGGCCTCCAGTCCCTGCAGGAGGCGACCGATCTCGTAAATCGTGTACATCTCGTCGTCGTCGAGCACTTCGCTCGGCATCCGAAACTCCAGTGCTCGAAGGTCCTCGAAATCGTCTTTCGGTCGTGGCATGCCCGTCGATTGTTCGGCTCGGTGCCTAAACCCCTCGAAACGTGATCGGGCGTGACAGGCGTCGCCACTGATCGGCGAGCGGCGAAAGAAATGACGAAGTGTTGGAGCCTTATTCGAAGTGACCGACCGCGGTCTCGTACTGCGATGCGACTTCGTCCCAGTCGACGACCTCGAAGAAGGCGTCGATGAAGCTGCCACGGTCCGGGCCGTAGTCGTAGTAGTACGAGTGCTCCCAGACGTCGAGCGCGAGGACGGGGTGTGCGCCCCAGAGTGCGCCCTGGTCGTGCTTGTCGACCGCGACGTTGCGGAGTTGTTTGGCGACCGGGTCGTAGACGAGCAGCGCCCAGCCACCGGCGGCCGAGGCGGCTGCCTCGAACTCGCCTTTCCAGCCCTCGTAGGAACCGAAGTCTTCGGCGATACGGTCGGCGAGAGCCCCGGACGGCTCGCCACCGCCGTTGGGATCCATGTTCTCCCAGAACAGCGTGTGGAGATAGTGCCCACAGCCGTTGTGCGTAACGTTGCCGAGCGCGCCGGCCGACGAGCCAAAGTCGCCCGACTCGCGGTTCTCGGCCAGCGTCTCCTCGGCGGCTTCAAGCCCGTTGACGTACCCTTGATGATGGGTGTCGTGGTGCCAGGTCAGCACCTGCTCGGAGATGTGTGGCTCCAGTGCGTCGTAGTCGTACGGAAGCGGCGGCAGTTCAGGATTTGAATGTTCGGACATGGGATATCTCCTCCATTCTGAGGGTGGGGCGGGCGACTGTTAAACGTTTAGGAGCCGTATGATACCATTCCACAAGGATGTGGCGTCGAGCGGTCTCGCCTGCCCAGCACTCGGGTCGCTCAACTCTCGCCGCGGGCGGTCTCGAACATCGACAGTGCTTGCTCTCGTCGTTCCCCGTGGTCGACGATCGGATCGGGATAGTCGGGTGCAGCGCTGCGTCGCTGCGTGATCGACAGTTCGTGCCAGTCGTGGATCACCTCGGGATCGACGCCGTCTAGCTCGGGGACGTACGTCTTGATGTACTCGGCGTCGGGATCGTAGCGTTCGCCCTGTGACATCGGATTGAAGATCCGGAAGTACGGCTGGGCGTCGGTCCCGGTCGAGGCAGCCCACTGCCAGCCGCCGTTGTCGTTTGCCGTGTCGTGGTCGACGAGTCGCTGCTTGAACCACTCGTACCCCTCGCGCCAGTCGATCAGCAGGTCCTTCGTGAGGAACGAGGCGACGATCATGCGCACGCGATTGTGCATGAACCCCTCCTCGCGAAGCTGTCGCATCCCGGCGTCGACGATGGGATACCCCGTCTCGCCGTCCTTCCACGCCTGTAGTGCCTCGGGGTCGTCGCGCCACTGGATCGGGTTCGCGTAGGTCTTGTAGTTCTCCGTGACGACCGAGCGATTGGCGTAGAGCACCTGCGTGTAGAACTCGCGCCACGCGAGCTGTGACTGGAACTCCTCGACGGACTCTCGGGCCAGATCGTCGGCGGCGTCCCGTGCGGCGTCTGCGGTTCGCTCGTACACCTCCCGAATGCCGATCGTTCCGAACTTCAGGTGGGCGGAGAGCCGTGAGGTACACTCCTCTGCAGGGTAGTCCCGGTCGTCCTCGTACCGGTAGATGGCTTCCTCGCAGAACGCATCGAGCAGGTCCCGGGCGGCGTCCGTACTGGCGGGTGGGATCGTCGCCGATGGTTCCTCGAACCCGAGGTCCGTGATCGTCGGCAGCGGATCGCCCGTCACGTCGGCGAGTGCATCCTGAGTGGGTTCGTCGTACGGGTCGTCTTTCTCCCGGTCCTGCCACTTGCGGCCGAAGTAGGTGAACACGGCGTAGGGGTCGCCGTCGTTGGTCGTGATCTCGCCGGGCCGGTGTAACACGCTATCGACGACGGCTTCGCGTGCCACGTCGCTGTCGTCGAGCGCCTGCCGGACCGCCATATCCCGCTCGATGCCCAGTCCCGAGTAGGCTTCACCCCACGTCACGGCGTCGGCGTCGTACTCGTCGGCCAGGTCGGGCAGGACCGCCGTCGGATCACCGCGCGTGACCACGAGGTCGCTGCCGTTGGCGCGATACCACTCCCTGAGCGAGGCGAGCGCGTCGAGCATGAACGCCACGCGCGGGGGGGCTGCGTGCGCGAGGATGTCGTCGTCGAAGACGAAGACGGGGACGACGGTGTCGTCGGCCGTCGCTGTGGCAAGCCCCGCGTTGTCGGCTGCTCGGAGGTCTCGACGGTGCCAGTGGATGCGCATACGATATCGTCTCGTTCCGTCTACGTCAATGGACGCCCTACACTGTTGTGCGACGGTGCGCTGACCAACGCTTTTGGTGATCCTCGCCCTCGGTTGGGAGCATGACTGATCGACAGGTACTCGTCGACATCGACGACGAGGTCGCACGGATCACGCTGAACCGACCCGACGCGCGTAACGCAATCTCTGCACCCGCCGCCGACGAACTGGTCGCCGCCATCGACACCGCCGAGGACAGTGCGGCCCGCTGTGTCGTCATCCAGAGCGAGGGCGACGCGTTCTGTGCCGGCGGCGACGTCCACGCGATGCTCGAAAGCATCGAACAGGACGTACGACCGGCCGAGCGCGTCGAACTCGTCGTCGGCGCGGTCAATCGTGCGATCCGCCGTGTCTACGAGTGTCGCTTGCCGACCGTCGCAAAGATCGACGGGGCGGCGTTCGGTGCCGGTGCCGGTCTCGCCATCGCCTGCGACCTCCAGCTTGCCAGTCCGGCCGCGAAGATCAGCTTCGGGTTCCGGCGTGTCGGGCTGGCCATCGACTCCGGCGTCTCACACATCCTCCCGCGGCTCGTGGGGCTAAACACGGCCAAAGAACTGGTCTTCACCGGTGAACTGATCGACGCCGACCGCGCCCGCGATCTGGGGCTGTTCACGCGCGTGTTCGAAGCAGCGTCGTTCGACGCCGGCGTCGACAACATGGTCGCAACGATCGCCACTGGACCGACCGTCGCACTCTCGGCGTCGAAGCGACTGCTCAACCACCAATCGGACTCGTTCGACGGCGCGACCGCTCGGGAGGCCAACGCGCAGGGGGTCGCCTTCGGGACGGCAGACCACGAGGAAGGCGCGGCCGCGTTCGTCGACGGCCGCGAACCTGCCTTCGAAGGGCGATAGCTCTCGGAAACGCGCCAGCGAGCGGACTGACGCGACGGATCCGGTCACGTCAGTGCGGTGTTAAACTGCCGTTCCTGTTCAGTTACCAATGGATGGGAACACACAAGACGGATAGACGACAACTACGCCTATGGCAACGGACGAGTCCCCGGACTGGGATTTCAAGGAGCGCGACGTACTGATCCTGCGGGAACTCTCGGACGACCCGCAGCTTTCCTCGCGCGAACTGGCAGAGCTACTCGAAGAGAAGCACGACATCTCCGTCTCACACGTCACGGTCAGCGAATCGATCCGCAAGATGCGTCAACACGGTGTGTTCCGTGAGGCCATCGTCCCCAACGAGGAGTACTTCAACTTCGCACTGTTCGAGTTCAAATTCAATCCCGAACACTTCGAGGACGGGTGGCGCGATGCGATGGAGACGATCCGCGACGACAGGCACACGATGTTTTACTTCCTGTCGGACGGCGAGTACCAGTGGAAGTCCGTGATGATGTTCCAGAGCCGAAAGGCAGAGTCACGCTGGATTCACGATTTCTACAAAGAACACGGTAGCGTCGTCCAGAACATCCGAAACTCGGTGATCCACAACGTCTTGAAGTTCCGAACAGATCCAGAGATGTTCACCGAACTCGAACGCGAGTAGCCCCGATCACAGCTTGCTTTCGGCGTCTTCGGCCAGTTCCTTCATCCGCTTGCCGACTCGGCCCGCGTCGGAGAACTCGTCTTCACTCATCGCGGTGGCGAGTGAGTTCCCGAGCACGAAGACGGCGTGTTTGTGTTCGCTCTTGGATTTGTGAACGTCCGACGGGCGAACGTCGAGTTCGCCGTAGGCGTCGAACAGTTCGGCGTCGACACTGTCCATCTCGTCACGGAAGAACCGCATGATGGTCACCATCTGTTCGTGGAGTTCAAGCAGTTCGTCTTTGTGCATCTTGGCACTAGTAGGGGGTGCCAATAGTATAAGAATTGCTTGTGAACGGCTACCAGATCGCTGATTCGTCGTCTGAGCGTGTGCGCTAGAAGACGTACTCGTCGTCGTGGCCCATCATCCCGTCGTCTTCGAGACCGGGTTCGTCCTCCTCGTCCATCGGCCCGCTCGTCTTGTAGGCCTTCAGACCAGTCGAGAGGAGGTCCTCGATCGCTTCCTCGCGGTTGAGGAACTCGCCGGCTTCGACGAGCTGTGCGATCTGCATCTCGAGATGTTCCGGGATCGTTATCTCTACCTGTGGCATCGGAACGTACGACGGTTCGATAGACCCTCATATAAATCTGGCGGGGACAGTTGCCGAACTTGATAAAATAAACATTGAATCGAGAAAGACACATTTGTGTTTTAGAAGGTATTCCATCAGTTTCGTAAAAACAGCTATCTGGTGTGTCGATGACGCCGGCTACCGCTCCGTGAACAGGGACGGCAGGGATCGGTTCCTGCCAGCGAGAGGGCGTCGATAGTCACTCTCAAGCGTCGCCCAGCCATAGCCTGCGCTATGAGCGACGCCGGTCGATTGCTGATCACGCAGCGAACTGGAGTGACAACCTCGTGACGGACCCAAACGAGAACACTCTCTGGGGCCGTGCCATCGTCGAGGAGCTGGTGGCCTGCGGAATCGATGCCGTCTGTGTCGCCCCCGGAAGCCGATCGACGCCCCTGACGGTCGCGGTCGCACAGCATCCCGAGATACGCGTCTACTCACATCTGGACGAACGGTCGGCCGCGTACTTCGCGCTCGGTCGGGCGCGCCGGACCGGGAGACCGACGCCGCTGATCTGCACGTCGGGGACCGCAGCGGCGAACTTCCACCCGGCGGTCATCGAGGCCAGCCAGTCCCGGGTGCCAATGGTCCTCCTGACGGCAGATAGACCGCGGGAACTGCAGGACAGCGGGGCGAACCAGACCATCGATCAAGAGAAGCTCTACGGCGATGCCGTCCGGCAGTACCGCACACTGCCCGAACCGGCCCCCGAACCGCGACGCCTCCGCTCGCTACGGACGACGATCTGTCGGTCGGTCACGACGGCGACCGGTACCCCGCCCGGTCCCGTCCACCTGAACGTCCCGATGTCGAAACCGCTGGAGCCAACCCCCGTCGACGGGGCGGTCCCCGACGACCTCGCCGAGCGCGATCCGACCGCCGTCGAGGGACGCGACGGACCGATGGTGCGAACGGCTCGCGGAACCCTCACACCCGACGAGCGGACCGTCACACAGTTGGCGGACACGCTCTCGACACACGAGCGGGGACTGATCGTCACGGGTCCAGCGAACTCCCCGGTCCCGAACCGCGAATCACTGGCGTCGCTCAGTGACGCGACCGGCTTTCCCGTGCTGGCCGATCCACTCTCGGGGCACCGCTTCGGCGAGCACGTCGCCGACCGCCCGATCTGTGGTGGCTACGACTCCTATCTCGCTGCCGAAGGATGGCCTGCGCCCGATGTCGTGATTCGCTTCGGTGCCTCGCCGACCTCGAAGACGCTTCGGCACTGGCTCCGCGATTCGGGGGCGCGACAGTTCGTCGTCGATCCGGCCGGCGAGTGGCGGGAAGCCGAGTTCCACGCCACCGACCTGCTCGTCGCCGATCCGACGGCGCTTGCGACCGCCGTCGCAGGGCGGCTTGACGAATCGCGGACGGCCTGGACCGAGCGATTCACCGACGCGGAGCGACGGTACTGGGACCTCGTCGAGGACGCCGCCGCCGAACAGTTCTTCGAGGGTCTCGTCGCCGCGACGGTGGCCGAGTCGCTCCCCAATCGGGCGACGCTGTTCGTCTCCAACAGCATGCCGGTCCGCGATCTGGACCGCTTTGGCCGCCCCCGCGAGACCGACGTACGCGTGTTCGGGAACCGCGGTGCCAGCGGCATCGACGGCATCACCTCGACGGCACTGGGGGCTGCCAGTGGGACCGACGACCCGCTCGTTCTCCTGACGGGTGATCTGGCCTACTACCACGACATGAACGGACTGCTGGCGGTCGGGCGCTGTGACGTGGACGCGACCATCGTGCTGGTCAACAACGACGGCGGCGGCATCTTCCACAAGCTTCCGATCGAGTCGTTCGATCCGCCCTTCACCGAGCAGTTCCGTACACCGCACGGACTGGACTTCGAACCGACCAGCGCGCTGTACGATCTGGAATACGACCGGGTCGGGGATCGAGAGACACTGGCCGACGCCGTCGCGTCGTCGGTCGACAGCGACGGGACACAGCTCATCGAGTGTCAGTTCGACAGCGAGGCGAGCCACCGCTCCCGTGAACGGCTCCACGACCGCGTTTGTCAGCGGCTCTAGAGCCTGAGAATCCACAGCGTCAACAGCGAGAAGCCAAACGGGAACCACGCGCCCGCGAGCGCGAGCAACACGACTGGATTAGCCGGATCGGCCCGAACGAACAGCAGTCCAAGCGGGACGAGCAGGCTCCACGCCCCGAACACGAGCACACCGACCGACGGCTGGGACTGGAGATAGCCGATCAAAAAGAGCGTACACAGGCCGACGGTGACGTTGACCACCAGGTGGAACGCGGGATACACTGTCGAGAACAGCATCACCGGATAGAGGAAGAAGGTGAGCACGAGCAGTGACAGCGAGGTGTCGGAGAACAACAGCCGAAGCGGGTGGGTGCCCGGATCGACCTCGTTGCGGACGTTGTACTCCGTGCTGGCGCTCCAGGCGCCCGCGTCGTAGATCTGTTCGCGCCGATTCCGATCCCGTGTCGACCGTGTTCCACCTGTGCCCACAGTCGTGCCCGTGGTGCGATTCGATCCGGTCGCACTGGTGCTAGACTGACTGGCCGTCCGGGACGCGTTCCGGGCCTGCCCCGACCGGGTTCGTTCCCGCCGGACGCGTTCACTCGCAGCCTGCTCGCGTCGGCGCCGCTCGGAGGCCCCTGCGTTCGTGCCCGCGGCCGTCGACTCACTGGGACCACTCGATTCCTCGTCACCCCAGCCCGCCGCCCGCGCCGCTCGGGATGCTGCACCGCCGGTCGAATCGTCGTCGACGGACTCGTCGTCCGAACTGTCCGCTGAACCGACGTAGGCAGCGTGACCGAGGCGGTCGTATCGCGCACGCTCTTGTTCGTCTGCGAGGACGTTCCGGGCCTCGATGACTCGCTGGGTCGCCTCGTCGGCGTCTTCCGCATCGTTGTGGTCTGGATGAGTCTCTTTGATTCGCTCGCGGTAGGCGTCCTCGATGTCACTCGCCGTCGCGTCGGGATCGACACCGAGGACATCGTAGAACGTCTCTGTCATCGAGCGAACACGCTTGTCTAATATCGTAAAGAAACGATATTAACGCTTGTGTCGTGAGGAACCGCGACCGGGAAGGCGTGGGCTACTAGTCACGGCCGACGGACGGTCACACCGGGTCTGTTCGATTCGAATCCGCGAGATTGAACGGCGACGAGTCGCCCGTTATCGCCACTCCAGAACCGTCGCTGCCCACGTGTAGCCCGTGCCGGCGGCCAGAAAGAGGATCACGTCGCCGGCACCGAGCCAGCCACGTTCGCGGGCCTCGCTCGTCGCGATGGCCTGATCGACGCTCTGGACGTGCCCGTACTCGTCGAGATACAGGTGCTGGCACTCCCCGAGGCCAAACTGGTCACAGAGGTGGTCGTGGAACGACCGCTTCATGTGGGTGATCGCAGCGAAATCGACCGCCTCGCGGTCGTAGCCAGAGCGTTCGAGGGCGTCGTCGGCGACGGAGAGGAAGTTGGGGAGACTCACCTCGGCCAGGCGGGCTTTCATCGATTCGTGATCGGGCACGCGAAGCGAGTGCATCCCGCGCTCGACGGTCGATACAGATGGTGAGTGTTCGGTGCCGCCCGCCGGAACGATCACGTCACGCGAGAAACTGCCATCGGTGATGGCGGCACTCTCGCGGACCGTCGCCAGTGCCCGGTCGTCGGCATCGGCTTCCAGTATCATCGCGCTCGCGCCGCTCCCGAAGTTGAACATGAAGGAGGTGTCGGGGTCGTCGTAGTCGACCAGATCCTCCTCACGGCTCGCACTCACGAGCAGCGCATGCTCGACGCTGTCGGCCTCGATCTGTGCCGTCGTCTCTCGCAGGGCGAGCGGTGCCCCGGCACAGAGGGCGTAGCTCTCGCCGGCGTAGGCGCTCGTGGCCCCGATTCGGTCGGCAACGTCGGCGGCGAGACTCCAGACGACGTGGTCTTTCAGTTCACTCCCGTGATAGCGCACCAGATCGATGGTCTCGGGATCGATGCCGGCGTCGTCGAGTGCCTCCGTCGCCGCCGCGACACAGAGATCGCTCGGCTGTTCGTCGTCGCCCGCGACGTGCTTCTGTCGGACGCCCATCTTCTCGGTCACGACGGATTCGGGGATGCCCGACCGCTCTGCGATCTCGGTGCCGCTGATGGTCTCCTCGGGGAGCGCAAGTCCGAGGCCGGTGAGGTGTACCGTCATCGCTCACCCCAGAGCCGTTCCGGCAAGCGGTTTGCGACCGGGCCACCGAGGCGGTCCCGGACCGTCCCGACGAGACCGTCGGGGACGTACAGCACGAACAGGACGAAGACGATACCGACGTAGAGGCTGGCGTGGCCGTTCAGCGCGGCCGTGATGAACCCCTCGACGGTGAGTCCGCCGTACAGTTCCGTCCCCAGAAAGCCCTCGCTCAGCGTCGATTCGAGGTAGGGAAGGAGACCGCCGCCCTGCCCCTGCTTCGAGAGGAACTCGCGGACGGACTCGTCGAACAGGTGGCCCCAGAGCGGACCGGCCAGCGTGCCGAAGCCACCGATGATACTCGCGAGCAGCGCGTCACCACTTGTCAGGAAGTAGAAGCCGGTCTCCGGGGTCACAGAGCGCTTGAAGCCGGCGAGTAGGCCGCCACCGACGCCCCCGAAGAAGCCACTGATGGCGAACGCGCCCAGTTTGTAGCGGAACGTGTCGTAGCCGATGGCCTCCGCTCGCTCCTCGTTCTCCCGGATCGCGATCATCACGCGGCCAAAGGGAGAGTGGACGATCCGCTGCATCGCCAGATAGCACAGGAGGACGACCACGCCGACGGCGTAGAACGACACCGTCGTCGTACCGAGCGTATGGCCGAGTAGCGTCAGTGTATCGCCGGTCAGCGTCCCGAGTGTGACCGTCAGTTGATCGACGAAGGGAACGCCGAGTTCGAACCCACGCGCGCCACTGAGAGCGATCCCATCGCGGGGGTTCGTGCTGACGTAGTCCCAGTCACGGACGAACACGTACAGCACCTGCGCGACCCCGAGCGTGATCATCGCGAAGTAGACGCCGGTCAGGCGAAAGGAGACCAATCCGATGGCGACAGCCAGCAGCGTCGCGAGGACGGCCCCGATCAGAAGCGCGGCGACGAAGGGAGTTTCGGCCGCGAGGAATGGGACCTTGCCGTTTGCGATCAGGAGGACCGTGTACGCGCCGGTGCCGTAGAAGGCGGCGTGGCCGAAGGAGAGATACCCCGTGTAGCCACTGATGAAGTCGAACGACATCGCAAAGAGCGCGAAGTAAAGCACCGCGACCATCGTCTCCATGCGGGGCAACAGCGCGACTGTCTCGCTGGACAGCCCCGACTGGGCGAGAAGGTGATAGACGCCGGGATAGGCAGCTAACAGGGCGATCACGACCAGATACACCTGCTGGCGCTGGACCGACTCGATCGGCCAGCTCGTCTGCAGGCGCTGCCTGATCTCGGTCGCGGAGCTAATGGCCGCCCACCTCCTCGACGCCGTAGATTCCCTGTGGACGCACGATCAGCGCCACGACGAGGATGAGGAAGATGGCGACCTCGGGGAGCCACGTCCACGTGACGACGACGTTCTGGAACCACCACGTCGTCGTCGCGTCGACCAGCCCGACGATCAGGCCCCCGACCACGGTGCCCCGGAACGTGCCGAGACCGCCGATGATGACGACGACGAACGCCGGCAGCAGTGCGTCGGCGGCCAGCGGGACGCTCGCGCCCCAGACCTGATCCCACATCAGGAGCGTGCCGGCGATGCCTGCGATGCCGGCACCGAGTGCAAACACCACGGTGAAGACCCGGCGCACGTCGATGCCCAGCGCTTCCGCCATCTCGCTGTCCTCGCTGCCGGCCCGGATGAACAGGCCGTAGCGCGTGCGCGTGAGGAAGCCCCAGATGGCTGCGACGGTGAGCACGCCCAGCAGTATCTCGAAGAGTGCCAGTCCGCGGACCGAAACAGGCCCGAGCGAGTGGCTGGTGTCGAGGAAGGCCGGGATGGTCCCGAGCGCTTCCTGCCACTCGGCGATGGGCTGGAGACCGTAGAACTGGACGATAATGCGCACCAGTTCTTCGAGGATCAGCGTCACCCCGAAGGTCAGCAGGATCTGGTAGATCGGTGCCCGATCGTACAGCGGTCGGATCAGTGCGATCTCGATCGACCCGCCAAGCGCCGCCAGCAGGCCGAAGACGACCGCCATCGCCACGAAAAAGAGGGCGAGGCGTGCCCACGGGCCGGTTCCCTGCGCGACCGTCAGCACCATCACGACGCCGCCCAGATACGCGCCGATCATCGTCAGCGCGCCGTGGGCGAAGTTCAACACGCCCAGTAGTCCGAAGATGAGCGTCAGCCCCGCGGCGATCATGATGTAGATGGCCGACTTCGAGAGCCCACGGACGAAGACTTCCACGAGTACGTCCGGCTGGACGAACTCGATCAGCCCGTCGACGAAGCCCGTCTGGAGGAGCAGGAGAGAGTCGAGGACGGTCGTCATGCGGACAGATACCTCCTGAGCCGTTCGTCGTCGGCAGACACCCCGTCCGCGTCGCCGTCGTCGACGACACGGCCGTTGTCCAGCACGTAGAAGCGGTCGGCCAGATCCAGCGCCAGCGGGAGGTTCTGCTCGACCAGCAACATCGTCGTCTCGCTGGCCGCCGCCGCCAGCGCATCGGCAACGTCGGCGACGATCTGGGGGGCAAGTCCCTCACTCGGTTCGTCGACGAGCAGGAGATCGTTGTCACCGACCAGCCCGCGCCCGAGCGCGAGCATCTGCTGTTGCCCCCCGGACAGTGTCCCGGCGTCCTGCGCACGTCGCTCGTCCAGGATCGGGAACGTCTCGAAGGCGACCGACAGCGCGTCGGCAACGTCGCCGCCCTCGGGGACCGACACCCGGAGGTTCTCCTCGACGGTGAGCTGTGAGAAGATCCGCCGTTCCTCGGGAATCCAGCCCACGCCCATCTCGGCGACCTCGTGGGTTCGCAGGCCGACGAGTTCGGTGCCGTCGTAGCGAACGCTCCCCGAACGGGGTGGCGTCAACTGAAGGATCGACCGGAGCGTGGTCGTCTTGCCGACGCCGTTGCGTCCCATCAGCGCGACGACTTCGCCACGGTCGACCGACAGCGAGACGCCTTCGAGGATGTGGCTCTCGCCGTAGAAGCTCTGGATGTCCTCGACATCGAGCAGGGCCACGTCAGGCCACCCCCGCCGTCGAGTCGGTGTCCGGTTCGTCGTCGAGGTCGCCCGTCTCGTACCCGCCGAGATACGCCTCCTGCACGTCGGGATCGGCTCGGACGGCCGCTGGCTCGCCGTCGGCGATCACCGACCCCTGATTGAGCACGACCACGCGGTCCGACACCTCCATCACGATGTCCATGTTGTGCTCGACCAGCAGGACGGCGTGGTCCTCGGCCACGTCCTCGATCAGCGCGATGATGTCGTCGACGCTCTCGGAACTCACCCCGGCGTTGGGTTCGTCCAGCAGGAGGACGTCGGGATCGCCAGCCAGTGCGATCGCGACCTCTAGCTGGCGGCCCGCCCCGTGGCTGAGGTTTCGAGCCAGATCGTCGGCCCGGTCGGCGAGACCGACCCTGTCGAGGATCGACCGCGCTGCCGCCAGATCCGACTCGTAATCGTCGGCCGTCCGCCAGAACGTCGCCGCGTGGTCGCTGTGGGCCTGCACGGCGACGCGGACGTTCTCAAGGACCGTCGAGGTCGGGAAGACGTTCGTGATCTGGTAGGACCGGTGAACTCCGAGTCCAGCGATCTCGTCGGGCGGTCTGCTGGTCAGATCGATCCACTCGCCGTCTCGCTGTAGTTCGACCCGGCCGCTGGTCGGCTCCTGTGCGCCGGTCAGCAGGTCGAAGAACGTCGTCTTGCCCGCGCCGTTGGGACCGATGAGCGAGCAGAGTTCGTCTTGGAGTTCGAAGTCGACCTCGTCGACCGCAGTGATACCACCGTACCGTTTCGTAAGCCCCCGCGTTCTGAGCATGTTACAACGAGCAGTTCATGTCGTCGCTGTCGGCCGGAATCGTCACCTGATCGCCGGAGATGCGGGCCAGTGGCTCGCCGGGCTGGATCAGCGAATCCCAGCTATCCGCCCACTGATCCTCTGTCGGGATTGGGTTTGCGACGGTCATCTCCGAGCGAGCCTGATTGTTGTACTCCTGGAAGGTGTAGGCCCCCTCGCCTTTCGGCGTATCCGTGACTGTCATGCCCTTGAGCGCACCGGTGATGTCGTCGGGGTCGGTCGATCCACCTTCCTGAATGGCCTGATGGATCGCGGACGCGCCCGTAAAAGCACCCGACGTGAACAGGTCCGGGACGACACCGTAGGCGCTGGTGTAGCTGTCGATGAAGGCGTCGTTGATCTCGTTGTCGTACTGATTCCAGTGGTATCGCGTGGTAAACGGTCCCAGATTCGAGTTCTCGATCTTCTCCTGAGTCAGTGGATCGCCGAGCACGCGCTGCATCGTCTGGCCGACGACGGAGTTGGTGATCCGGGTCGCGAAGCCACCGAAGGCCCGGAAGGAGTAGTCACCGGAGAGGAACGTGCTAAAGAGGTTCGGCAGCGTCGCGACGGTAAAGCCACCGACGATCCCCTCGGCACCGGCCTGTTCGGCGTTGTCGAGCAGGCCGCCCCACTCGGAGTAGCCCTGATTGACGAACCGCTCGCCGACGATATCGATCCCCTCCGATTCCAGCACGGAGCGGTAATTGTTGACTACAGCCCGGCCGAAACTGTAGTCCGCCCCGAACAGATACACCTTCGTCACGTCGGTCTCGTTGGCGACGTAGCGCCCGCCAGAGCGAGCGTCCATCGCGGTGTTCTCGCTGGCGCGATAGACGAGGTCGTCGCAGGTCTCGCTGTCGGACGTGATCCCGGCCGAGGCGGCCGGACCGACCATGATCGGAACCCCCGCAGCCTTGACGACGTTCGTGATGACTCGTGAGGCGGCACCCGAAGACGAACAGCCAGCCAGCATGTCCACGTTCTCGTTGCTGACCAGTTCCGTGGCGGCCGACTGGGCCGCATCGGCGGCGAACTCCGTGTCACGGACCACGAGTTCGTACTCGACATCGCCCACGGACACCGTCGTCGTGCCGGTGCCGACATCCGATGGAGGATCGGTGTCGCCTTTGTAGGCCAGCCCCGAGAGGAAGCCCCACAGGCCCTGCTGGCCGTAGTACGCGAGGTTCCCCGAGAGGGGCTGAAGCACGCCGATCTTCACAGTGCCCGATACTGATTGCGTCGTCGATCCACCCTCGGTGGTGTCTGTCTCGTCACTCATCGTCGTCTCCTGATCGGTCTGGCCGTCACTCCCGCCATCGCCGTTCCCGCCGTCGCCGCCGTCGCCGTCCTGCGTACAGCCTGCGAGCGCTACGACACCCGTCGCGCCAAACGTCTTGATCGCACGTCGTCGTGTGACAGTCCGGTCCATAACGAATAATCACACACCCGGCACTGACAAAACCACCGAGGTTTACATGTTAACGAACGTCAATAATAGCCCACTGCAGGGGTGTGGGCGTGGTCAGTCGATGTCGTGCAGTGCGTCGATGACCCGCTGGATCATCTTGCGCTGGCCTCGGCGCAAGTTCTTCGAGACGGCAGGCTTTGACACGTCGAACTCGTCGGCGAGGTTCCCGAGGGTCGCGTTTCGGGGCGTCTCGAAATAGCCACTGGAGACGGCGGCTTCGAGTGTCTCGCGTTCGGTATCCGAGAGGTCCTGACAGCCTTCGATGAGCGTCATCGCGGCCCCGGCGTTCTGAACGAGGCTATTCATCTCCGGGAGACTCGCATCCGTCCGCTCGACGATGTCGTACTCGTTGTTCCGGTCGAGTTCCGAGAGCGCCCGGTCGGCGCGCTCGCCGGTGTCGAAGCCGACGTGCCACACCTCGCTCCCGTCCTCGATGTAGAACGGTCCGGTGATGTAGCCGTCGTTGGCTCTGATCGTCCCCATCGCGTCCGTCTCGGCGATGACGGTCTTGATCTGGGCGACGTTGTCCCGGCGGGCCACGAGCGAGTAGTCGTTCATGTTCCCGTGTCCACGCAGCGTCGAGAGACCGTTCCCAAGCTCCTCGCGGTCCTCGGCCTCGACGACCATTCGCGTCTCTAGCTCGCGCGTGCGGCGGTCGAAGTCCCAGTGGACGGCAGCAAAGCTCAGTCCGTGATCGGCCGTCGTATCGATGAACGGACAGTCGTACTGTTCGACGTCCATCGAGAGTTCGATCATGGATCTACCTATCGAACCCTCACACTATACCATGATAAAAAATTCCGCCTTCGAAGGTATTAAGAAGTGACTACCGTGCAAACCCGGGATTCGATCACGTGCCGAACTCGTCGGCGACCGCTTCTCGGTCGATCTTGTCCGGGCCGCTGCGCGGGAGTTCGTCGACGAAGGTGAGTGCCCGTGGTCGCTTGAACCGTGCGAGGCGCCCGTCCAGAAACTCGGTGAGTGCGTCGAGGGTCAGTGACTCGTCGCCGACGACGACTGCCTTCCCGACCTGCCCCCACTGGTCGTCCTCGACGGGGACCACGACCACGTCCGAGACCGACGGGTGGGCCGAGATGGCGTCCTCGACTTCCGCCGGAAAGACGTTCTCGCCGCCGCTGACGTACATGTTCTTTTTGCGCCCCTCGATGCTGACGTAGCCGTCGGCGTCGATCCGGGCGAGGTCGCCCGTCGACACCCAGCCGTCGGGGCCGAAGGTCGCTGCGGTCGCCTCGGGGCGTTGCCAGTAGCCCGTGGCGCTGTGGGGGGATCTGATTTCGAGTTCACCGACCTCTCCCCGTGGCAGTTCCTCGCCGTCCTCGTCGACGATCCGCACGTCGACGTGGAGATTGGGGACGCCGACCGTCGATGCCTTCTCGCGGGGCCACTCGTCGGGCATCGCGAAGTTGTTCGGCCCGCTCTCGGTCAGTCCATACCCCTGTGAGAGGTCGATCCCGCGATCCCACCACGCCGACAGCACCGACTCGCGGCAGGGTCCGCCGCCTGACTTAGCCAGACGCAGCGTCGACACGTCCGTGTCCCCCCACTCGTCGTGTTCGACCATCATCCGCAGGACGGCGGGGACCGCCACGAGCAACGTCGCGGAGCGCTCCTCGATCACGCTGAGGACTGCCCCCGGATCGAACTCGCGGGCGATGGCGACGGTCCCACCCATGTGAAAGAGCGGGACGGTCAGGACGTTCCAGCCGCCAGTGTGGAACATCGGAAAGGTAAGTGGCGTCACGTCGTCGGGCCGAAGCCCCCACGACGTGACGGTGTTGGTCGCGTTCCAGACGATCGCCTCGTGGCTGATGACGGTCTCTTTCGGTGTCCCCGTCGAGCCGCCGGTGTGGAGGAAGAGGTGTGGATCACTCGGATCGAGCGTCGGCCCGTCGAACGGAGCGTCGTCGTCGGGCAGCGCCGTCTCGTAGGCTGTCCACGACGCCGGCGTTTCGACGGTCTCGTCTTCGGTCGAGAGCGAGAGGACCGGGCAATCGATGCCCCCCTCGTCGATGGCCGTCCGAACCGGTTCGGCGAACGGCGCTTCGACGACCAGCAGGGACGGAGCCACGTCGTCGAGTAGTTCGGCCAGCTCCGGCGGTGCGAGTCGGTGCGAGAGGGGCGCGAGCACGCCGCCGGTCTTGCCAGTCGCGAAAAACAGGTCGACGAACGCCGGGCGATTGCGCGAGACGACGGCCACGCGAGCGCCGGCGTCCCCGTTGCCCTGCGCACGCGTCACACCGTACTCCGCGAGCATCCGCGCACAGCGGTTGGCTCGCTCGTCGAGTGCTCGATAGGTGAACTCCCGGCCCGTCGTCGTGTCGACGAGTCCGATGCCATCGGGCGACAGCGTCGCCCGACGGGCGCTCCAGTCGCCGACCCAGCGCTGTGGTCCGTGTTCAGACATCGTCGAGGAACTCGCGCAGGTGTTCGTTGACGGTCTCGGCACGTTCGATGAAAAAGAGGTGTGAGCCGTCCTCGATGGCTTCGAGGCGCGCGTCGGGAATCCCTGCTTCGAGCAGCGTCGCGTTCTCGAAGGGGACGACCCTGTCTGCGGTGCCGTGGAGCAGTAGCGTCGGCACGTCGATCTCCCCGAGTCGATCACTCACGTCGAAGGCGACGGCGGCCGCACCCTGCCACTCGTACGCCTGTTCCGAGGGATCGGTCTCCAGTCGCCACTCGACGATCTGATCGATCACGTCACCGTGGTCCTCCCAGAACGACGCCGACACTGCGGGTCGCATCTTGTAGCGAATCGACTCGCTGCGGTCGTACTCGGGCGGCACGTCGAGCATCCGTTGCTGGGTCTCCTCGGGAATCGGGGCCGCGTCCTCGCCACCGGGCGTCGTCGCCAGCAACGCGAGCGATTCCGCTCGGTCGTAGTCGAGGGCGTACTGCTGGGCGATCATCCCACCGAGGCTCGCACCGACGACGTGGGCCGACTCGATACCGGCGTCGGCGAGGACGGCTTCGAAGTCCGCCGCCATCTGTTTGGTCGAGTACGGCCCCTCCGGTTCGTCGGAATCACCGGTCCCGCGGTTGTCCCAGACGAGCGTCCGATACGTCTCGCTGAGCGCCTCGCGCTGCCAGCGCCACATCCATGTTCCGTAACTCAACCCCTCGACGAACGCGATGGTTTCAGCGTCACTCGGTCCTTCGATATCGTAGGACAGACCGACACCGTCGTTCGAGGCGATCGGCATAGCATCAATTCTTCGTGATATGGCATCAACATTGACGTTCACGTGTAAACCCTCGAATCGATCACGATTTTTCACCAACGTCGGTGTGGAAATAATCGCACTCCACCGACACGAATTTTGACTTTCGCTAGAGTTTTAGGACTCCCCTGAGGACCCACTGGTATGAATTTACACGCCAGGGAAATCAACGAGGACGTTCGCGAACTCGGCGAACTTCTCGGTGAAGTGCTCGAAGCACAGTCCTCGACCGACGCGTTCGAAACGGTCGAACAGATCCGAACGTCGTCGATCGATTACCGTCGTGGCGACGCCGACGACCGGGCCGACGTAGAGCAGACACTGGACCGACTCTCGCCGGACATGCAGGACATCGTCGCCCGAGCGTTTACGACCTACTTCGAACTGATCAACCTCGCCGAAGAGCGCCAGCGCGTCCGTGAAATCCGCGAGGGCAGTCAGGAAGGAACCCTCGCAGACAGCGTCGAGGAAGCCGTCGAGAAACTCTCTGAACGCGGTGCGGACGCCGACACCGTCGAAAGCGTTCTCGACGACGTGCTGATCGAGCCGACGTTCACCGCCCACCCCACCGAAGCCCGGCGAAAGACGGTCAAGGCGAAACTCCGATCAGTCGCCAGCGACCTCGAAGAACTCGACGAGGTCAGGCTGACCGACAGCGAACAGGAACGGATCGAGGACGACCTCGCCGCCGAGGTCACGAGCCTCTGGCAGACCCCACAGGTCCGCGACCGCCGACCCGAGGTCACCGACGAAGCACTCAACGTCCAGTGGTACATCGAGAACGTCCTCTTCGAGGTCATCGATCAGGTGTACGACGAACTCGAAGACGCCGTCGACGAGGAGTACGACGACCCCATCGACGTGCCGAAGCTCTACGAGTTCCGCTCGTGGGCCGGCTCCGACCGTGACGGGAACCCCTTCGTCACGCCCGAGATCACCGAGGAGACACTGGAACGCCAGCGCGACGTCGTTCTGCCACTCTACCGCGACCGACTCAAGGAACTCTCCGGCGTCCTGAGTCAGGACGCGAGCAACATCGACACCACCGACGCCTTCGACGAACGACTCGACGCCCACAAAGAGGCGCTGCCGGGCGTCGCCGAGGAGGCCGAGGAACGCTACCCCGACGAACCCTACCGCCAGAAACTCAAGCTCATGCGCGAGGGGGTCCTGCGCGTCGGTGACGTACGCTCCGGTGGCTACACGGACGCAGAGGAACTCCTGACGGACCTGCGGACCATCGCCGACGACCTCCGGGCCAACGACGCCGACGTGATCGCGAAGTCCCACGTGGACCCACTCGTCCGCAAGGTCGACACCTTCGGCTTCACGCTCGCCGGGCTTGACATGCGCGACCACCGCAAGATGCACACCGACGCCATCGCGGAGACCGTCGAGGCGGAAGGCATCGACTACGCCGAGATGGACGAGGACGAACGTGTCGAGTTCCTCACCGAGGCCATCCTGCAGGAGGGCAAGATTATCGACATGGAGGACACCGAGGGGCTGACCGACGACTCCGCGCGGGTCATCCGTCGCTTCCGCAAACTCGCCGACTGGCAGCGGGAGTTCGGCGTCGACGCCATCGACACCTACGCGATCAGCTGGTGTGAGGAAGCGAGCCACGTGCTCGAAGTCCTGTTCCTCGGCGATCAGGCCGGCATCGTCGACCTGCCGGGCTACTGCGGACTCGATATCGTCCCCCTGCTCGAATCGAAGTACGCACTCGACGGTGCCCGCCGCATCATGGGGACGCTGTTCGAGAACGACGCCTACGAGAAGGCACTCGCAGCCCGCAACGGCGTCCAGGAGATCATGCTCGGGTATTCGGATTCCAACAAGGAGAACGGCTATCTCGCCGCCAACTGGTCGCTGTACCGAAATCAGAAGCGCCTCGCGGCGATCACGAACGACTTCGACGTGGACATGCGCCTGTTCCACGGTCGCGGTGGCTCGATCTCCCGCGGTGGCGGCCCGATGAACGACGCGATGCTGGCTCTGCCAAACGAGACCGTCACGGGCCAGATCAAGTTCACCGAGCAGGGCGAGGCTATCGCAGAGAAGTACGCCAACGAAAACATCGCCGAGCGCAACTTAGAACAGATGCTCAACGCACAGGTGCGCGCCCGGTACAACGCCCTCGAAGAACCCGTCGAGGAGATCCCCGAGGAGTGGGAAGAGGCCATGGAGACGGCCTCGGAGGCCGCCCGCCTGAAGTACGAGTCGCTGCTTGGTACCGACGGCTTCGTCGACTTCTTCGAGCAGGCGACGCCGATCACCGTCATCGAGAACCTCAACATGGGGTCGCGCCCGGCCTCGCGCAGCGAGGACCGCAGCGTCGACGACCTCCGTGCGATCCCGTGGGTGTTCTCGTGGACGCAGGCCCGCTGTATCATCCCCGGCTGGTACTCCATCGCCACGGGGCTGCAGGCGTACCTCGACGACGGCGGCGACATCGAAACGCTCCAGGAGATGTATCAGGAGTGGCCCTTCTTCCGGACGAAACTCGACAACGCGTCGCTGGCACTCGCACGCACCGACTTCGACATCGCCGAGCAGTACGCTGCGCTCGCCGACGACGAGCTGCGTGAGCGCATCTTCCCGGACATCAGACAGGAGTACGAGGACACTGTCTCGCTGGTCAAACAGATCACCGGTCAGGACAGCCTGCTCAAACGCGACTGGCTCGAACAGAACCTCGACCGCCGGAACCCCTACGTCGACCCGCTCAATCTGCTGCAGGTCAGGCTGCTGGCCCAGAGCCACCTGACCGAGACCGAACGGCGGACGCTGCGCCTGACGGTTCAGGGTATCGCTGCCGGGATGAAAAACACCGGATAACGCCGGGTTCCCGCGCTCTATTTTCAATTCTTGTATTTTCGACCCAACAGCGAAAGCGCTGCCCAGCGCCGTTCGACGTGTCATGTCGATTGATGACACTCGATCCGGCGAGAACCGACAGAACGACGAACCGACGCTGCTGGCGGGGGCAGTCCGTGGCGCGATCAGAGCGGCCGCCACCGACACGGTGACGACGGCGACCATCGCGGAGACCGTGGATGCATCGTGCGAGCGGGTCGCCGACGTGCTCGGCATGATGGCCGACGACGGTGAGGTCACGCGGGCAGCAGTGGGTGGTGACGAGACCCACTGGGTCGCCAGCACGGAGTCGGTCGACGGGTACAGGACGGCAAACTCCTACGTCGTCTCCGATCAAACGACCGGGCTCGTCACGCGTTCGAACACCCGTGCGGGGGCCTACCGTCGGCTCGCTGATAGAATCGAGCAGTTCACGGCCGGGGAGTACGTCGGGGCACAGGTCCTCGGGATTGCCGAGCGCGTGATGGGACCGTCCTACCTCGACAGCTACGACGAACTCGTCGAGGAGTACGTGCGTCCCGCCGACCGACACCTCTACGTGTACGTCGAGGACGAGGGGGTGATCGAGATAGAGCGGTCGACGGCACTCAATCGCTCACAGTCGGTGCTGGGGTTCGCACTGACTGGTGTGTACACGCAGGCGGCGTTCGCCGAGCGGTCCGTCGTGCCCATGGATCGCCTGCTGGCCGAGACGATCATCGAGCCAGCGCACTTCCCACTGGGCGTGTTCAAGTTCTCTGCGGTCCACCCGGACCACCAGCGACAAGGGATCGGCCGGGCACTCACGACTCACGGGATGGCGTATCTCGCGGCGAACCCACCCGTCGTGGCGATGCTGTGGGACCGGTCGGACAACCCCGGCAACGTCAAGATCGCAGAGCGATACCCCGGGACCGAATGTCTCGGTCGCTTCGAGGGCGCGACGCCGCTGGGCCGACGGTGTCCGGTCTGTGGGTTCGAGACCGAGTGTTCCTGTGGGACGATCCTCTATGGCTGGGGCTTCGATGTGGTCGACGGCTAACGGACGCCCCGAGCTAAACCACCGCAGGGGGATCACGAACCCGTTCGAGCGTGATCTCGACCAGTGCACCGGTGGCGGTGTTCGTGATCTCGACACTGCCCTCGGAGTTTTGGACCGCCCAGTGCAAGAGCCAGAGTCCCAGCCCGCTGCTGTGGCGTAACTGATCGATCTCACGTGTTTCGAGAATCTCCGCTTCTTCGGGATTGATGCCCGGCCCGTCGTCCTCGACACTGATCGTCACCGTCGTCTCGGTCTGTCGGACCTGTGCAGTGAGTGACGGCGACGAGCCGTCGTTGTGGACGATCCCGTTCTCCAGTGCGCTCTTGACCGCAAGCTCTAGCTTTGCGTCGACGTGGGCCCAGGCTTCGGCCGGTGTCTCGACGGTGATCGACGCGTGTGGGTATCGCTCTCTCGCCCACGACGCCGCGTCTTCGACGACCCGAGCGATGTCGACTTCGTGTCTCGGTCTGTCGGCCTCGACCAGATGCTCGATCGCACGGGCCTTCTTGCTCGTCTCGATGATGTCGTCGCACTTGTCGATAACCGTCCGTGCGTGTTCGCTCTCTGCCGCTGCCGACTCGTGGGCGAGTAGCTCCCCGCGGGCGCGGATGACGTTGAGATCGTTACTGAGGTCGTGGCGAAACACCCGCCCGAACACCTGCTTGAGTAGCTCTAGCTCGTTCTCGTGGCGCTTGAGCGCGGTCACGTTCTTGAACACGAGGACGGTACCGATGCGCTGGTCCCCGTTGGTGATCGCCTTTCGATCGATCGTGAGATATTCGTAGTCGTTGCCCGTCTCGATCGCGATCGTCTCACTCGTCCGTCCCGAACGGTACGCTTCGACGACGGCGGGATAGGCATCGAGCACGTCCGTGACGGGTCGCTCGACGGGGTTGTCCTCGATGTCGAACATCTCGCTTGCGGCCCGGTTCACGTCGGCGACGGTGCCACGGTCGTCGACGGTGATGACGGCCTCGTCCATCACGTCGTAGGCCGTCCGGCGTGCGATCGGGACGATCTCGAAGAGCCGGAAGCGATAGAGTCCCCAGCCGAAGATCGAGGCCCCGACGATGAACGCGAGCGGCGTCGGATTCAGGTACGGAACCGGGATCAGCCCGGCAGTGAACACGAGGCTGGTCGTGCACGGAACGGCCGCTCCGACCAGCAGGACGGCCGTCTGTCGCCGATAGATGCCGTCGAACCGGAAGAAACTCCGAACGAGCAACGCCAGCCCGGCGATGATGAGGCCGAAGCTGTACACGGCGTGGACGAGAAACCAGAGCTGTTGTTCCGCATAGAGGATGCCGCGAGCGTCGACGAACGATTCGGGTCCCCACAGCAGGGCGTGGGCGGGGTTCGTCGCCGCGACGAGTACGTTCAACACCGGCATCACGAGAAAGAGCCCGAGGACGGTGTTCGGGTAGCGCGTGCGCTGGCTGTATTCGAGGGTGACCATGAACCAGCCTGCGCTGGTGATGTTCGCACTCACCAGCACGAGACTCGCGCTCCCGAGTGTCAGCGAGAGGCTATCGAACAGGATGGTCCCGGACCAGAACAGCGACCAGCCAGCCATTCCCACCAGCGTGAGCGCGAGCCAGCGGCCAGCGACCTGATCGCGTTTTTGCCAGCTCACCCACGCAACCCAGAGTGCAGGGACGATGGCGAGAAGCAGCACTACCGCGTACAGGTCCGGGCCTGAGACCATTCGTCTGTTCATGCACGTACAGTTATTTGTATCTTTAGCTCCGAGTAACGAATTTCTTGGACAGACGACACTGTCCGCCTGTGATCGACACCACCGTTGTTGTAAATCACCGTATGATTTTTGAGTCGTCCACGTGAGTGAACCGCTATGGCACTGGAAACAGTACTGCTGGCGCTCGGTCCCAACGACGAGTCACGAACGGACGAACTCAGCGAGACAGTCATGGAGATCGCTGGTCCGTCGGACGCGACGGTCGTCCTCGCACACGTGTTTACACCGGAGGAGTACGAGGAGGCGATCAGCCGACTCGACTTCGCCGACGCCGCGGACGCGGACGTCGACGAGGTCACAGAGCGGCTCTCGATCGTTCGCGAGGTCGAACAGTCGCTGACCGACGCGGGTATCGAATACCGGGTTACGGGCCGGATCGGGGAACACGGCGCCCGGATCGTCGACATCGCCACCGAAGAAGGGGTCGATCACGTCATCGTCGGTGGTCGCCGGCGGTCGCCGACCGGGAAAGCAGTGTTCGGCTCGACCGCCCAGCACGTCCTACTCGAATCGCCGGCACCGGTCACGTTCGTCCGCGGCGAGGATTGATTCCTCGTCGCAGTGACTCACTACTCGCCGACGAGACGACTCACAGAAGCTGAACCGCCGGTGCGTGCGAGTCACTCCTCGTCGCAGTGACTCACTCACCGAAGCTGAACCGCCGGTGCGTGCGAGTCACTCCTCGGCGATCGCTGCGTCGATCACTTCGAGCGGGTGGCGGATCTCGTAGCCACTCCCGTGTTCCATCTGCATCGAGCAGGTCGGACACTCGGTGAGACCGGTCTCGGGTGCAACGGCGTCCATGTGCTCGAACATCTCCTCGCCGATCGCCATCGATTTCTCGTATTTCTCTGCCTTCCAGCCGTAGGTCCCCGAGATACCCGAACAGGACTCGCCCACGTCCTCGATTTCGACGCCGTCGAGTTCTCGGAACAGTTCGACGGCCTGTCGTTCGAGACCCTGATTGCGGGCGTGACACGGCGCGTGATAGGCGAGATCCGGGAAGTCGACGCTCGCACCGGCGAGTTCGCCTTCGAGGTCCTCGTGGATGCGGAGGTACTCGACGGCCTCGAAGGTGCTCTCGGCCACGTCCTCGATGCCGTCGATGTCGAACAGTTCGGGGTACTCCTGACGGAGCGCCATCGAACAGGACGTACACGAGGCGATGGCGTCGTATCCCTGTTCGACGAGGTCAGCAAACGAGGAGACGTTCACCTCTGCACCGCGGCGCGCGTCGTCTAACATCCCGTTGGCGAACATCGGCGTGCCAGAACAGCGCTGCTCGGGAACGACGATTTCGTAGCCGAAGTGCTCGTAGGTGGCGACGAGCGATTTCGCGACTTCCGGCGTGTTGTAGTTGCTGTAACAGCCGTGGAAGTAGGCGATCTTTTTGTCTGTGTCCCGTGGGTCGCCCATGCGCTCGCGGGCCTCGCGGGCGTTCTCTCGGGAGGTCGCTGCGCCGCCGCGGGCGGCCCACCACTCGCGGAAGGTCTGGGTCGCGAAGGCGGGGAACTCCCGTTCGCTGGTGACTCCGAGGGTCTTTTCCATGACCCAGCGGGCCGGTCCGAAGTTCATCACGGCGTTGGCGAGTCGCGGCACTTTGCTGGCGAACCACGCCGAGGTCCGGTAGTTCGCGAGGATCCGGTTGCGCCAGTATTCCGTCGAGAGCTTGCTCATCTCCTCGTCGACGTACTCGCCACGGGCCTCGTTGTGCATCTGGCTCAGTGGGACGCCCGAGGGGCAGGCGTCGTCACAGCGCATGCAGTTCGAGCAGTCCATGATGGAGTCGTCGATTGCGAACTCCTCTCCCTCGTCGGTCTGCTTGAGCCGCCACTGTTCCGGCCCCTGAAACTTCGGTCCCGGGAAGCTATCGTCGACTTCCGCGACCGGGCAGTTGGTGTCACATGTCGAGCACTTCGTACAGGAGTCCGCGCCCGGCCGCAGGTCCATCGTGCCCTCGTCGGGGAACACCTGCACCGGTTCGAACTCCTCGCCCGTGTTCGGTTCCGTCGGTTCGAACGACTCCTCCGTCGGTGTGTCTGCTGAATCACTCATGCCAGATCCTCCACTGCCTGTTTCCCTGCTGCGTAGCCGGTCGCGATCGAAACCCCGCTCCCGGACTTCTCGGCGGCGAAATCGTAGCCCCCGAGGGTCGCACCCGCTGCTCTGAGATTGTCGAACTCGACTTCGCCCCGTTCGTCACGCGGGCGCAGATCCGGTCCCGCGTCCACCCCGAACCGGGCGAAGGCGTGGTCGTCGAAGACGCCGTCTTCGAACCAGTCGTATCGGTCCGCCGGGTGGGGGACGTGACAGTCGAAGATCGGTTCGGTGACGCCCGCGCGCGTGCTCTCGACACCCTTGCTGACGAGACCACCGGTCGCCAGCACGTACTGGTCGGCGCTGTACGGCACCGTCGCACCCTTGCGGTCGACGACGACGTGCTCGATGTGATCCTCGCCTTCGAAGCCGACGACGGGATTGCCGGCCTCGAAGCTCGCGCCCGCCTCGTCGAGGGCCTCGAACAGCCGATCCTCCAGCCTGAGGCCCGGTAGCGACGGCGGTCCCATCGGCACCTCGAAGACGGCCGCACCGAGTTCGGCTTCGAGTGTCGCCCGCACGGCGTCCGTATGGTCGTCGCCAAGCACCGCCGGGAAGCCAACCCGTTCGTGCCCGTCGAGGTGTTCTTTGACGCGGTCGGCCAGCGCCGTTCGCGCGCCCACCGCCCTGCCGTCGACGGCCACGTCGCTGTCCTGATCGAGCAGTTTGGCGTACCGGGTCACCTTGGCGTCGGCCCGCAGATCGCCCGGGAAACTGATCGTGACGCCGTCGGTCTCGAAGGGAGCGCCCGCAGCAGCGAGGTGATTCGCTGCCAGCGGGGCGTCGAAGTCCGCCAGCGTTTCGAAGCCCACGAGCAGCGTCGACCGGTCGTCGGTCGCGATACCGGCAGCAGCGCCCGCGGGGTATCGCGCGGTCGGTTTGACCGTCCCGCCATGGGTCGGGAGCAAGGCGTTGTCGTCCGTGTGGCCGCCGTAGTACCCCGACACCGCGTCGTCGAACAGTGCCATCCCGTCGCGGACGGTGTCGCGCCCCACGAGGCGATATGGGTGCTCGTCGTGCAGTCGGTCCATCGCGTCGTAGGGATCGACGACGGCTTGGTCGTCGACGTAGCCGAGCAGGTCGACGAGACCGGAGGCCTGTCGCAGGGAACTCTGTTTGTAGGTGACGAGCCTGACACTCGCGTCCTCCCGGGCGGCCGCGAGCGCGCTCGTCAGCCCTGCCAGCCCGCCGCCGACGACCAGCACGTCAGACTCAATCGCCATCGGCCGCCTCCCGCCGAGGTTCCGCTCGACCGTGTCGGTCGGGGCCACTGTCGAAGGCCGCGAAGTCGATGGCGTCGTGTGTGGCGGGGTCTTGATCCCGGTTCTGCGTGGTCGCGTGCAGCGCGTAGTTGATCATCGCCTGCTGGAGCTGATTGCCCCACAGGGCGTGGCGCTGGCCCTTCCAGCGCTCCTGTAGCAGGTCGTCCCACGAGTCTCGAACCGTCGCCTCGTCGTACTCAGGGTGGAGTTCGCTGGCGAGGCGATGGACACAGAAGCCCCCCTGACAGTTCCCCATCGAGGCACGCGTCCGAATCCGGGTCGCGTTGAGATCGGCTCCCGATTGGGCGATGGCATCGCGGACCTCCGCGCGCGTGACACCTTCGCACTCACAGAGGACGGGATTGGCTTCGTTGGTCTTCAGTACTTCGTCGGCCCGCGAGCCGAGGCGTTCGACGCTCCGGCGACCGATCGGCGAGCGCAGACCGAACTCGTCCATGTAGTCCCGCAGGACCGAGAAGTCCTCGCTGCCGGGCAGGGGAACGTCTGCGGTCCGGCAATTCGTGTCCATACCGAACTTAGCGACGATGTGGTCGGCGATCTCCTCACCCATCATCCGGTAGGTCGTGAACTTCCCGCCGACGATGGAGGTCATGCCCGGGAGGGCGTCGCGTTCCTCGTGGTCGAGCAGGAAGTAGTCCCGCGTGATGTCAGTGGGGTCCTCGCTGCCGACCTCCGGGGGTTCGTACAGCGGCCGGACGCCCCAGAAAGAGCGGATCGAGCGGGCGTCGGCGAGCATCGGCACCAGTTCCGAGAGGGTCTCGATCATCTGGTCGACTTCCCACTGTTCCTCGGGGTAGTCCTCGGGATCCTCGACCTCTTCGTCGGTCGTTCCGAGGATCGCCGTCGTCTCGTGGGGGACGATGATGTCGGCGTCGCCCTTGGGCCGACAGCGGTTGATGACGGTGTCGACCTGCCGGACGTTCATGATCGTCATGACGCCCTTCGAGGGGCGCACTTCCACGTCGAGACCGGCCATGTCGCCGATCCGACCGGCCCACGCGCCCGTGGCGTTGACGACGTGGTCGGCACGGATCACTTCGCTCCCGGACTGGACGCCGTGGACGCGGTCGCCCGACTTGGCCCCGTGTTCGACTTCGACGCCGACGACTTCGCCACCCTCGACGACCAGATCGGTTACCTTCGTGTGGGTCTCGATGCGTGCGCCGTGTTCCTGCGCGCTGGCGGCGTTGGCGACGACGAGTCGGAACGGATCGACCGCGCCGTCGGGGACGGTGATCGCCTTGTCGATGTCCGTCGCGAGATACGGTTCGCGCTCGCGTGCGCGCTCGCCCGAGATGACTTCTGCAGGGATGTCACAGTCCGCACAGCCCTGTAACTTCTCTTCGAAGTACTCTTCGGTGTCCTCCGGGCGCTTGACGAACATCCCACCGGTCATCTCGACGCAGTGGCTGGCGATGTCGCGCAACACTCTGTTCTCCTCGATACACTCGCGGGCGCTCTTCTGGTCGGAGACCGCGTACCGGCCACCGCTGTGCAGCAAGCCGTGCATGCGGCCGGTCGTGCCGTGGGTGAGGTTCCCCTGCTCGACCAGTGTCACGTCCGCACCCCGCATCGCGAGGTCCCGGGCGACGCCCGCGCCGGTCGAGCCGCCACCAATGACGACGATTCGTGGTGTCGATGCCATCTATATTCGAACCGGTTCGGACCCCATCCACTTTACTTCATCGACAGTCCAACACCAGTGGTAAATGTATATATCTATAATTTAGTATATTCGTGGACGCCACCCTGAGACGATCAGTCGGAGCCATCTGATCGCTGGCGACTCGACGTGTCTGAATCCCAGACTGACACGAGACGGTGGATACCGCACTTTCGGGCCGTCACTCGACTGTCTCTACACGAGACCGGTATGTTTATGCTCGGAATGAACGCGCCAGTCACCTTTCTAGCGAAATGAACGATATCGGGGGGACCGAACCGGCCCACGTGTCAACGAGGACGCCCATCGAGCAAGAGAGTCTCCAGTAGCGGCCCGTATCCCTGTCGAGAGCGGACGGAATCGTAATCGAGTACAGTGTAGGGTGCTGTTCGCGGTAGCGCTGTGCGGTCACTCCGAAACGATGGTCGTATCAGTCGCTCCTCGAATCCCGAAATAGCATCCTCGACCGTCTGAGTCCCTCGAATCGATGGGAAACCTATGTGAACGACCATTCTATTTACTGTCGGTGCCCCATCCTCAGTAACATTTATAATGATTCCCTATGTTGTTTACCAGCAAGGCGGTACACGCGATAAACTACCGCCCGTTGGAGAACCTACATATGGCAGACACATACGTTGGCGCAATCGACCAGGGGACGACCGGCACTCGCTTCATGGTGTTCGACCACAGCGGGCAGGTCGTCGCGAACGCCTACGAACAACACGAACAGATCTACCCGGAGCCGGGCTGGGTCGAGCACGACCCCGTCGAAATCTGGGAGAACACGAAGTCAGTCGTCAACGCCGGTCTCGACGATGCCGGACTCGACGCGACACAGCTCGAAGCGATCGGGATCACGAACCAGCGAGAGACGACGGTCGTCTGGGACAAAGACTCCGGCCGTCCCATCCACAACGCGCTGGTCTGGCAGGACCGCCGGACCACCGACCGTGTCGAGGAACTCGAAGCGGACGGCAAAGTCGAGATGATCCGCGAGAAAACCGGGCTGGAAGCCGACGCCTACTTCTCCGCGACCAAGACCGAGTGGATCCTCGACAACGCCGAGCCACTCAAACTGGAGAGTTCCCGCACGCGGGACCTCCGTGACCGTGCCCGCGACGGCGAACTCCTGATGGGGACGATCGACACGTGGCTGATCTACAAACTGACTGGCAACCACATAACCGACGTGACCAACGCCTCCCGGACGATGCTGTACGACATCGAGGGGCTGACGTGGGATCCAGAACTGCTGGAGGAGTTCGACGTACCCGAGGCCATGCTCCCCGAGGTTCGCCCGTCGTCCGACGAGGAGACCTACGGCTCGACCGACTCCGACGGCTTCCTCGGTGCCGAAGTGCCGGTCGCGGGCGCACTCGGCGACCAGCAGGCGGCACTGTTCGGGCAGACCTGCTTCGATGCAGGTGACGCCAAGAACACCTACGGCACGGGATCGTTCTATCTGATGAACACTGGTGACGAAGCCGTCGCCTCCGACCACGGACTGCTGACGACGATCGGTTTCCAGATGTCCGGTGAACCGGTCCAGTACGCACTGGAGGGGTCGATCTTCATCACCGGCGCTGCCATCGAGTGGCTCGAAGACGTCGACCTGATCAGCAACGCCGCCCAGACCGCCGAACTGGCGAGTTCGGTCGACTCGACCGACGGCGTCTACATGGTGCCGGCATTTACCGGGCTTGGCGCGCCCCACTGGGATGGTCGCGCACGCGGGACGATCGTCGGGATGACGCGTGGCACCCGCAAGGAACACATCGTCCGGGCGACGCTCGAATCCATCGCCTACCAGACCAGAGACATCGCCGAGGCGATGGAAGCCGACTCCGGCGTCGAGACCACGTCACTGCGTGTCGACGGCGGTGCGGTCAAGAACAACTTCCTCTGTCAGCTACAGTCCGACATCATCCAGACCGACATCGCGCGCCCGGAAGTCGACGAGACGACCGCGCTCGGATCGGCGTACGCGGCGGGTCTCGCGGTCGGGTACTGGGACACCATCGACGAACTGCGCGACAACTGGCAGATCGACCGCGAGTTCGAACCCGAGATGGAGACGAGCAAAGCGGACAAGATGTACAGTCGGTGGGACGATGCGGTCGACCGCTCTCGTGACTGGGCACAGGAGGAATAATCGATGCTCGACATCGTCTTGCAAATTCCGGTCATCGACATGGGCGTCAGCGACCTCGTGTTCCTGCTGATCGCGGCCTTTGCCGGCGGTGCATTCGGTGCCGCGATCGGGGCACTCCCCGCGTTCTGTTTCACCGGGTTCATGGTCATCGCTGGCGAAGCCGTCGCAATCCTGCGACAGAACATCCTCGCCGGTGATGTCGGCGAACTCGGCGCGACCGGCGTCACCGGGGCCATCGCGTTCGGTCCCGTCTTTGGCCCGCACGTCGCCTTCGCTGGCGGCGCGGCAGCGGCCGCCTACGCTGCAAAGAAAGAGGGTGCGATGCCCGAACCCGAAGAAGGTGGCTACCACCCTGCCAAGGACATCGCCTACGCTCTCGGGACGCGCCCGGACGTGCTCGCCGTCGGTGGTCTCTTCGGGATCGTCGGTGCCGTCGGGACTGCTATCTCCGGTGGCGCTGCGCTCCCGTGGGACCCCATCGCGATCATGGTGGTCGTCTCCGCGGCGCTGCACCGAGTCGTCTTCGGATACCCGCTGATCGGGGCCGGGAGCCGGAACATCCTCGATATGTCCCCCTTCGAGAAGGGTGAGATGCGGATGGCGACCGACGGCAGCGGCGACGATGTCGCGACCGACGGTGGCTACGCGTCGAAGCGACTGGCCGTCGAGCCGTGGCTTCCCCACCAGTACAAGTGGGGCAACGTCGCCATGATCGGTCTCGTGGCCGGGCTACTCGGTGGCTTCATCGCACTGAAGACCGGCAGCGCGTTCCTGGGCTTCGGTATCTCTGCCGCTAGCCTGACCTTCCTCAACCTCGGGGTCGAGAAGATACCCGTCACGCACCACATGACGCTGCCGGCGAGTACGGCGTCGCTCGCAGTGTTTGCCGACCCCACTGGAACGGCCGCGATCATCGCGCTGGTGGTCGGTGGCCTGTTCGGTGTCTACGGTGCACTCGTCGGCGAGGTCGTCCAGCGGGTCTTCTACGCCCACTCGGACACCCACTTCGACCCGCCCGCAGCAGCGATCGTCGTCGCCACGCTTACCGTGGTCATCCTCGCGATCGCGGGTGTGTTCGACAGTTCCTCGTGGGTCCCCGCGCTGGGACTGTTGTAGTCCGACCACCCCCGTTTCCGATTCGAAGAGACCACGATGCACACACAGCGAGGAGAGCGGTACTGGATCGGCGGACGAGTGGCCCCTAGCCGTCGGCAGAGCGGTCGGGCCGTGCGAACGACCCCGTCATACACGAGCGCGACGAGGTCGTACCGTCGATCATCCTCGCAGGACGATGACACCCTGAAACGGGTCGACCACTCCGCTAACCACGATTCTTTTAATGATGTGGCTGAAACGAACGACAGTACTCCCCCGGATCTGACATGGATATCGACGCGCGAATAAAACGACGACAGCGCAGGGACGAAGGCCCACGGCTGGTACAGGACTACGAATCACTGTCCCCGGTGGCCCACATCGACGACCCATCGGACAGGGGTCCCGTTTTCGAGCGGCTACTGGATCACCTCGATCCGGTGTTCGACGGGCGACTGCCACCAAACGCCTACGTTTCTGGTCCCTTCGGCTCCGGGAAGTCAGCCATCGTCACCGCACTGTTCTCGCGTCTCGAACGGCTTTCGACCGAGCAACGATCGGTCATCCACACGAGTACCCGGGCGGCCACGCCGACCGCGCCCGGGTTCGCCTACGTCGACATGCGGACGACGACGAGTCGATTCGCCTTCTATCATCACGTCCTCGATGCACTGGTCGACGAAGCGGTCCCGGAACACGGGATCAGTACCTCGGAGATACGGAGTCGACTGCACGAACTCCTCGGGAAGTCACGCACCGGCGTCGTCGTCGCGATCGATCACGTCAACGAACCGGACGGCACGGACGCGACGGAACTCATCGAACTACTGGCCGGTCTGCCCAGCAACGTTAGCTGGCTCGCAATCGGCAGGGAACGGCCCGGAGACATCGCACTGACCGAGTACACGGCAACGTCGATCACGATCGAACCCTATCGACGCCAGATGCTCGTCGACGTGTTGATGACCCGTGCCTCGGCGGGCCTCACGCCACAGGCGCTGAAACACGGACTGGCCCGCCGGATCGCAAAGTGGGCCGACGGCAACGCTCACGACGCGCTGGCGGCGCTGTTCATCGCGGCCGACCGGGCGATGCGTGACGAACGGACCAGACTGACCGACGAGGACGTGGGCGCTGCGATCGACGAGATCCCCACCCCTTCGGTGTCGCTGGATCGCGTGCTCGCACTCCCATCGAACAAGCAGGCGGTCCTCAGAGAGTTAGTGGATCTGGACCCCGCAGATCGCAAGTCGGTCACGAAGACGACCGAAGCGATCGCATCCAACCCTCACGTCGATCTCTCACCGGGGACGGTCAAACGGTTCCTCTACGAGATGGCCGAGGTCGGGATCGTCGAGCGCGTCCAGTCGGACGTACAGAACGGGAAAGGACGACCGCCGAGTCGCGTCGAACTTCGGTTCCCGCCGACCGTGTTCAGACGCCTGTACGATCTCGACCGATAACGTCGCTATCGTTCGCCGGTGCCGTCGGTGATCGCCGACGCAAGCGCACCCATTACGACGATCTCGTCACCCAGCGTCGTCAGTTTCACGTCGGGAATGTTCCCCAGAATCATCTCCGGGATCTCCTCTCTGATCGGCTCCAGTATCGCGTCGGGGTTGTTCAGCGCCACCGCACCGCCGACGTAGACGACCAGCGGTGCGTACGACTGCACGATGTTCGCGACGCCAATCGCGTTGAGGTGGCCGACCTCTCCGATGACGTACTCGGCGAAGTCGTCGCCGTCGCGTGCGTGATCGAACACGTCTGCGGCGTCGAAGTCACCGCTCTCGGTCGGGAGCGAGGTCTCGACGCCGTCTTCGGTGTATAGCTGCATCGCGTAGTGGGGGATGTTGTTGCCAGAACAGTAGGCTTCCCAGTGACCGTCCGCCCCGCAGCCACAGCCCATCACGCCCGCTGGGTCGAGCGTCATGTGACCGACTTCGCCCGCGTTACCGTCCCAGCCGCCGATGATGTTGCCGTCGACCGCGACTCCGGCCCCGATCCCCGAGGAGATCGTCAGGTACACCATGTCGTCGGGATTGCGATCCGAGAAGTACCGTTCCCCGATGACACCGGCGGTGGTGTCGTTGTGGAGATAGACCAGTTCCGAGTCGATCAGGTTCGAGACGGGTCCGGTCAGTGGGATTCGATCGATCGTATCCGGGAGGTTTGCCGGATTCTCGACGACTCCTTCTGCCAGATCGAGCGGTCCGATGGAGCCGATACCGGCGGCGACGATCGAACTCGGCGACACGTCGGCATCGTCACAGGCAGCCCGGAGACAGTCGAGCATCGCCTCTGTGACTGCGATGCCGTTCGGGCCGCGCGGTGTAGCTCGTGTGTCGGATCCGAGTTCGCGGGCGGACTCGTCGCCGATGACGGCACTGATGTTCGTCGCGCCGATATCGACCCCAGCGTATGCGGCCATGATATTGTGTCGGTGGACCCTTCGATACTTAACTGCACATATTCACCGGCGGTTCGGTACCGACCCACTGGGTCGGCGACCGTCCGCTTACCCCGAGCGTCCCGCGTCCGTCGTGTCCTCGTAGACGATACCGCGCTCCGCATCGAGTGTCACCGGAGCGCCGGTCTCGAACGCCGAGAGATCGGCGTCCGATATCATCGGGATCGAAAGCTCGCGGGCGACGATTGCCGCGTAGCTCGTCATGCCCGCATGGGCGTCGATGATCCCGCCGACCTCGTCGATGTCCCCATCGAACTCGCCTTCGAAATCGGCCGGTACGGTGATGATCGCACCGCTTGGCACGTCCGTGAGGTCGCCATCGGCGACGTGGTAGACGGGGCCAGACACCAGTCCGTCGACGACTGACCGGCCGTTCGCGATCCGCTCGGCTGCGACGTGGACTTTGAGCATGTTCGCCGTGTTCATCCCTTCCAGTTCGGTCATCATCCCCGAGAGGACGACGACCGTGTCGCCGCCGTCCGCAGCCTCGGTGTCCAGTGCAGCCTGCACTGCGTTCTGGATGATCGCGTCGGCCCCCTTCGTAGTGTACTCGGTCGAAACCGGGATGATGCCCCACGACAGCGCTAGCTGGCGGCACACGCGGTCACTCGGCGTCGACGCGACGATCGGGATCGACGGTCGGTACTTGGCCGATTTCAGCGCCGTGTATCCCGACTCGGAGGCGGCGACGACCGCCGACGCACCGATGTCACGGGCGAGGAAGCGTGCCGACCGAGCCAGCGCGTCAGTCCGGGTCTCGCCGGCGGCGGGGACGTGTTGCTCGCGGTTCTGGTCGTACTCCGGTGCCGCCTCGACGTCCCTGACGATCCGATCCATCGTCTCGACGACCCGGACCGGATTGTCGCCGATAGCCGTCTCGCCCGAGAGCATCACCGCGTCGGTGCCATCGAGCACCGCGTTCGCCACGTCAGACGCCTCCGCGCGGGTCGGGCGGCGTTCGTGGATCATCGAGTCGAGCATCTCCGTCGCCGTAATGACCGGGACACCGGCCTCCTGGCACTTGCGGATGATCCGCTTCTGGTAGATCGGCACGTCTTCGAGCGGGCACTCGACACCGAGGTCACCGCGTGCGACCATCACGCCGTAGGCGGCGTCGATGATCGAGTCGAGGTTCTCGACCGCGCCCGCGCGCTCGATCTTCGCGATGATCGGAATGTCGATCCCGCGCTCTTCCATCTCCGATTCGATCTCGTAGATGTCCTCACCGGACCGGACGAACGACGCGGCGACGAAGTCCGGTTTCTTCTCGGCTGCCACGTCCAGTTCCTGCCGATCGTTGTCGGTGATCGCCGGCAGATCGAGGTCGACACCGGGGACGTTGACGCCTTTCCGGGCACCGAGTTCGCCGCCGCTCTCGACGAGTGCGAACACCGAGTCACCTTCGATACGCTCGACCGTGGTCTCGATTCGCCCGTCGTCCAGCAACACCCGGTCGCCGGGTTCGACCTCGGTGATCGACAACGAGAGGCCGACACGTTCGCTGGTCGCCTCGTCGGACTCGACGAACTCGACGATTGTTCCCTCTTCGAGGGTAATCTCGTCTCGGATCGGCGCCGTCCGCACCTCGGGGCCGGGCATGTCGAGCATCGACGCGACCGGTCGGTCGGTCGTCGCGTCGACCTCGCGGATCCGGTCGATCATCTCGCGGCGGTGCTCTGGCGAGCCGTGGCTCGCGTTCAGACGAGCGACCGACATACCCGCCTGTGCGAGACTTCGGATCTGGTCGACCGACTCTGTCGCCGGGCCGAGTGTGCAGACGATCTTCGCACTACGCATCGGTTTTCAGGCCTCCTTCCGTCGAAAAAACGGAGCGTACAATCATAGTAGGTGCTACCCAGCGAGGGGATAAGAAGGTTGTCGACCCGCGGTATTTTGCGGGCGACCCCGTCGAGATTATCGCGAAATGTCGGCGGTCCCACCGTCGATGACTGCGTCGACTTCGGCCGGTGTGACGACGGCGATGTCGCCGGGAATCGAGCGTTTGAGTGCCGCGGTCGCGGCAGCGTATTCGAGCGACTCGGCGACAGTGCCACCGTCGACGTACTGTGAGAGGAAGCCACCGACGAAGGAATCTCCCGTCCCGACCGGATAGGCACTGGTGGCCTCGAACGTCGGTTGCTCGAAGACGGTCTCGTCGGCCACGGCCAGCGCCGGGTCTGTCCCGCGGGTCAGGACCGTCACCTCGAAGCCGAACTCGTCGGCCAGACCCCGAGCGATCGATTCGCCGTCGCCCGACCGGTCCAGTACGTTCTCGGCGTCGCGTTGGGCGACGACGAGCACGTCGACGTTCGGGAACAGCGCTTCGAGCGTCACTTTCGCCTCGCTGGGCGACCACAGTTTCGATCGATAGTTGAGATCGAACGAGGTCAGGGTATCGGCTGCCGTCGCACGTTCGAGCAGCGTCGCGGTCGTCGCTTCGAGCGTCTCAGACAGCGCAGGTGTGATGCCGGTCGTGTGGAACGCCTCGGCGCTCTCGATCAGATCGACCGGTAGCTCTTCGATCGTCGCCGTCGTCACGGCCGCGTCGGCCCGGTCGTAGATGACGTTGTTCCCTCGCGGGGCCGCTCCGGATTCGAGGTAGTAGGTCCCCTGTCGTCCCTCCTCGGCCCAGACGATGTCCGTCTCGACGCCGTGACTGGCGAGTTCGGCGGTCACACGCCGACCGACCGGTGAATCGGGAAGTTTGGACACCCACGTCGCATCGACGCCGAGTCGCTGGGCCGACACCGCGACGTTGCTCTCCGCGCCGGCCGCACGGACGACGTACTCGTCTGCAGTCTCGATACGCTCGTCACCTGGTGGCGACAGTCGCAACATGGTCTCTCCGAAAGTTACGAGATCCGTCATGCGAGAACCTGAAATCCCCCGTCGTATAAATCCCGACGAACTGGCCGAGATTCCACGCTCTTCGGACTTTCATTCACGGGTGATGACACACTCCAAAGGCTTATGTACCCAAATAATACACACAAACCTATGTCAGTGAGGGAAACGTGGTCAGTGAGTGGCTCGCAACACGACTGTGAGTCAGTCACTACCAAACAGGTGGTCGTTGGTGGTGGTGTCCGATGAGTCAGTCGGATACACCGTCTGAAAGTATCTTCCAGAAGATAACGCCGAACGTCGTCCGTCGAAGTTTCGCGCTGAAGTTCGGGATCGTCTTTCTCGTTCTCGCGGCGGCGATCGGGCTGATCGGTGTCGCGGCGACCGACGAAGTGCGGAGCCAGACACAGCAAAACGTCGAAGAACAGTACAAGAACACTGCACTCCAGAAGAGTGGACTCGTCGAACAGTGGGTCAGTCAGAATCGACTGTCGACGAAGCTACTCTCGAATCAGGATCGCTGGGCGTCCGACGATGGTGATCTGGCCCTCGCCCTCGAAAACGAACGCTCTCGGCTGCCGGGCGACGCCGAGAACATACACCTCCTCGAACGGGGTCTCTCGGAAGCGACTGTCGTCGCCAGCACGAATCTCGAGGCCGAGACCGGTGTGAAACGAGTCAACCTCGGCTGGACCGGTAACGTGTCCCTCGACGATGCGACGGCAGTGACGGCGTCTGGTGTCTACTACGACAACCAGAACCGGGAACCGACGATCGGATTCGCCAGCCCCGTCTCGGCATCTCAGAACCGGCTCCTCGTCGTCGAGTACAGTATCGAGGAGATCGCATCGGATCTTCAGGGTACCGGTGGAAACGCCGATCAGTTCACGCTGGTCGTCAACGACGACGGTCGCGTCATGATCGATCAGGCCGAAGGCACAAGCGACAGTCGTCGCGACCCGATGGTGTTCAACACCTACCCGGTCGGCCAGAGCGTCGACGATGCGAACTCCTTCCGCGACACCACACAGGAGGCCGGTGTGAAGACGGCGATGCCCGCCAACTCGGATCTGATCGACGAGCAGTACACGGTCGGCTACGCCCCAGTGGAGGGAACTGAGTGGGTCGTCCTGACCCACGCGCCGTCCTCGACGGTGTTTGGCTTCGTGCAGGACATCCAGCAGTACGGCCTGATCGCCACGGTCGGGATGGTCGTCCTCGTCGGTGGTGTGGGCGCTGTCCTCGGATGGAGCACCGCATCGTCAATCGACGGACTGAGTCGGAAGACCGAGGAGATGCGCGAGGGCAACCTCGACGTCACGCTCGCGTCGAATCGAATCGACAACATCGGACAGCTATACGACGGCTTCGCGGAGATGCGCGACGCGCTCAAAAATCAGATCGACGAGGCCGAGCGTGCCCGCAAAGAAGCGGAAGTCTCCCGGGCCGAAGCGATGGAGATGAGCAATTACCTGCAAGAGAAGGCCCGAGAGTTCTCGATCGCGATGGAACAGACTGCCGGTGGTGACATGACGACTCGGATGGAGCAAGACGGAGAGAACGAGGCGATGGACACCATCGCCGCGGAGTTCAATCGGATGATCGAGGAACTCGAAAAGACGACCGGACAGCTCAAGAGCTTCTCCGACGAGGTCGCAGAGTCCGGGGACGTGGTCCTCCAGAGTGCAGAGTCCGTCCGGGACGCCTCCGAACAGGTCGCCGAATCGGTCCAGAAGATCTCGGACGATGCCTACGAGCAGAAAGATCAACTCCAACAGATCTCTGAGGACCTCGACACGCTTGTCGAAACCCTCGAACGATTCGAGCGGGACCACGACGGTGTCGACCTCACCGACTCGCTCGATCAGTTCCGCACTGTCGCGACGCAACTGCAGAATGCTGCAGACACCAGTGAACAGATGATGGCCGAATCCGAAACCGTCGCCGGAGCGGCCGAAGAACAGGCAGCAGAACTCAACGAGGTGTCCTCGCGCGCACGCCAGCTCAAACGATACGCGCGACCGCTTGGCGACATTCTCGACCGCTTCGAAACCGAAGCCGAACACGAGTTCGTCTTCTCCGGAGGTCCGTCACAGACGGCCCGCAACCTCGACGACGACGAGTAGCGACACCCCCGGGCTTTCTCACCCGTCGAACAGTCTCGACAGTCCGTCTTCCGCTCGATCGTTCCCCTGGTCACTCTCGCCGATACCCCGGCTGGCCGCGTTCGCAGGCACAACTGATACACGTCTGAAAGGTCAATAGAACTGTAATGACTGCCAGTGGATCGTGGACTCCAGCCGACCGCACGCGCGTCGGCTGGTGGCTGCTCGTCGTGCTACTGGCCGTCGTCGCTGGCTACATTGCGTACTCGTTTCTCGGCCTGCTGGTCGTCGGTGTCTTCGGGTACTACGCGACCCGACCGATCTGTGAGCGCGTCGAGTCGATCACCGACTCGGAGAGTCTGGCCGCGATGGCGACGGTCCTGCTCGTGCTCGTTCCAGTGATAGTCGTCGCGCTCTGGGCCGGATTCCAGCTCTTCGAGGAGATCCAGCGCCTCGCGTCGACGACGGACGGCTTCGTCTCACTCGTCACGTCGTACTTCAATCTCGATGCGCTTCCGAGTGACCAGCAATCCATCCTGCGCTCGATCACGTCGAATCCTCGTGAACTTCTCGCGAACCCCCGCCAGTCGTTGCGATCGGTGTTTCAGCTAGGGGTCGCCGTCGTCTCTGGGCTCGCCAGTACGTTGTTGTTTCTCGCGCTCGCGATCACGCTCTCCTATTTCCTCCTCGCGAACGACGAGGAACTCTCCGCGGGCCTGACGACGCTGTTTGGCGGGCGTGAGACCACCGCGTACAACTACGCCGTCGCCATCGACGAAGACTTAGAGAGCGTGTTCTTCGGCAATCTTCAGTTCATCGTCGTCATGTCCGTTGTCGCGACGATCGCCTACTGGGCGACGAACGCCCTCGCACCCGCAGGACTGCGCATTCCGATGATCTTGACACTCGCTTTCCTCACCGGGGTCGCGAGCCTCATCCCCATCGTGGTCGGCAAACTCGTCTACGTCCCGGTCGTCGGACACCTCCTGCTTCAATCGCTCGACGTGGCGGGGAACCAACTGCCGTTCGTCGGCGGCGTCCTCCTCGCCTACTTCGTCCTCCTCGATATCGTGCCCCAGACCTTCCTCCAGCCGTACATCACCGGCCATCATCTCGATGCGATGGTACTCCTGTTCGGGTACCTGCTCGGACCGATCCTCTTTGGCTGGTACGGCTTTTTCCTCCTGCCGATCGTGTTCATCGTTCTTATCGAAACAGTTCGAATCCTCCTCCCCCAACTGATTCACGGGGATCAACTCACCCCGACGGCCTCCATGGCCGAATCCATCGGCACGGACCCGATGACCGCTCGGGACGACGTACCCGATGAACGAGAAGAGACGCTCGAAGTCCTCGAAGACGACACGCAGGCCGAGTCGTCGGGCGATGCTGAGTAGTCTGGGTTCGCGAATCCATGCGATCGGATGGTACCGCAGCGATCAGCCGATCACTTCCGAACCGATCAGCGGTCGGTGATCCGCCCGTAGGCCACTCGAATCGACTGGACGGACCGCTCCCAAAACCGGGAACCCTGTGAGTGCCTGCTCTCTGGTCGAAACGAGTCACGTCGACCTCGCACATATTGGTATAGCACTATGCAATTTATGTGTTCCATACCGCCCACGCTGAGACACAAGAAAGTGTCAATGTAATTTTATTCCTCCATCGATCAGTCCGAAAACCGGTCGTGTTCTGGCGGTGGCTTCAACGACTGAGTCGACGTAGTGCGTCTTTGCTACACTCCACTGGCGCGACCCCGCTCACGATGGTCACACGTACGAGAACGTCGATTGAGTGGCCCACTGCTGGGCTTGGATCGAAACCCGAGACGCCACTCCAACTGTAATCTATCCCACCTCGACCGTAGCTATCCAACGTCAGAGGGCAAACAGACTGTGGCTGATCGACAGCGAACAGTGCTCGTCGACAGAGCACAGTTCACAGGAGCGTCGTCGACGAAGAGCACCTCCTGACCCAGAACCGCCGCCCGACGGACCGACGGGTCAGGTAGACCGCAGATGCAAGCCAATGGAGGGTCCCACATCTACCGTTCGCAGGCCAGTCACGCTATCTACTGACTCCGAGACTGCCGACTCGTCGCCCACAGTCGCCATCTGCTTGCGAATCGCCGGGACGAACGAGATCGCTGGAACACCGGGCCGAGAAATCGTTGTGGAATATCGTTTTCGCTCGCTCTACCCGCGATGTCGAGAAAACAGCACTCTCGTCGTGAGGGTCACGGTCGCTGTCGATGTCGACGGGCGACTCGCAAACGCTGTACTTCGGACAGTCGTGGAGAACCGTCGGCAGGCCAACTGCTCGGCGCCTCTCCCCTCTCGTGGTTCGTATCACTAGTACGGATAGCGAACGGCGAACGTCTGTAGGGTGGCTCTCGCAGGCTAGTGTGATAGGTTCGGACCGCCGACGGATCGAGTCTGGAGGATGGCCGGACGCCCTCCGACCGAGAGAGGACCTAACACGGCCTGCCTGAGTGGTCGTGTTCAGATATACAGTCCAGTCTCCGCGTGGCAGACACAAAGCCCTCTTATCTGCACAGCATTGCCTGAGTCAGTCACTGACGGAAAGCAATTCGGTGTCACATGACAAACCCATGCCCGTCGATACTCGTGGTTACACGGGCCGATCAGGCTGTATCTGATGGGTTGCAGTGCGTCGATGCGTGAGACGAGCGTGCTTTCCGGTCGTTTCCGTCGGAGCAACACGAATCGTTAGCTGGGTTGCCTGCTGCCTTTTCGGTGCCCTCGCCGACGCTGCAAGGGTCGTGACACTGCACAGCAGGTGCGTCGATCCAACTGTCCGGTGAATCGGCTGTGGGGATGAAACCCTGATATACGACAGTGTGGCATACCCTAGGCTGGCACTATGACCCCCTCAGTATCGCCCACGATCCCGTGTGGACGGCATCACCCTCAGTGCTTGGGAGACCATTCCAGCACGGCAGACGCCCGCTGTTGAGACACATTTGAATACACGAGAGCGTGTCGATCTCGACGCACGGTGTTCAATAGCTCTCTACTACCTCCTGACCGCAGTGTTCAGATAAGCGGCAGCATCCGTAGAGATTGAGACACCGAAAGCCCTCGTGCAGTTGCGGTCCCGCGACTCGCTACGCGCTTCGCGTGCTTGCCGAGAGGGACTCCGCGAGTTCCTCTGGCCGTGCGAACGGGCGCTTCGCGCCCGTGAGCAGACTTCGCCGGGGTTCCCGCAAAGGCCGGCCGGCTCCACCGGCCGGCTATACCGTGGCGGCGCAGCCGCCACGTAGCGCTCGCCCTTTCATCCACCAGGGTTTAGACGGCCTCTCGGGCTGATTCCTGGCGGATGAAAGGGCGAGGCTCGGTAGCCGGATCTGCGGCGGCACATATTCGACCGCAGGGAGAATATCCGACGCAGATTCGGCCAGCGTGCCGAGGGCTTTCGGTGCCTTGTTCTGACTTCACCCGATCTCTCTCTGAACACGACCCCCCGACTCCCCATCCGACTTCGAGGGCTGATGCCCGACGCCACGGCTGGCCCGGCGGTAAGTCGATCGGTGAACGGGTACCCATCATATTTCAGTACATTACTGGATCGGAGTGAATCGAGTCGATACGATATTGGACCACACAGCATTGCGATATCTGACCTGTGTTCGGCGACATTATTTATTTGTGCGAATGGCATAGTCGACAGATTTCTGAGTTAGGCTCACAAATAATCCAATCACCACTTGCCGCCTGAGGATGTCAGATAGACAAATAAGGGTCTTTATCCGTGAATATGAGTTACATTGATGTAGCTGGCACCCAAGCGACCGAACATGGCAAGTGACGGGGCCGTCGACGCGTCGCGGTCGCGAGTCCAGACGTACGTACCGACATATCAGAAAGACGAATGGCAGTCACACGCCGACGAACTCGACATGAGTCTGAGTGAGTTCGTCCGATCGATGGTCCAGGCTGGCCGTCGAGGGTTTACAGGCCCTGAGACGGCTACCGAAGACGAGGGGGAAGAGAAACCCCGTGCAGGGCAAGGTTCCGGCCCTGAACCCCAGGGTCGAGGCCTCGAAGACCGGGTCCTCTCGATCCTCGGCGACGGCGGGACCTACGACTGGGACGAACTCGTGGCAGCGGTCACCAACGATGTCGAGGCGGAACTGGACGAGACGCTACAGGAACTGCAAGCCCGTGACGAAATTCGATACAGCGGTCGTGACGGGGGGTACGTGAAACGATGAGTTCCGGGACCGAAGCGGCCGGGGCTGAGGAAGACCCGGTTGGGTACTTCCTCGACGATATCACTTACCATGGAAAGACAGAGCGGACGCGGGCGTACTACGAACGGGTGTTGCGGGACTTCGAGTCGTTTCTGGACAGCGGTGCGCGACCCGTCGACCTCCACGAAGCGACGCACCGGGACTGCATGGCCTACGTCCACGGGCTTCGTGGTCGACAGAGCGAGTCGACGATCGCGACGTACGCCTCGTACCTGCACCGATTCTACGCGTACATGAATCAGGTGGGGACGTTCGATCGGAACCCGATGTCACTGGTCATGGAAGAGATGGACGAGACGATCGACACCGACCCACAGCGTCGGGAGATCTCCATTCCCGAGATGCGATCGTTCGTCGCCCAGATCACCCATCCACTGGAGCGAGCGGTAATCGTGACTCTCCTCAAAACCGGGATGCGGGCCGGTGAGCTGTGTAATCTCGACCTCCGTGATCTACACCTTTCCGGGACTCGACTGGCCGACCCTGAACGAGTCCGTGTACAGTTAGACGGGCGCCCGGATTCTCTGTTCGTCTCACCCGAGCCAGCACGCGGAAGCGTCGTCAACGGCGAAGAACGGTCTGCAGCCAACAAGCGAAAACGGGAGACGACGATACCGATCGACGCCGAACTGGCGGCCGTTCTGGAACGATGGCTCGCGATACGGCCGGATTCCCGATCTGACGCGGCACCGCTCTTTACGTCGACAAGCGGTGACTGGGGGGCACGGTTGACCCCGGATATGGTCCATCACATCGTCGAGCAACACGCACGAGAGCGGGGGTGGTATCAGGACGGCGGCGGTGCAGCGGCCAACGTCACACCCCATTACTTCAGGCACTTCTTCACCACGCACCTCCGGGATCGGACCGGTGATCGGGGCATCGTGAAGTACCTCAGGGGCGATGTCGCACAGGACGTAATCGACACGTACACCCACGAGTGGGGAGACCGAGTCAGGTCCGTCTACGAGCAGCAAATATACGAAATGTGTTAGTTCTGGTTCACTTGCTGTCGCGATTCGATGGCCGATAGCAAACTAATAAACTGCATACCGCTATACCAATTGCTGGTGGCTCGATCACGTCGTTTGATCGTCAGAGACGCCCTGTCAGACCGGCTGCAAGCGGAATACGGTCGATGAGGGCTGGGGAAAACGTGAACTTGGGGCCACACGTCGATAGGAAGTGTGAGCGAGTCATGACTGCGATCGAGGTCGACGGACTGACGAAGTACTACGGCGAGATCTGTGGGGTCGACGATCTTACCTTCGAGGTACGCGACGGAGAGGTGTTCGGGTTTCTCGGTCCCAACGGTGCCGGGAAGACCACCGCGATCAGGACACTGATGGGATTTCAGTCACCGACCGCTGGCACTGCAACGGTCCTCGGTGCCGACATTCACGATGCCGACGCACTCCGAGCGGTCCGCGCGAACGTGGGGTACCTGCCGAGTGAACCCGGCTTCGACGAATCGGTCACAGGACGGCGACTGCTGTCGTATCACGGGGCCTTGCGGGGGGACACACGCAGTGACGAACTTCTCGAACTGTTCGATCCACCGCTCGATCGCAAGGTCGGGCAGTACTCGCGTGGGAACAAGCAGATGCTCGCGATCCTCGTCGCGTTCATGCACGATCCAGACCTCGTCTTCATGGACGAACCCACGTCGGGTCTCGACCCGCTGAAACAGGAGGAACTCCTGAGTTTTATCGAGACCGAGCGTACCCGTGGCAAGACGTTCTTCTTCTCGTCGCACATCCTCAGCGAAGTGCGAAAAGTCTGTGACCGGGTCGGCATCATCCGAGACGGTCGGCTCGTCGAACTCGAAGCGATCGACTCGCTGCTGGACCGGACTGGGAAGATCGTTCGTGCGAGCGTGAGTGGGACAGTCACTGCCGATGAAGTCACGCTCGACGGGGCTCACGACGTGACAGTCAGTGGCGGGGGCGACGGCAGCGAGGAGGCGACGGTCTCGTTCACCTACACGGGAGCGTACGACCCGCTGCTGCGTCACCTGCTGCAGTACGACCTCAGAGACCTGTCGATCGAAGAAGCGCCGCTCGAAGACGTATTCATGCGGTTCTACGACGACGATCCGCGGGCGGCCGTCGAGGAAGTCGAAAGTCGCGGAAGAGAGACGACAGACGCGGAGTCGGCGGATGCTTGAGACGGCGCGGTTCGAGGCACGAGAGCAGTTCCCCGGCGCAGTCGTGCTGGCAATCGGCATCTCGGCGTTCGCAGGCATGATGATCGCCATCGCACCGGGGATTCTCGCGGAAGTGGATCTGGCGGCCCTGACCGAACAGCTACCGCCCCGGATGGTCGAAGCGCTGAGCCTCACCGTCATCGGCACCATCGAGGGGTTCATCGCTCTGGAGCTGTACGAGTTCGTCTGGCTGCTCGGTCTGGGTATCTACGTGGCCTATCGGGGTGCCGGTGACATCGCAGCAGACATCGAGGAGGGTCGAATGGACATGCTGCTCGCGGCACCAGTCTCTCGCGAGACGATCGTCGTCGAGAAGTACCTCGCACTGTTGACCCCAATCGTCGTCGTCAACGTCGTCGTCTTCGCCGTCGTCGTGCTGGGGACACGCGCGATCGACGATCCGATCGCACTCGTCGACGTGGTCGCCGTCCACGCACTGTCGATCCCGTACTTGCTTCTGTGTGGCGCGTTCGGCGTGTTCACGTCGGTCGTCGCATCACGACGAATCGTCGCCGAGGGGACGGCCGTCGGGACGCTCGTCGGTACGTTCCTGATCGAAGCGGTCACCGTCGGCACGGACCTCGACTGGCTCGCAGCCGTAGCCCCGATGCAGTACTACGACCCCATCGCGATCCTGACGGCGAACGAGTACGATCTCGTGGGCAGCGGTATCCTCCTTCTCGCGGCGCTCGTCCTGCTGATCGCGAGCCAACAGTGGTTCGCACGGAGGGATGTCTGATGACAGCGGACGTTTCCGAGACGACATCGAAGGCGAGCACCGGCCACATCGGGACAGCCCTCTGCGTGTTCCAGTTCGAGGCTGCCCAGCGTGTCAGGATGACCGGGATTCTCACGGTGGGACTCTCACTGTTCGGTGGATTCTACATCTGGCTCGGGCCACAGGTCGTCACCGGCGTCGACATGACCGCACTGATCGAGACGTTCCCGCCCGCGCTCGCGGCGCTGATGGGTTTCGAGAGTCTGGAATCGCTCGAAGGGTTGCTGGCGAGCGAGTTCTACACGTTCGGCTGGATCGTCGGTCTGGCCGCCTACGTCGCCTACAGTGGCGCAGGCACTGTCGCCGAGGACCTCAGACGCGACCGGATGGATATGGTACTCGCCGCACCGGTCTCTCGTACCAGTGTCCTGTTGGGCAAGTATCTCGCACTGATCGTACCGATCATAGTGATAAACACCGTCGTGCCGCTGGTGCTTTTCGTCGGATCATGGCTCGTCGACGATCCGCTTCCCCTCGTCGACCTGTTCGGGTTACACGCGGTCGCGGTGGTCTACCTCCTGTTCTGGGGTGCTGTCGGCGTCCTGCTCGGTGTTGGTGTCCGACGCGGCACGACCGCCGGCCGTGTCGGTCTCGGTCTCGTCTTCGCGGCGTGGCTCTTCGAATCGATTCTCGTCGGGACCAACTACGACTGGGTCGGTGGATTCTCGCCTGTTCGGTACTTCGATCCACCAGCGATCCTGATCGACGGGACACACGATCTCGCCGGTGCTTGCCTGCTCGGGGCCGCGGCGGTCGTCGTCCTCGCCGTGAGTCAGCAACTGTTCGTACGGGCGGACGTGTGAGCACAGACCCGGCGGTCGAACCCGTTTGACCCGCCAGTGGCTTCAAATCACTCGACGGCGATCCCACCTTTCATCCCGAGCGAGAGGTGTGGCTCGCAGTGATACAGCACGATCCCGGTGTCGTCGAGTGTCCGTGTGTACTGTACGCCGGACCCGCCCACTGGCTCACCGGAACTAAATTCGTAGTCGGACGCGCCGATCTGTTCGGTCGGGAGCGCTTCGACGTTGTGGGGATTTCCTTCGCCAGTCCAGTTCCAGCGGATCTCCGTGCCCGACGAGACGACGGCGGCCGGGGGCGCGTATGCGAAGGCCCCACCGTTGCCCTCGGAACCCACGTCGATGGTCACCGACGCCTGATCTCGCAGCACCGCGAACGTCCCATCGTAGTTGTCGCTCGCACCGCCGACTTCGGTCTCGGTCAGCCACTCGTCGATCGACGGATACTCGGCTCCGGTCACAGTGGGACCTGAGGCACCACCGTCGCTTCCGCTACCGTCACCGCCACAGCCAGCGAGCGCGACGATCAGGAGACTACCCGCTCCGAGAATCTGTCGTCGGGTCGAGCGGCGATCCATGACCGCTCTAAGACGGGCCGGACAGATAGTAAGCGAGTACGTACGCCAGAGTAAGTTCCCGCGCGCTCGCTGATCGGCTCGCTTACCGGCGTTCGAACCCGGCGAGAGACGACGGATCGACCGATTCGAGGGCGTCCTGCAGCGCCGTCACGCCGGTCTTGTCGATACGGTCTGGGTTCGCGAGCAGCCATACTGGTTGTCGTCCGAACGAGACGAATTCGAGGGCCAGCGCATCGGCAGTCGCTCGGAGTCCGAGACCCGCGTCCGCCTCGCCCGTGGCGACCGCTCGGGCGGGACGCTCGAACCCGCTCGCAGCCAGTTCGTACCCGTCGATGTCGGTCGTCAGCCCCTCCCGATCAGTGTCACGTTCGACAGCCAGCGCGTCGAGGGCGGCGTCGAGGCTGGCGCGAAGGCCACTCCCGGTCGCGAGATTGCTGAAGGATCGATCCGTGTCGACGAGCGACGCCAGCCCGTCGAAAGCGCCGCTCTCGCCGGCCGGAACGACCAGCCCCCACTCTCTCGTCCAGCCCCCGATTTCGATAGCGTCGCAGTCCGGGTCGTCTGCGCTGGGACCGGCGGCGACCGCCACGTCGGGGACGCCGTTTCGAAGCTGTCGCAGTCCCGACTCAGTCCCGACCGGGAGGAAGCGCGGCCGGTCGAGCCTGTCGAGGACAGTGGAGAGTAGCGGGTCCGACTCACCGACACAGAGGATGGTCGGCGGGCGGACCTCGGCCGAGAAGAGATCGACCGTCACGGTCTCGCCGGCGTCGAGGAAGGCGGTGTCGGCCGGTACGGTGACGGTCCCGTCGGCGTCGACGAGGCTCGTCGTCGCACCGCTGCCCTTGTCGACCGGGTAGACGAGCAGGTCGTCGTTGCCATCCTCGACGAGGCCGGCGGGGAGCAGCCGTCTACGGCCCGCTTCGTATCGCTCTCGGACGGCCATCCGTCCGGTGACTGTCGCTGTCGGCGGTTCCGGCAGTCCCGCTGCGTCGCGCAGCAACGGTGCGACGAACACGCGAAAGATCGTGAGTGCCGAGACCGGGTAGCCCGGCAGTCCGACGTAGGCGGCGTCATCGAGTTCGCCGACCAGCATCGGCTTGCCTGGCTTGATCGCGGTGCCGTGCAGTCGGAGTTCGCCCTGCTCCCCGATCACGCGGTAGATCACGTCGACGGCGCTCGCGCTGGTCGATCCCGACGAGAGGACCAGATCGCACTCGTCGGCCGCCTCGCGAAGGAGGCGTTCCATCTCGTCGTAGTCGTCGCCGACGTGGGGATACAGTTGTGGGTCGCCGCCGGCCTCCGCGACCGCTGCGGCCGTGGTGTAGCTGTTCACGTCGTAGATCTGACCGGCCCGACTGTCGAGGTCGTCGCCGGGGCGGACGAGTTCGTCGCCCGTCGATATGATGCCCACGGTCGGCTTGGCTCGGACGGGAACCTCGTCGACGCCGAGTGCCGAGAGCAGGCCGATCTCTCTGGGCGTGCATCGCGTCCCCGGGCCGAGTGCACGAGTGCCGGCGGCGATGTCCGTTCCCGACGGCATGATGTTCTCGCCCGGTGTGACGGGGGATCGGATCGCGACGCCGTCGTCGGTCTCGCTCGTCCGTTCGACGATCACGACGGCGTCGGCACCCTCGGGCATGACCGCGCCGGTCGAAATCTCGACTGCCGTGCCGGGATCGACGCTCGTGTCTGGCTTCTCACCCGCGTGGACCACGCCCGCAAGCGTGAGCGTGACCGGATCGGTCTCGTCGGCACCGAACGTGTCCCGCGCCCGGACGGCGTACCCGTCCATGCTGGCGCGATCGAATCCGGGCACGTCGATGCCGGCATCGATCCGCTCGGCGAGGACGCGACCACGGGCCTCAGTCAGCGGGACCGTCTCGGTCCCGGGATCGATGTCGAGGCCGCGCACGACTTCGTGGGCACGTTCGGGCGAGGCGAGATCACAGAACTCCTTGCGGTCGCTCACTGTGACCACTCCCAGTGTTCGACGGCGACGGACCGTCCCGCCTCGTACCCCTCGGCCGCCTCGGGCACGGCGATCCAGCCGTCCGCCAGCGCGGCGGTCGAGAGCGCACCCACCCAGTCCGTTCGCGTCGGCGTCGCCGTGGCGCGGTCGTCACTCGTTCCTTCACTGTCGAGAGTCACGCCGACGAACGACCGGACCCCGACCTCGCTCGCGACCTTGCGGTCGAGACTGGCCGCAGTCGTCGGAAACTGGCTGACGGGTCGCCCGGCGAGGCGCTTCAGCGCAGGCCGGAGCAACTGGACGGCAGTGACGATAGTCGCCACCGGCGCTCCCGGCAACACGAGGATCGGCGTGTCGTCGACGACGCCGACGGCGACCGAACGACCCGGATCGATCGCGACACCGTGGTCGAGGACCTCGCCGATGTCGGCGAGGACACTCGGTAGCAGGTCCTGCTCCCCGATACCGGACCGACCGGTGGTCACGACGATGTCGTGGTCGGTGGCGCGTTCGAGCGCCCCGCGGAGCGCTGCTGTGTCGTCTGCCACGGCGTCGTGGGTCGTCGCGAGACCACCCCACCGCCCGACGAACTGGCTCACAGTCTGGCCGTTCGTCTCGACGATCTCACCTGGGGCGGGATCGGACTGGACCAGTGCCGACCCGACGGGGAGCACGCACACGCGCGGGCGCTCGACCACCTCGACCGTGTCGACACCGACGGCTTCGAGGAGTGCTAGCGCCGACGGTGAGAGCAGATCGCCCGGTTCGAAGAGCCGCTGGCCCTCGGATACGTCCGCGCCGATCCGCGCGACGTTCGTTCCAGCTGCGACCGGACGGGACACTGTGGCGAGGTCGTCGCTTTCGATGGTGACGCGGTCGATTCCGACGACGGCGTCTGCACCCGCCGGCAGTTCGCTGCCGTCGTGGACGCGCCGGGCCTGTCCCGAATCGACCGCCTCGGCGAGCGACAGCTCGACCGGCGAGTGGCTGCTCGCGTCGAAGGTGTCGCTGGCACGGACGGCGATCCCGTCCCTCGTCGTCCGATCGTACTGTGGCACCGCCCGCGGTGCGGTGACGGCCGAGGCCAGCACGCGCTCGGCTGCGTCTGCGACCGCGACCGTCTCGTTCCGGTCGATGGGCGCGAGTCCGTCGAGCAGTCGCTCGCGGGCCTCGTCGAGCCGAATCCGCTCTCTGAATCCCACGCCCCGAGGGTCGTCTGTCATGCTCGACGTGTGGGCGCCACGGCGCAAAAAGCCACGACTTCGACGAGCCGACGGCTCGCTGGGCGGCCGACGTGGGAGTTATTCGTCGCTGTACTCGTACGGCATCCGATCACCGACTTCGTCGACGTACTCGTCGTTGCGCTCCCAGCCGTCGTCCGTCTCGATCATGTACTCCCCGTAGTAGGGCACGCGGCTGGCGACGGTCGCCCGGAACGCATCGCGCATCCGGACTTTCGCCTCGCCGATGGCCCGGAGGTCGTCGTTACGATTCAGACACCCCTTCAGATAGCCGTCGTGAGTCAGCCGGACGCGGTGACAGTTCGCGCAGAACGTCTCGTTGCCGACCGGGTCGACGACCTCCACGACCCCCTCGCTGCCGTCGTCGGTGACGACGTAGCGCCGCCGGTCGTGCATCTCGCGGTGGTCGATCCGGTCGGCTTGCTCGGCAAGCCAGTCGTGGACGCGCTGGATGTCGATGGCCCACTCGGGGTGGCCGGCCAGTTCGGGCATGTACTCGATCAACTGGAGACGCAGGCCGTCGTGTTCGACGACGTGATCGACCATCCCCGGGACGTAGCCAGCGGTCGGTTCGAAGACGACCATATTGATCTTGACCGGTGTCAGCCCCGCATCGACGGCGGCTTCGACGCCCTCCATGACGCGGTCGTACGCGCCCCGCTGGGTCAACTCCGCGAACGCCTCGCGGTCCATCGCGTCCTGTGAGATGTTGACCCGTTCGAGTCCGGCGTCGACGAGTTCGGCCGCACGCTCCGGGAGGTACGACCCGTTGGTCGTCAGCGAGACCGCCATCTCGTCGGGCGTCCGGCGGACGATCTCCGCGAGGTCTTGCCGAAGCATCGGCTCGCCACCAGTGAACTTCACTGTATCGACGCCGAACTCGGCGGCCACGTCGAGGAAGTCGATCACCTGATCCGCACCGATCTCGTCGTCCTGCGGTGCAAGCGGCCCGCGCGTGTCGCCCAGCCCCTCGTTGTGACAGTAAACACAGTCGAAGTTACACCGGTCGGTCAGCGAGACGCGAACTCCCGAGACCTCGCGACCGAACCCGTCGGACAGCATTGGATACGGGACGACTTGGCGCTCGACACGGTTAAACGACGCTGGTCGGCGGCCGGACCCGCGCCGTCAGTGCGGCGCTTATGCAGTGTCCGAAAGCGTTCGCAGGCGCTCCGTGAGGTAGTCGATTTCGTCCTCGATGATCGTATGCCCCATGTTGGGGTAGATGCGGACCTCGACGGTCGCGCCGAGTGCCTCGAACACGTCGCCCGACTCGGTGACCCGTTCTTCCGGGATGTGGGGATCGGCGTCGCTACAGCCAAAGAACACGGGCGTTCCCGCAACGTCGCCCTCGTGGTCGAAGGTCGTCCCGAGCGGGCCGATGAGTCCGCCACTGAACGCGACGAGACCGCCGTACTCGCGGGGATTCCGAGCGACGTACTCGCTGGCGAGACAGGCACCCTGTGAGAACCCGACGAGGACGACCCGGTCGTGGTCGATCCCGGCGTCGACGGCCCGCTGGATCGTCGCCTCGACCACGCCCAGCGCGGCCGTGAGGTGTGGCTCGTTGCTCTCGATGGGATCGATAAAGCGGTTTGGATACCACGACCCGCGGTCGGCCTGCGGTGCGAGATAGGCGACCCCGTCGACGTCGATTTGCTCGGCGAACTGGAGGAAGCCGTCCGCTCGCGCGCCGCGGCCGTGAATCATCACGACCGCGACACTGGCGTCGTCGAGGTCGGTCCCGGCCGTGTGGAGCGGGTGGTCAGCGTGCGGTTCGCTCATGGGCACCCTCTCTCTGGCTGCTGTGGAATCGCTGTCTCCATCGTCGTGGTCCGAGGTAGGCCCTCGATGGATAAATGGCTGTGCTGACACCGATGTCACCCGGGAGCGTGGCAGTTACTGCAACGCCAGTGCGGTCTCGTCGGCTGTGGCAAACAGTTCTCGGACGCGCTCGACAGCGGGGCTGGCTTCGGACTGATTCTCCAGCAGGACGGTCTCGCTGGGAAACAGTCGTTCGCCCAGTTCGAGTCCGTGGTCTCGCGCCGTCGTTCCGGTGACAGTGAGATAGACGCCGAGTCCGGCCTCGGCGATGGCCGCTTCCTCCTCCTGCCCGTTCTCGGGATACGTAAAGTCGATGTCCTCGATGGCCTCGGTCCCGAGGACGGCCTCGACGAGGCGCTCGTAGCGCGGCGAGATACAGAGCGGACCCTCGTAGGCCGTGACGAACTCGTGGGTGAGGTCGTAGGGCAGGGAGTCGACCACGTCGGGGGTCCCGAGCAGCGTGTGGTAGACTGTATCGCCCATCCCGGTGACGACGCGAACGTCGGTGTCGAGCGGGTCGATGCGTTCGTTGATCGCTGCGATCTCTGTCAGCGGGTCGTCCCGTAGCTGGACGACTTCTTCGAGGACGAGGTCGGCACTGTCGAAGCCAAGCGCGAACTCGTGTTTGCGCAGGGACCGAAACGGCTCCTCGCGGCCGACGAGTCGCACGTCGATCCCGTCGACAGGCACCGTCAGGCTGTCGAAGACGACCCGGCGTGGCATCCCTTCGCGGTCGTCACGCAGCAGCGTGAACTCCGGTTCCGTCGGGTCCGCGAGGTCGCTGTAGTCGGCCAGTCGCTCGTAGACGTGCTCGTCCGCGCTGGCGTTGCCCTTGGTGATCGCCTTCTCGTAGCGCAGCGTCGAGATCACGTCGTCGGCGACGCTGGTGAACTCCGCGGTCGTCGCGAGACGTTCGAGAACGGCTTCGAGCGGCCGACCTTTGCGTGGAACCGCCACGCTGATCGTCGTCATTACGACAAGCGAGACGATCCGATAATAAAACGAATCCGGTTTCCAGCTGGCTGGCCCGCACAGACACCGACTGTCCCGCTCGGTTCTGAGCGTCGATCCCCTCGCATACGGATTGTCGTAGCGATGTGCCGGTGATCGTCTGTCCTGTGGCGACGACCACCGGTACGCAACGACAACGTTCCGTATCAGTTGCCGCCGCCGATGACCGAGGAAAGCTGTTCACGCCACTCTTTGAGTTCCTCGATCTCCTCGTCGATCTCCTGAATCTGGGCCTCCACGTCGCTGTCGCCCATCCGCTCGTTGATCGCTTCGAGTTCGGTCTGGACCTCGTCCAGTTGCGACTCCAGTTCCGACACCTGCGACTCGACGTCGTCGACTTCGGACCCGACGGTTCCGACCTGCGACTCGACGGACTCGACGGACGACTGGACCCCCTCGACGCCGTCAGAGAGCGACTCGATCTGCTCGTCGTTCTGGCTGGCGGTCGACTGGACCGCTTCCAGTTCCGTCTCGAAGGACTCGACTTCGCTCCGGAACGACTGGACTTCGGACTGGTACTCCTCTACCATCTGCTCGCCGGTCCCGTTCTCGTCGAGGAACTCTTCGAGTGCGTCCGTGTAGGCGATGACATCGCTCACGTCGCTCTGGAGTTTGTCGACGCGTGCGGTGACGCTGCCGTCGTTGTCACTCGCAAGATCGAACGCCTTGCGAAGGATCTGTACGTCCTCCTTGGTGACCTCGTTGTTTCGAAGCTCCGCTGCCATCGCGGCGATCAGGTTTTCGCTGGACCGCTCGACGGTGGGGCGCTCCCCGTCACCGTCGGCCGCCTCATCGTCGGCCGCATCACCGTCATCGGTCGACGACTCGCTTGCGGTCTCGGCCCGAGCCGGCCCGTTCTGTTGGATTCGTTCGCCGTTGGGATCTTTCAGATCGAGTGTTTCGATCTCCTCGTCGTCCGCGTCTTCGAGTCCCGGGACGCTGTCTGCGTCCCCGGAGATGACATCTTTGACAGCGTCAGACCCTTCGCCGACGAGCGTCCCCTCGTCGTCCTCCAGTGGCGGATCGACCCGGTCGATGCTCGGTTCGGTGAGGAACTGTTCGACGTTGTCGGTGCCAGTCGCCCGGATGCCGTACACGGTCGTGTACTCCGATTCCGGTTCGATCTCACGTTCGAACGAGATGGTGTCGTCGTCGATGGTCCAGTACTCGCTGCCGTACTCCGGGTGGAAGCCGAGGTCCTCGACGGCCACACCCTCGGGCACTGCGTCGGTCAGCGTGACCGTCACTGGCTCCGTCCGTTCGGAAGCGAAGTTGAACGCGATCGCAGGCACAGGGAACTCGTCGGCTTCGAACCGCTTTATCACCGTCACCCCATCTGAGACCACAGTAATTTCTTCGTACGCCTGAGAGTCACTCATGTAACGAAAAGCGTTCACCGACAATATTAAAGATACTTACTATCTATATTCGGATGTAAAAACTTCCGAAAGTATCTGTTAGAGGTCGATCCTGTCACCGATCTCGACGATCTGCAGTGTGGCCGGGTAGGGGAAACTGTTCGCGTGCTTGTGCAGGACGGTCGGGTCCGCCGTCAGCCCTTTCCACATGTCCCAGTGGGTCGGGACGAGCGTGTCCAGTTGCAGTTCGTTGGCGGCCTCGACGATCATGTTCTCGTCGTTGTACCACTTCGTGCGGACCGGTTCACGGGTCTCTTTGTCCGGGATCGTCCCGACGGAACCGAACGCGAGGACACCGAGATCGATGTCGTAGTTCTCACCGACCGATTCGAACGCACCCGGGCGCGCGTCGCCGCCGTGGAAGAACGTCCCGGCTTCGTGCTCGAAGACGAACGACACTGGATGCTCGGCGTCGGGATCGTTGGCCGGCTCGACGTGGACGGTGAGGTCGCCGATCTCGATCGTCTCACCCTCGCCGATCTGGTGGAGCTGATCGTCGGTGACCGCCCACTCGTCGAGCCAGCCCTCGTCCCGGACCACCGCGTGCCCGGAATCCGTCGTGTAGAAGTCGGCACCGGTGCCGGCGAGGATCGGTGCCTGACTCGGCCCGTGGACGTGATCGGTGTGTTCGTGGGTCGCAAGCACCGCGTCCGCCACCCGAACGTCGTCGGGATCGAACGGGACCGGGATCATGCGGACCGTCCGCGGTGGGTCGCCGAGACCGAGATACGGATCGATAAAGACGGTCGTACCGCCGCTGGATTTGAGCACGAAGCCGTTACAGCCGAGATACCAGATCGCGAGTCCGTCCGGGTCGGCGTCTTCGACAGCGCGCACGAGCCAGTCGTCCCAGTCTGAGTCGATCGCCATACCGGATCGTGCGTCGACGGACTGGTAAACAGTTGCGAATTTCGAAGCCACGCCGACGTGACGGTACCGTACTGTCGGTTAGAGACTGACCGCGGACTTCCCAGAGAGCGACGGCGGGACCACGACGGTCGCGGTCGTTTCCCCGCCCGCCTGTGTGCTCAGTTCGATCTCGGCCGTCGACCCCTCGGTGAGATCGCCGCCGACGAGTTGCCCGTCGGAAAGCTCGCTGTCTTGCTCGGCGTCGGGCACGGAGTCAGTCTGGAAGGTCACGATCGCGCGATCGGACTGGTCGTTGAGGACGTTACTGTTCGAGATGGAGCTATCGTCGTCCTGCAGCGTCGCGGTGACGAAGCCGGCATCACCGGCCGACCCGCCCGATCCCTGTGAGGCGGTGTAACTGATCACGTCGTAGCTCCCATCAGAGGAGACCCACTGGGCCGTCGTCGTCGACAGATCGACGTTGCCCGATCCGGGCGATCGCTTGACTGTCAGAGCGACTGTCGTCACTTCCATGCCCTGTCCGTCTTCGACGATGTCGCTGCCGGCGATATCGACGATCTGCAGCCGGTTGGTCACCTGATTGGTACTCTGCTCGCCGCTCTGTTCGGCACTACTCTGGAGGAAGCCGGCCGTGTTGATCAGGACACCGGCCGCAATCGCGGCCACGAGCACCATCGCGATAAAGACGATGAGGGTCCCGATCCCGACCTGTCCACGGTCGTCCGTCTGTCGTTGTCCGATCATAGTTCAGTTCGGGCGAGGTCCACCCAGTCTATACAAAACAGAGATTGATACTCGGTAATAAGCCTGCGTGACGAATTATCAGATCGTGTAGCGCCATCCCGCTTTCCCGCTATTTCGTGGTTACTGGTCACATGGGTCAGTGTTCGATACAACGGTTTTCCACTGGATCGAATCCAGCCTGTATATCAAAATTGGGACAGCCAGTGCCAGCACAGGTCCCCGACGACAGGGCCTACGGCTGAGTCACGCTGGACGACGACGGGAAAATTCTCTGGGCCGGTCAGCTACACTTCTACCGTATCCGTCCGGTCCTGATCATCGGAATCCCACTGCTGGTCGTGGTGACCGTGCTGCCTCGCTAGTCCTCACAACAGCCGCCGGCCTTCTCGCCGAAGTCGACGACCAGTTCGTCGGAGATCATCTCGTTGAGTTCCTGCAGGCGCAGTTCGAGTTCGCTCTGGAGCTTGAGATACTCGCTCATCACGGGGATGTCGTGGAGTTTCTCCTGTGCGGCCTGTAGCTCCCGCAGCGACTCCTGATCTGCCTGACCGGTCTGGCGGGCGAGCATGAACTCCTCGCGGATCGACTCGAACTCCTGAATCTGGGCCTGCGCTTGCTCGTCGTTCTCGACGGCTTCTTTGGCCTCGACGAAGCGCTGGTACAGTGGCAGTTCGGTGATCGCCTCGCCAAAGTCCGTGGCGAGGTCCTCGACGTCGGTGTCGACGCTCGAATCGGCAGTCTCGGACTCGATGCTCATCGATTTCGACTTGGGACTCGTCGCCTATAGGGTTGCCGAACGACGAACGGGGAGCAGACTTATGAACGCAGAGCAGCAAATTCGGGTATGGACCTGACACTTGTCGGTGGCGCTGCGCTGGCGATTCTCGCCTTCGGATTCGTTGCCTTTGGCGACCAGCTTGCAGATCGACTCGCGTCGGTCGACGACCACACCCAGGAGTTGCTGCTAGACGACACCTGATCGCCCCTCACGCGTCGTCGGTGGTCTTCGCTCTGAAGCGCGATTGTTATACACCGCGAGCCGTTATGCCGGCCTAATGAGCCAGGATCGAAGTGAGGGTGATCTCCGGACGACCGGACTCGCGCTCAAGCACGACCGCGAGTGGGACTACGAACTCGACCGCATCGTCGAGGAGGTCAACGAGCGCGACGCCGAGACCGTCGGCCTGCAGTTCCCAGAAGGACTGAAGCGGCGCGGCCCGGCGGTGGCGGACGACCTCCGCGAGGAGCTACCGGACACGGTGAACGTGATGATCTCGGGCCAGCCGTGTTACGGTGCCTGCGACCTCGATACGTACCTGATGCGTCGGACCGACGTGTTCGTCCACTTCGGTCACTCGCCGATGAAAGAGTCGGACAAGATCATCTACGTCCCGCTGTTTTCTAACGTCGACGTGTTCCCGATCATGGAACAGTCCGCCGAAGAAGAACTCCGTCCGCCCGCAGAAGATGCCGACGTGGGGCTTGTCACGACGGCTCAGCACATGAACCAGTTCGACGAGATGCGCGAATGGCTCGAAGAACGTGGCTACGAAGTCCACACCCGCCGGGGCGACGACCGACTGACCCACGAGGGACAGGTACTTGGCTGTAACTACGCCAGTGCTGACGTGGACGCAGACCAGATTCTCTACGTCGGCGGCGGCAAATTCCATCCGCTCGGGCTGGCGATGGAACACCCCGACAAGAAGGTCGTTATCGCAGACCCCGTGAACAACGCCGTCCACGTCGCCGACACGGAGAAGTTCATGAAGCAGCGGTACGCCTCCGTTCACAAGGCGATGGACGCCGACAACTGGGGCGTCATCTTCTGTACCAAGATCGGACAGGGCCGCTGGGACCAGGCCACCGAAATCGTCGAGAACAACGACGACGCCTACCTCATCACGATGGACGAGGTAACCCCTGATCGACTCACCAACTTCGGGATGGACGCCTACGTCAACACTGGCTGTCCGCGCATCACGACCGACGACGGCCCACAGTTCAAGAAGCCGATGCTCACGCCACAGGAGTACCGCATCGCCATCGGCGAGGAAGACCTCGAAGAGTTGGCGTTCGACACCTTCCACGGCACCTGGTAAGCGCCGATCGAGGCCGTCGTGGCGATTCGGACCGACCGGAGAGAATCGTGCCGATGGATTGGTAAAACAGCATCTGATAATCGGGGGGCGACTTTCTTGTACTCGACTGAGACTCATACCGTATGGCTTCGACAGACAGTGAGAGTCAACTCCACGGGCAGGTGTTTGCCACGGCACCGGACCCCATCTTCGTCCACGACCCGGAGACGGGACGGGTCACGACTGCGAACCCTGCGGCCGGCGATCTGCTGGGCGTCGACCCCGCGGCGATCGAGGGTATGCACGTCGGTGATTTCAGCCCGCCCGACTTCTCGACGGCCGACGCGAACGATCTGATACGAACGGCCCAGGAGAGCGGGCAGTCGCACGTCGAGTGGCAAGTCGAGGGTCCCGACGGCGAAAGCCATTGGACGGATGTCGAACTCCGGTCGACGACCGTCAACGGCGAGGATCGCGTCGTGGCATACGTGAGAGACGTGACAGAGTACCGAGCAGTCGAACGTGAACATCGAACCGAGCGGAACCTGTTGAATCGACTCCTCGACGTGAGTCCCGTCGGGATCGTGATCCACGATGCTGCGGGCCACATTCGGCGGGCCAACGAACAGGCCGAGCGTATTCTCGGTGTCGACCGCTCGGAACTGATCGGTTCGGATATCGTGCCGGGGGGATTCACGCTGATGACGGTCGATGGGGACCCGCTCGCCAAAGAGGAAGCCCCGGCGGCGCAGGTCCGCCGAACCGGCGAGGCAATCCAAGACAGGGAGCTGACGATCCACGGACCGGACGACGAGCGGCTCGTCATTTCGGTGAGTGCGATACCACTGTACGATACGGACGAGGGGGACGAAATCAAGCGAATCGTCGTCAGTCTCACCGACATTACAGAGCGCAGGCAGCGCGAACTCAAGCGCAAGGAGCGCAACGAACAGCTTCGGACGCTGGTCGACAATCTTCCCGTCGTCGTGTTCACGCTCGACCCCGACGGCGTGTTCACCCACTCCTCAGGGCGAGGACTGGATGTACTCGGTCTCGAACCGGGAGAACTGGAAGGTGTGTCGGTGTTCGACGCCTACGCCGAGTACGACGAGATCAAAGACGCCGCAAAGACGGCGCTCGACGGTGACGAGGTCCGAACCACGCAGCAGATCGGCGAGCTATCGTTCGAGACGTGGTATCAGCCGGTGTACGACGAGAGCGGGACACTGACGAACGTCGTCGGCGTCGCCCGCGACATTACGAATTTGAAGCGGCGTCAGGAACGCGTCGAGCGATTGAGCGATGCCACGCAAGAACTGCTGTACGCGGAGTCTCGGACCGAAGTCGCCGAATCGGTGACGCGCATCGCAGAGCAGATCATCGACGAACCGATCACGGCGATGTGGAGCTACGACGAGGAGGCGGACCGTCTGTCACCGGAGAGTGTGACCGACGCCGCGATGCGATACGCTGCCGAACTCGACGACGAGATCACTCCGATCGAATCCGGTACCGACGAGATGGCGTTCTTCCAGCGCGGCGAGACGACGTACGTCAAAGACTACCAGCAACTCGAATCGCCGGCGAATCCGGGTGCTCCACTGGGCTCGATGCTCTTTTTCCCGCTCGGAAAACACGGGATGCTGTTCATCGGAAGCGACGACGTTTCTGAGTTCGACGACACGAGTCAACACCTTCTAGAGATTCTGGCAAGCACTGCGACTGCGGCGCTGGACCGGGCCGAACGTGCGCTGGAACTTCGAGAGCACCGCGAAGAACTCGAACGGTCGAACGAGAACCTCCAGCAGTTCGCGTACGTCGCCTCACACGATCTGCAGGAGCCACTCCGCATGGTTTCGAGCTACGTCGACCTGCTGGAAACGGAGTACGGCGACGAACTCGACGAGGAAGCGGCCGAATACATGGAGTTCGCCGTCGACGGCGCACAGCGAATGAGCGCAATGATTGACGCGTTACTACAGTACTCACGGGTCCAGACGCGAGCAGCAGAGTTCGAACGGATCGATCCCAACGAGGTGCTCGATACCACGCTCGCCTCGCTGTCGCTACAGATCGACGAACGCGACGCGACCGTGTCGGTCGACCAACTGCCACCGATCGAGGCCGACCCCGATCAGTTCGGACAGGTGTGTCAGAACCTCCTGGAAAACGCGTTGCGCTACACGAGCGAGGCGGGGGTCGACCCGGAGATCACGGTCACTGCGACACAGCACGAGAAGTTCGTCGAATTTACCATCACGGACAACGGCCCCGGCATCCCGGCGGACACACAGGAGCGAATCTTCGATATCTTCGAGCGCGGACGGGCGAGCGGTTCCGAGGGGACGGGGATCGGTCTCGCCCTCTGTCGACGGATCGTCAAGCGCCACGGGGGCGAGATATGGGTCGAATCGACGGAGGGAGATGGAGCGACGTTCCACTTTACGCTCCCGCGGGTGACGGAGGGGAACGATGACTGAGCAAGCCGATCCGGTCGAGATACTGCTCGCAGAGGACAACCCCGGCGACGTGAAACTGACACGCAAAGCACTCGACCGTGGGCACGTCCTCAACAACCTCGAAGTCGTCAACGACGGCGTCGAAGCGCTCGCGTACCTGCGACAGGAGGACGAATACGAGGACGCGGAACGACCCGACCTGCTGTTGCTGGACCTCAACATGCCCGGAAAAGACGGGAAGGAGGTGCTGGCCGAGATCAAAGAGGACGAGGACCTCAGGCGCATCCCGGTGGTCATCCTCACCAGTTCCGCGGCCGAGGAAGACATCGTCCAGTCGTACGACCTGCACGCGAACGCCTATCTGACCAAGCCAGTTGACTTCGACGGCTTCCTCGATATCGTCGACCGGATCGAGGACTTCTGGCTGACGGTCGTCAAACGGCCACCTGAGTGACGATGGCGAGCGAGACATCAAATCTGGACGCGCTCCTCGTCGAGGACAATCCGGGGGACGCCAAACTCGTCGAACATCACCTCGCCTCGCCGTCGGTCGCCCACTTCGTCGACGACGTGACGATCCACCACGAGGAGTCACTGGCGGGAGCCGAGGAGACACTCTCTTCGGCAAGCTTCGACGTTCTCCTGCTAGATCTCGGACTCCCGGAGAGTTCCGGGCTGAACACACTCGACCGCGCCCGAGAGGTCGTCGGTGACCTACCGATCATCGTCCTGACCGGGATGGACGACCGAGAGGCTGCCATGGAAGCGATCGAACGAGGCGCACAAGATTACCTGCCGAAGGGCGAACTCGACGGGGATCGCCTCGTCAGATCACTGCGGTACGCGGTCGTCCGCAGTCGACAGCAGCGGAAACTGCAGCGCCAGAACGAACAGATGGAGTTTTTCAACAGCATCTTGCGCCACGACATCCTGAACGGGATGAACGTGATCCAGAGTCGGGGCGAACTGCTCGAAGCGGAACTCGACGGTGAACGCGGCGAGTGGGCAGCGACCATCGTCGACTGGAGCGAGAACGTGACTGACCTGACGCGAAAGGTCCGTTCGACGCTCCAGACACTGACCGACGGAGAGAGCGGCGATATCGCACCAGTCGAACTGCAGTCGGTGCTCGAAGCGGAAGCACGGCGGGCGAGCCAGATCGCCCGCCAGTCGACGATCACGGTCGACTGTCCCGACGGCCAGCGCGCCATGGCCGACAAGCTACTGGGCGACGTGGTCGGCAACGTGTTGACGAACGCCATCGAGCACACCGACGGCTCGGTCGATGTCGAAGTCACTGTCGACACGCACGACCGCGTCGTTCGGATCGCGATCAGTGACGACGGGCCGGGGATCGCACACGCGGATCGAGAACGCATCTTCGAACGCGGGCAACAGGGGGCAAATTCCTCGGGGTCGGGCTTTGGTCTGTACTTCGTCAGCGCGATGGTGGCCTCCTACGGGGGCGACGTGTGGGTAGAAGAGAGCGAGCGCGGCGGATCACGGTTCGTCATCGAACTGCTCAGGCCGGGACCGGGGGACAGTCACTAAGCTTTTGCGTCCGTCCCCAATAGTAGCAGTCGATGTCGACCAAGCGGGCGCTGGCCCAGCAACTCGGTGTGGTAGCGGGGTTCGACGATCCACGAGCGCCGCTCGAACAGTATCGCACCCCGCCGGAACTCGCGGCCCACCTGATCCATCTGGCGGACCTCCGCGGTGATATCGAGGATCGAACGGTCGTCGATCTGGGCTGTGGGACGGGGATGCTGGCACTTGGAGCGGCCCTCAGAGGGCCGAAACGTGCCGTCGGGTTGGATCTCGACCGGTCGCCACTGGAGACCGCCCGGACGAACGAACGCAAGGTCGCCTCGACGACCTCCGTCTCCTGGATTCAGGGCGATGCGGGACAGGCCCCACTGGCAACGGTGCCCGACGAGACGACGGTCGTGATGAATCCGCCGTTCGGTGCCCAGTCCGGGAACGAGCACGCGGACCGCGCGTTTCTGTCGACGACAGCCCGGATTTCGAGTGTCTCGTACTCGATCCACAACGAGGGCAGTCAGGAGTTCGTCGGCTCCTTTGCCGGGGACAACGGCGGCACCGTCACGGACTCCTACCAGACGGAGTTCGAGATTCCCCGCCAGTTCGACTTCCACGACGAGGAATCACGGGCGATCACGGCCGAAGTGTATCGCATCGAGTGGTGAGCTATATGTTTGGGCCGGTCCCGGTTTGCTTTGCGATCCGCAGTCGCGTCTGCTCGTAGCTCGCGATAATAACGGCATTGTCACGCGTGAACGTGATCCCGCCGGCAGTCGTGGTACGCCCGTGAGACGGTAGCGGGGCCGTTCCGAGCGTCCGGTTTGCCTGCGTGACACGGAATCCGAAGCCACTGTCCCGTGGGCGCAGGGTGACATTCCGGCCGCCGATGATCGGCGCGGCCCGTCGCGCCTGACTCGTGAACGCGAGTGTCCGCTCCCCGCCGCTGGGCCGGATGTACACCTTGTAGACGCTACTGTTCCCGGTCGGTTGCCACCCTGTCCGGTTGACGTAGACGTTTCGCCGCCAGCCGAGACCACCGACTTCGACGGTGGCGAAGCCGCGATTCTGTAACTGGGCGTCGAGCACGACCGTTTGCCAGACGTGGCGGCGCTCGCTGGTGACGATCACGCCGCTGGTGTTGATCGCGGTCGGGCTTCCGGCGAAGGGGATCGAGACGCTGTTGACGTAGCCGTCGGGGACGTTCTCCCCGTAGGAGACAGTGTAGTCACGGACTTCGACACCGGGACCGGGCGCGTCGGCGTGTCCGACCGGCGCGACGTTGTAGGGGATGGCAGCACCACTGAGCGCTGCCGTGAGGACGACGACGACGGTCAGTGCGGCGACGCCGACGACGCCAGCGAGGTCGAAGTCGCTCCGACCGCGTCGGACGACGGCGAGCAACTGTAGATTCAGGGCCGATTCGAGATCGTACTCCCCATGGAGTGCGAGGACGATGACGGTGGCGAGGACGAAGATCAGCGCCACGCCGATCCAGCGAAACATCACGTACCGTCCGTTGCCCTGCGGGATGAACAGCGCCCACAGCCCCTGAAAACTCGCGTAGGCCAGCAGGGCGAACCACACCCGGGACGGTCTGGGCCATCGATCCCGAGCGTAACACAGGGCAACGCCAAGCAGGATACCGGTGAGGATTCCAATGGCGTGGCCCTGGATGGCGATGTTGGCCCACCACGGGGTGATGATGCGGGGTCGGGGCAGCGCGACGACGCGCGGGGTCTGGATCGCCGTGACGATCAGTCCGAACACCCGGTCGGCGAGGATCGCCAGCGCCGCGGCGATCGGTCGCTGTGTCAGTGCGAACCCGGCAAACGCGAAGACGACACCGGAAAAACCGATCACTGGCCCGAGCGCGAAGGCGGCGGTGAACAGACCGACGACAACGACGGCAACGGGGACGAGCAGTATCCGAACGATGGGGTTAGTCAGCGGCGAGGTGAAGGTCTGGGTCCCGCGCCGTCTCGGATAGTGACCCCACGCGTACTCGACGATCGGCGCGAACATCGCCGTCCCCACCAGATTGCCGGTGATGTGGTTGAGACTCGAATGTGAGAAGGCGGCCGAGATCATCCCGAGCGGGTAGAAGTACGACCAGGATCGGAACGGGAGCACCAGTGGATCACGAATATCGTCGACCGCGCCCTGTACGATCAGGTACACCATCAGGACGCCGAGGATCGTGATCGCCGTCCCCCACGGCACCCCGAGGACCAGTCGGCGACGGAGGCGCGCGACCGGTCGCTCGGTCTCGTCGCTGGTCCAGACGATCACGGCGATGGATGCGAGCACCGCACACACGACAGTGATCGTCTCGACTGGGACCCACCCCGGGATCGCCGGCACCGGAACCTGCGCCATGTCAACAGCCATGGACGGTGGTGGCTTATCACTGGCGCAGTGGTTGTGCCGTGCAAGTAGGTTTCTTAGCAGTACCTGGTTCGGTACCGAACCTATATATCGATCCACGACAACAATAGGATACACGATGTCCTCGACGTTCTCATCCGAACCCGACGAAACGTGCCAGGTCGTCGAATCGTTCGATCTGATCGGTTCGAAGTGGCGACTGGCCGTCCTGTACGAACTTCAGGACCGAGAACTCCGCTTTAACGAACTGAAGCGCCAGACCGGGACCAGTTCACGGACGCTTTCGCGCGTACTCGATGATCTTCAGGAGCGATCGTTCGTCGATCGGCGCGTCGAAGAGGCCGCTCCTGTCGCGACGTACTACACCCTGACAGAACGGGGCGAAGCACTCGACGGCGTCTTCGACGAGATCGGTGCGTGGGCCGACGAGTGGCTCGACGACGCCGCCGCGACACCGAACTGATCGCTGCCGATAACACGACAACGTAGCTTTTTCCACCCCTGCGGTCAAGGTACCGGACGATGGGAGTCCGGCCACCAGCAGACGACGGCGAGGAACCGAACGCGATCGAATTCGGCATCGCCGCACTCGACGCGACGCTGAGCGACGCCGACATCGAGTATCCGATCGACGCGAGTACGCTGCGGACAGAGATCGGTCACCGACCGGTCCCGTTCGACGCGACCGGCAATTCGATCACCGTCGCAGAAGCACTCGACGAGGTTCCGAGACAGAAGTTCGAGACCGAACAGGAGTTGCTGAACACACTGCATCCCGTCTTCGAGGCCCGGAGAGAAGCGACGACGAACAGCATCCTCGCCCAGTTACGGGCGCTCGTTCCGTTTTAATTGCTGAAACTGGCCGGCTCTTCGCTCGTCTCCGATCGCTCGTCTTCGACCGAGGTCGTTCGTTCGTCGCGCTTGCCAGCGGCCGCGCTCGGTGATTCGTCGCTCAATTGGCGAGCGATTTCGCCGAGCTGTCGGGTCTGTTCGCGGTTGAGCGCGACGATCATGTCCGAGAGGACGCCGAACATGAGCAACTGGACGCCAAAGAGAATGCCCGACGCGGCGACGACTGCGAGCACTTCGTGAGATATGTTGACGAAGAACCACTTGTAGCCGACGTAGGCCGCCAATCCAAGCCCGACCAGCGTGCTGGCGACGCCGACGCTCCCGAAGTAGAACAGCGGATTGTTGGTCTTCGCCATCCGGTAGAGCGTGACGATGATGACGGCCCCGTCGCGGAACGGACGGAGGTTCGTCTCCGAGTCGTCCGGCCGGGCCTGATAGGTGATCGGAACGACCGTCGTCGACACGCCGTGTTTGACACACTCGACGGAGAGTTCCGTCTCGATGCCAAAGCCATCGGCGGTGAGGTTGAACTGCTGAACTGACTCCAGCGTGAACGCCCGATACCCCGAGAGGATGTCCGTGAGATTGCGACCGTGAATGAGCGAAAACGCCGTGTTGATGACGCTGTTGCCGATCTGATTGAGTCGCGTCATCGCGCCGTCTTCCATATCGGCGAATCGGTTGCCGACGACGTGGTCGGCGTCGCCAGCGAAGAGCGGTTCGAGCAGTCGATGGGCCTCGTCGGGGCGATAGGTCGCGTCGCCATCGAGCATGAGAACGTACGGGCGGTGGACGTGCCGGTCGAGCGCCTCGCGGACGGCCTGTCCCTTGCCGGACCCCTGTCCGGTCCCGGACTGTTCGACGACGCGAGCCCCTGCGTCCGTCGCAGCGGCCCGCGTCCCGTCGTCGGAGCCGCCGTCGATCACGAGCACGTCGTCGAACCCCTCGGTGACGAACGATTCGACGACTTCCCCGATCGTCGCCACTTCGTTGTACGTCGGGATGAGTACGCACACGTCGTCTCGGTCGGCCATTAGTGGGTGTCCGCCGGGCGCACTCAAATATATACTGGTGAGCGCGTGCCCGTCGCTGCCAGCCCCGTCGACGAACACGTCGCGATTGCACGCCTCACCCAGAAAGCGTGTCCCGTCCGGCGAACCACCGATGGATCAAAACCACTCTTCCTGTTCGAAGGTCGGCTTGCCCTGTGCGTACTTGATCCAGCGATCGATGTGTTGATTGAGGCTCCAGAAGAGAACGACGACCATCCCGATGACCGCCAGCACAACGACCACCGACAGGTACAGCGGATTCTCGGTGGGCAGGCCGATCAGCCCGATGGTCACGGCGACCAGCACCATTTCGAGCGCACACCGGATTCCCGCCAGCAGGAAGGGTGGATGTGGAACCGACGACGATTCGTCCGTGGAAGACATGCCCACGGATAGGACGACGACCATCCTCAAGGTTGTGGCCCGGAGGAATGGATGCTGGTCGTCGGGCTAGGGTTTATTCGCCCGCCACCGGAACAAACGGTATGGACGATCAGTTGTCACGCCGGGCGGTACTGGGATCGATCGGGACCGCGATCGGTGCCGCCGTCGCCGGCTGTCAGGCCCCGTCGTCAGAGCAACTTCAGACGGGGATGTCACAGAGAGACGATTCCGAAGCGACGACCGCGTCGGCCAGTTCCGGCGAGCGTACGACCGGGGACTCGTCGGTCAGCCGTCGGTACCGAGACGCGTACGATCGAGTCGCGGATTCGGTCGCGACGGTGCGGACGTACACCGGCACCGGCCAGAGTGGGCAGGGAAGCGCGTTCGTCTACAGCGACCGCTATCTGGTCACGAACGAGCACGTCGTCAGCGACGCCGACGACGTCTACGTCAGATATCGCGAGTCGGGATGGCTCGAATCGTCGACGGTCGCGACCGACGTGTACAGTGATCTTGCGGTTCTCGAAATCACCGAAAAACCCGAGGGTGCGACGCCACTCTCGTTCGTTCAGTCCGAACCCGGCGTCGGGACGGAAGTCCTCGCCATCGGCAACCCCTTCGGTCTCGCTGGCTCGGTCTCGGCGGGTATCGTCTCCGGTGTCGACCGGACGCTCCCGGCCGCAAACGGGTTCTCCATCTCCGATGCAATCCAGACGGATGCGGCGGTCAATCCGGGCAACAGCGGCGGCCCACTCGTGGACCTAGACGGGAACGTTGTCGGCGTCATCAACTCCGGCGGTGGGGACAACATCGGCTTTGGCATCTCCGCGGCACTCACCCAGCGGGTCGTCCCCGCGCTCGTCGACACCGGGGACTATCGCCACTCGTACATGGGCGTCCGGCTGACGGATCTGTCGCCGTTGCTCGTCGAAGCAAACGACCTCGACACGTCGGATGGCGTCTACATCGACGAGGTCGTCGACGGTGAACCATCGGACGACGTCCTCGAAGGATCGACTGGCGACGAACAGATCAACGGCGTACAGGCTCCGGTCGGCGGCGACGTGGTCGTGCAGATGGACGAGACGCCGACGCCCTCGCGTCAGCACCTGTCGTCGTTCCTGGCCCTGGAGACGTCGCCGGGCGACACTATTTCGGTCAAAATCATCCGCGATGGCGAGCGACGGACCGTCGACCTTCGACTCGGTGAGCGGCCCCCGGTAACGGCCTGAATCGACCGAAGCGGAATATCGAGTGTGGAAAAACGGTGCCGACAGGTGGTCACTCGATCGGTTCGGCGGCGTCGCGTTCGACGAGCGGTGTCGCGTTCTGTTCTGGCAGGGTCACGACGTCGTCGGTCGAGAGATCGTACTCACGCTGATCGATCCCGAAGATTTCGCCCACGTCGTCGGTAATTCTGACGGTCGTCCGATCGACCGCTGCGGTTGTGTCGGCGTCGTCGGCCGTCGTCGGGGCCGCTGGTGCGTCGTCCGACGGCGTCGATGGAACGGTCCCGCCATCCGATGCCGGCGATTGATCGGGACTCGGTGGTGCCGGGTCGTCGACGTCCGGTCCGCCGCCCGACGGAGGTTCGTCCGGCGGGATCTCCGGTGGCAGGTCGTCGGCCGACGCGTCGCCGGCCCCCATCACGTCGGCCGCGTCGACCGCTGCCGACTCGTCGGCGTCGGTCGTGGTCTGTTCGGCTGGCGACGGCGTGGAGTCGGGCGCTTGCTGCGGTGTCTCGGGACTCGTCGATGTCGATTCGCTTGCCTGCCCGGCCGACGTGTCGACGCCCGTAGAGACGGCTCCCGGAGACGTTTCCCCCGCGAGCACGTCGAGGACGTGATCGCGGTTGTTCTCGATCGCACCGACCAGCGTCTCGAACAGGTCCCGTTCTTCGCGGGTCAGCCCCTCCTCCTCGGCGGGCATGTCCGCGGCGGCCAGCGACGCCATCTTGACGATCTTGCCGACGCGTCGTTCGTAGATCGCTTCGACGGTCTGCTCGGCCGTGTTGATGTCGTCGCTGAGCCTGTTGATTTCGGGTGAATCGAAAGGATCGTCCGCGCGCTCGGCCGCAGCCTCGCGTTCCTCGCGGAGTTGCTGGATGAACTCGCCTGCGTCGCCGTAGAACGACTCCCGAAGTTGCTGGAGGCTGTCGGTCTGTCGCTCGCGGGACTGGACGGACTGGAGTTCGTCGAGATTCATTCCTTCCCCTTCTGGGCGCGCCCGCGGGCCATCGCGAAGATGCCCACGTGCTCTGGATAGGTTCCAATGCCCGGTTCCAATGTAAAGCTGTCGCCACCGAGTTCGACCGGCCCGCCGTCTGTCACATCGATCGTGATGTCGTGGCCCCGGAACGTCTCGGGCACCGCATCGACGAGCGGGTCGAAGTCGTCGAGGTCGTCGGGATCGATGCGCTCGACCGACAGCCCGCTACCGCCGTGTAAACTGCCCGGAAGGCGAATGAGACGGTTCGTGTCCGTCGTCACCGGCTCGTCGATGGGGGCGTTATCGATGGCGACCACTTCGGTCATCAGGACCTTCGCGATCTGGAAGAACGCGGGGTGGACGTCGATGTTCCCCGCGGCCAGTTCGTCGTAGTTCGCCCGCGCGGCGTTGAGTGCCGCCGAGGCTTTCCCTTCGCCGATCCCCTCGTACTCGCGGAGGCGATCGATGGCGCGCTCCTCGTCCAGTGCCAGCAGTTCGTCGACCACGGTCATGACGTGGCGGTGGGCGCGCCCGCTCCACCCGCCGTCGATCGCGAGCGTCCGTTTCTGTGCGGGCGACGAGCGGCCAGCAGTGCCGGCGACGGCCTCCTCGTCGACGAGCTGTTCGAACTCCAGTCCGATCCCGCGGACGTAGTCGACGATTTCACGGCGGGCGTCGCGTTCGAGTGTCTGAATCCCCGGATCGCGAACGTGGACGTGGTAGCCCCGGCCCCCTGAAAACACGATCGTCAGGTCCTCGAAGCCAAAGTCGTCGCGCAGGAAATCGAGCAGGCGATAGAGGGCGTCTTTACACTTTGCGAGCATCTCCGCGTAGCTGTCCTCGCCGAGTTCGACCGACGGCAGGTGGTCGGCGTCGAGGTCGAAGACGAGGTCCGACGAGCGCCAGTCTTTCGCTCCCATCGAGGACGCGCTGGGGTCGCGATAGCGCCCGGCAGAGAAGTAGACGTGTTTCGGGCGTTTGCGCTGGAGGAAATCGCCGAGCGTCCCGAGGTCGAGCAGCGACCGGTGGCGGACCATCGTCTCGCCCGGCCCGTCGGTCCACGGAATGAAACCCCACTCGCGCTCGTTGGCGTCCGGCGGCGGCGTAAACTCCGTCCGGCGATAGTGGTCGCCGAACCGTCCCCGCAAGTACGCTTGCGTCCGCTCTTCCATCTGGCCACTGCTTTGCGGAGCGCCATGAAAGGTATTGCGCCTCCGGACCAGTGGCCCGGTCGGGCCACGGTCGCCGCTCACCCACGCAGCAGACTCGAAAGCTTCTCTCGGATCGAATCGTCGCCGAGTTTGAGGTAAAATGCGTCGCCGCCGTCTTCGTAGTAGTTCTCGATGGCGCGTTTGCGCTCGAAGCCGAGATGTTCGTAAAACGCGATGGCTTCACGGTTCGTTGCACGTGCATGACAGGTGATGCTGCCGTAGTCTTCGAGGACACGAGCGATCAGCCGTTTCCCGAAGCCGTGGCCCCGGTACTCCTCGTCGACTGCCAGAAAGAGGATGTATCCGTCGCTGCGGACGGCAGCGAAGCCGATCAGGCGATTTCGGGAACCATCAACGTAGAGATAGACACGGGAGCGCCGATAGGCGTCACTGAAGAAGCCACGGCGCTGTCTGAGCACACCGTCTTCCTTCCGAATCCGCTCTTTTAGTTCCCACGCAGCATCGACGTGATCGTCGTTTCCGCGGTCGACGATACGCGATTCGACGTTGACGCTCACTACCACACATAGCCAGTAAGAAAATATAATTGTACCGGTCGGGTTTTTGACACCGGGCGAACAAAGAGCGTCCACGAAACGGCGACCTGTCACGGACCGAAGGGGTAGAGTTACGCGTCGTCGTCACTAAGCGTGGGTATGCACGGACGGCGACTCGGCAGACCCTTCCTTACACTGCTCGCGCTGGTGTTCGTCGCACGCCCGACGGGTGCACACGTCGACTACGTCACTGACCCGACAGCGGAGACGCGCGACGCGATCACGTTCGTTCGTGAGACGCTCTCGGACCCGTTGAACGCGGCGCTCTTTTTCGGGGCTGGGATCGCCGTGGTCGCGGGACTGGCACTCTACTTGCGCTACCGACCACGGGTCGTCGACATCGAGGTGTTGCGGGCCACGCTGTCGACGTACGACGACCTGATCCCGTGGATGCTGCGGCTGAGCCTCGGTCTGCCACTGGTCGGCGCTGGCTTCCAGGGGTATCTGTTCGCGCCCGTCGACGCGCTGCGCTTCGAACCGAGCGGCGCTCCCCTGTTACGGCTGGCGCTGATCGGGATCGGTTTCTGTCTCCTCTTCGGTCTCGGGACGCGCATCGTCACGACGGTCGGGACGGGGCTGTACCTGTTCGCGCTCACGATCAGCCCGGACGCCTTGCTCGCGCTCGAATACCTGCCCGGCTTCGTCGCGCTCTTCCTGCTCGGTGGGGGCCGACCCAGCGCCGACGACGTGTTGCTCGACATCGCGTCGACCGAGGGAACGATCTACGGCAAGATCGATCCAGTCCACCTGCTCAAGGCGTGGCTCGACGATCTGACAGCGCCGTATCGAACCTACGTGCCGACAGTGCTGCGGTTCGGTCTCGGGGTCTCGTTCATCTTCCTCGGCGTGACCCAGAAACTCGGCTCGCCGGCACGCTCACTTGCCGTCGTCGAGAAATACGGTCTCACTGCGGTCGTGCCGGTCGATCCGAACCTCTGGGTGCTGGGTGCGGGCGTCGCCGAGGCGGCGGTCGGAGTGGCGCTGATCGCCGGCCTGCTGACGCGAGCGACCGCCTTCACCGCGTTCTTGCTGTTCACAACGACGCTGTTTGGTCTGCCCGACGATCCAGTGCTGGCCCACGTCACGCTCTTTGGCATGGCGTCGGCGCTGGTGACGCTCGGTGCCGGTCCGCTCTCGCTCGACCGATTGCTCGAAGCGGACCGACGGCCCGAGGACGACGTGGCCCCGACGGTCGATTGACGGACTCCTGTCAATTTGCCATCTACTTTATCCCGGCCGAGTGTGTCACTGACAGATGCGCTCGCGGCGAGCGCGGTGATTCCAATGGGCAAAGACATCCTCATGATCGTCGGCGATTTCGGTGAAGACTACGAGATAATGGTCCCTTTTCAGGCCCTGCAGATGGTCGGCCACGAGGTCCACGCGGTGTGTCCCGACAAGGAGAGCGGCGACGTGATCAAGACCGCCATCCACGACTTCCGCGGGGATCAGACCTACCTCGAAGAGCGCGGCCACAACTTCGAACTGAACGCGACGATGGCCGATATCGATCCGGCCGACTACGATGCGCTGGTCGTCCCCGGTGGGCGCGCACCGGAGTACCTTCGCACCTACGACGAAGTCCTCGATGCGGTCCGGCACTTCTTCGAGACCGACAAGCCGGTCGCGGCGCTGTGTCACGGCCCACAGATCCTCGCCGCAGCGGGCGTCCTCGACGGCTACGAGATGACCGCCTACCCCGCTGTCCGGGCCGAGTGTGAGGCCGCTGGCTGTTCGTGGGTCGACGAGGTCGTCACCGACGGCAACCTCGTCACCGGACAGGCGTGGCCCGACCACGACGAGTGGCTCGCACAGTTCCTCGACGTGCTCGGGACGGAGATCAGTCACGGCGAACCGGTCGCTGCGGACGACTAGCCCGACAGCCACCGGCAACACTCTTTTTTCACGCAGGCTGCAGTCGATACACGGCACCGCTCTCCGTGTCGCGACCGGTCGTACACAGGAGCAGTTCGCCGTCAGCGTCGCGGCCGAAAGAGGTGAGTAGCGAGCCGATGCCGTCGACGGGGACCGTCGTCGTGGTCCACTCCCCGTCGTCGCCCTCGGTCGCGACGAACAGGCGGCCGTCCACGCGGAAGTCGCCAAAGACGTAGCGCCCGTCGAGCACGGGGATTGCGTCGCCAGTGTAGACGTAGCCACCGATGACGGAGACACCAGACACCTCGCCGCCGCTGTGTGGATACGCGATGATCGGATCGAGCAGCGGTTCGCCCTCGTCTGTCGCTGTCGGACAGTCACTCGTCTGGAAGCAGTCCGGCCCCTCTCTGACGTTCCAGCCGTAGTTGCCGCCCCGTTCGACGACGTTGATCTCCTCCCAGCGAGACTGACCGACATCTGCGACGAACAGACGACCGTCCGGGCCGAAGGAGAACCGCCACGGGTTTCGAAGCCCCCAGGCGTACTGCTCGTCGAGTCCGTCACGGCCGACCAGCGGATTGTCTTCGGGGATGGCGTACGGCCGGTCGTCGTCGGTATCACCATCGTCGCTCACACCGTCGACGTCGATCCGAAGGATGCTTCCGAGGAGGTTCTCCGTCACGTCCTGTCCGTTGCCACCGTCGACGGCGTCGTACCAGTCGTCGACGTGTCCCGTCCCCTGGTCGCCGCCGGCCCCGCCGTCGCCGACGCCGACGTAGAGGGAGCCGTCGGGACCGAACACGACCGAGCCGGCGTTGTGGTTGCCCTGTGGTTCGGGAACCGCAAGCAGGACCTGCTCGGAGTCGGGGTCGAACGACGTTCGGTCCTCGCTGGCCCGAAATTCGGAGAGAACGAACGTGTGCGAGTAGCCGTCCGGCGTCGCTTCCCGAGTCGCTCCGCTGTACCGGACGAACGCACGCCCGTTCTCCGAGAACTGTGGATGCAGCGCGAGACCGAGCAACCCCATCTCACCGCGACTCGATGCCAGCCGATCACGCACGTCCAGGGCTGGCTCGTCGACGAGACCCTCACCGTCGAGACGACGAATCACTCCGACCTGATCGACGACGAATCCGACTCCGGGATCGGTCATCTCGACGCCCACGGGTGATTGCAGTCCACTAGCGATGCGCTGGCCCGTGAGTTCGAGGTCGGCGAGCGCAGTGTCGGCCGCCCTTGGGCCACCGGTGCGTGGCTCGTCGGTCGATTGCCCGTCCGCGGACTCGCCGTCGCTCGCCTGATTCGAGAGCGCCGGGCGCTGACAGCCCGTCAGCCCCGCCGACAGTGTGAGTCCAGACGCCAGAAGCCGACGCCGGGTCACGCGTGAGTCGTCCATACCGGCTACTGGGGTCCGAGCGTGGGTAATGGTTGTCCCGGTGAGAGTACACTCGAACGCTCTTCTGTAGCGGATTGTGGGTCAGTTCGCAGCAGTAGCTGGAAGTCACAGCAGGCAAGGGTGGCGCGGCCGCACCACCCGACGAACGATGATGCCAGTCGATGTATTCGTCTCGGCGCGTCGGGCCGTGAATCTGCTGGCACAGGTTCGCTGTCGTGACGGCGTCTATTGCCCGCGCTGCCGTGCCGAATCAACGTCGCCCCATCGAGACCGCGCCAAAGACAAACTCACACCCTGCCACAGAGCGCTCCAGTTGCGGAAACGCGTCCGCCACGAAGCACTCAAACCCATCCGCGAAAGTGTGCGCTGACGCCCCCAACAGTCGGTTACCCCAAAGCGTTCCTCACGGTACCGTTCCAGACAGCGCCCGCCCATCGTGGTCGTCTGTTTACGGATCCGCGCGCTAACCAATCGGCAACTATAAAAGAGGTGTCAGTTCGATTCTTCCGGTGGAAATGTTAGCTCTTCACTACTCTACTTTGTCCCAGGGACCGTACTCGCCGCCGCTGCCCGGTTCGTCACCGCGTGTCCACCAGTTTGCCTCCCAGACGGCACCGTCGAAGGTCACGCGGTCACCGCCGGTGTAGGCGACCGACGAGTCCCATTCCGGATAGTCGTCGGTCGGCGTGTCCGTCGGCGTGTCGGTTGGCGTGTCCGTCGGCGTGTCGGTTGGCGTGTCGGTTGGCGTATCCGTCGGCGTGTCGGTTGGCGTGTCGGTTGGCGTATCCGTCGGCGTGTCGGTTGGCGTGTCCGTCGGCGTGTCGGTGCCAACGTCGCTTACCTTCGTCCACGGACCGTAGTCGCCACCGGCGCCGGGTTCGTCACCCTTGGTCCACCAGTTGGCTTCCCAGACTGCGCCGTCGAAGGTCACGCGGTCACCGCTGGAGTATGCGACCGACGAGTCCCACTCCGGATAGTCGTCGCCCGGCGTGTCGGTCGGCGTGTCGGTCGGCGTGTCGGTCGGCGTGTCGGAACCGCCGTCGTCGTCGCCGCCATCATCAGCGCCGGCTACGTCGACGTAGGAGCACGAATAGAACGCTTCCGGCGAATCGGACCGCTGCCAGACCCAGTAGATTACGTGTTCCTTGTTGTTGCGGTCAGGGACGTCGATGCCACTGATCTCTTCTGTTTCACTGGGAGTGAACGATCCAGTCTCGTGGATCAGTTCCAGATCATCCCACGCAAGTGCAGTGTCTGGGTTCCATCCATCCTTGGTCATGTAGAACCGCATGTACTCGGTTGCATGCGGCGCGGTAAGATCAAGGGTAAACGTCTGCTCGCCGGGCGTTATCTCCGTCGATGGCCAGTCCCCTGGTTCGTCGTACGCAGCGAATCTTTCTTTTCCGGCGCTACAGAGTTCACCGTCATCGATGTTCTCTTGGTGGTTACCGTCCGCATCACCGTCGCGAATTCCCATCCAGTTGTAGATCGCCTGCGAGTTCTGGTCGCGTGCATACTCGCACATCTCGCTCATTTCACCAGTTTGAGCCTGGTTATAACAGGCCAGCGCCTGACCCGTTGGATCATCCGTTGATCCATGTGCAGCGGCCGTCTGTACCGCAAAGAGGCCGAGAGCCGCCAAAAAGACGACCAGTACCCCTGCTTTTGCGACACGTGACTTGGTGACACGTGGTAGTCTACTCGCTTCAACTCCTTCATCTGTTGTTGGATTTTCCCCCATAATCGATCCACCCTTTATTGCGTTGTGGCTCTATATATATTTTTTGTTAACGATAGCCGTACTATGAAAGAACTCTAATAGTTTGTTGAATCAGCTCTAACGGATGGAAAATGTCGTACACTTGGTGTACGCTGTTCTTAGCTGTAGTAGCAATTGAAACGATTGACACACCGATCACACTCGCGTCGTGCGATCGGATGTGCATTGGTTTTCAATGGCTACTACGGCTTCGGAAACGCGTCTACCCCAAATCAGACGACGAAGCACACAAACACATCCTCGAAACTGCGCTATGACGCTCCCAACAATCGCCCATCCAGGAATAAACTCCAAACAATGGGGAAGTGTGGTGTGGTCGAATCCTTTTTTAGATCGGTCACCGAAAGTGAGTCACATGGCGAACAAAGACGAATTGCGAGAGCAGTTCACCGAGGCGTTCGAGAACGCAGACTACCCGATCTCCAGCCCGATGGACCTCGTCCCGGCCCTGCCAAACGGCCCGTCGACGAAGTTCGAGTCCGGGGACTTCTCGATGACGGCGATGGAACTCAACACCAAGCTCGGCGGCGAGTTCCCCTACGATAGTGTCGACGAATTCGTCGACGACGTAATCGAACAGCTCGACGATCAGGACCTGCTGTAGGTCATCTCGTTTTCGGCAGTCGCACCTTCGAGAGTCACGACGCCCGATCAACCACGGGTCGGCTCGTAGCTGATGCTGGCACTTATCACGGTCGTGGCGCAACGGGGGTGTATGCAGGTCGTCGCTGAACTCGTCGAGACGTTCGGTCCGTTTTTGATCCCTGCCACGCTGTTCGTCGTGGGCGTGGCTGGCTACGCGATCCTGTGGGCGCTGACGGGCCAGCGTGACAAGTGGGCCGACGAGGCAGACGACGGCCGCGACGACGAGACCGGTCGGTCGTCCGATCGGTGACGGCACTCGCCGCCGTTCGTCCAGTGCAACGATACTTATTTCCTTCCGATGGTACTACTCACCAGTAATGTTGAGCGCGAAAATGGAGGACTACCTCAAGGCCCTCTATCAGCTCCAGCGTGGCGAGGACGGACCGGTCTCGACCTCGTCGCTGGCCGAGGCGCTCGACGTGACGCCGCCGACGGCGTCGAGTATGCTCGACACGCTCGAAGACCGTAGCTTCGTCGAGCGTGAGAAGTACAAAGGCGCACGACTCTCGCCCGAGGGCGAGACCGTCGCGCTCGAAGTCGTCCGGCACCATCGACTACTGGAGACGTACCTCACCGAACATCTGGGCTACGACTGGTCCGAGGTCCACGACGAGGCCGACCGCCTCGAACACCACATCAGCGAGGAGTTCGAGCGCCGGGTCGCCGCAGCGCTCGACGATCCACAGTTCGATCCCCACGGCGATCCGATTCCAAGCGAGGCGCTGGAACCGCTCGACGAGGAGTTCGGCGAGACCCTGAGCGAACACGACACCGGCGACGTGGTCGTCGTCGAGCGGGTGAGCGACCGTGATCCGGAGGAACTCGCCTATCTCTCCGAGCGGGGGATCACACCCGAGAGCCGGCTCGAAGTCGTCGACGTGGCTCCCATCGGCATGGTGACGGTCGCCATCGACGACGAGGAAGTCGCGCTGCCCGACCGCGTCGCAGAACTCATACACGTCCGTCCCGTTGGTCAACCGGAGAACACCGAACCAGCCTGATCATGGACACGCTCGACGATACCGACCGAGAAATCCTCGAACTCTTGCTCGAAGACGCCCGTCGCCCGTACAGTGACATCGGTGACGTGGTCGGACTCTCCGGCCCGGCCGTCTCCGATCGCATCGAGCGCCTGCAAGAACGGGGCCTGCTGCGGAAGTTCACCGTCGAACTCGACCGTGGGATGCTCAGAGAGGGCGTCTCCGTCCTCGTCGAACTGACCGTCGATCCCGACATCAGCGGCGAAGTCGCGACCCGTCTGGGAACGGTCGATGCCGTCGAACACGTCTTGCAAACCGTCGACGCACGCATCCTCTTTACCGCGACGATTCCAGAGGGCGACGTGACGACGCTACTCGAAGAGTGGGACCTGCTCCAGTACGTCCGGGCGGTCGACGCGAGCATCCTCGCGAACACGGAGTGGTCACCCGGTGTCGGCACGGCGGACCTCGCTCCGACCTGTGTCGAGTGTGGCAACACTGTCGACGAAGAAGGGACCAGCCGGGTCATCGACGAGACGGAGTACTACTTCTGCTGTGAGTCGTGTGAGTCGGCCTTCGTCGAGCAGTACGACCGTCTTCGCGACGGCGTCTGACTGCTTTGCTTTCTTCAGCAACGTTCGTTCAGGCTTTAGAATCGAATCTTTGGACGTAGAAATACCTTGTTTTCGAAGTGGCAAACCGCATCAAAGAGGGACCCGTACGATACACCAACGATGAGTACGCGAACGACCCGTCTCGAAGTCACGGGCATGAGCTGTGCGAACTGCGCAGCGACCATCGAGGACGCGATCGGTGACCTCGACGGCGTCACGACGGTCGACGTGAACGCGGCGACCGACGAGGGGCGCGTCGAGTACGACCCAGAGCGCACGTCGCTCGCGGCGATCTACGACGCCGTCGAGTCGGCCGGCTACGATGCCGCAAGCGCGACCGTCTCCATCGGGATCACCGACATGACCTGTGCAAACTGCGCGGAGACGAACACCGAGGCCCTCGAAGGACTGGCCGGCGTGATCGAGGCCGACGTGAACTACGCGACCGACGAGGCACAGGTGCGGTACAACCCCGCCGACACCGACCGGTCGGCGATGGACGACGCCATCGAGGCAGCAGGCTACACGCCGGTCCGCGAGGACGGCGAGTCCGGGGACGGTGAGGGTCAGAGTGATCAGGAACGGCGTGACCTCGCTCGACAGGAGGAGATTCGCCGGCAACTGCGCTTGACGCTGTTCGGCGGCGCGCTCTCCGTCCCGTTGCTGGTGATGCTCGTCGACCACGTGCTCGGTCTGGGCGTCCTCGGGGACGACCTGTTCGGGATCGGCGTGGGCTGGTACGCCTTCGCGCTGGCGACGCCGGTCCAGATCGTACTCGGGAAGCCGTTCTACGTCAACTCCTACCGGGCGCTGGTCAACAACGGGCGGGCGAACATGGACGTGCTGATCGCGCTGGGGTCCTCGACGGCCTATCTCTACAGCGTCGCGGCCCTGCTCGACCTGATCCCGGCGACGGGGCTGTACTTCGATACGGCGGCGCTGATCCTCGTGTTCATCACGCTGGGGAACTACCTCGAAGCCCGCTCGAAGGGGCAGGCCGGCGCGGCGATCCGGTCGCTGCTAGAGATGGAAGCCGAGACGGCGACCGTCGTCCGCGAGGACGGCAGCGAGGCGGAGATCCCGCTCGAAGATGTCGAAGTCGGCGACCGGATGAAGGTCCGGCCGGGCGAGAAGGTACCGACCGACGGCGTCGTCGTCGACGGCGAGTCCGCGGTCGACGAGTCGATGGTCACCGGCGAGTCCGTCCCCGTCGAAAAGAGCGAAGGCGACGACGTGATCGGCTCGACGGTGAACCAGAACGGCGTCTTGCTCGTCAAGGCCACCAAGGTCGGCTCGGAGACGGCGATCCAGCAGATCGTCACCCGTGTCAAAGACGCTCAGTCACGTCAGCCGGACATCCAGCGCGTGGCCGACCGCATCTCGGCGTATTTCGTCCCCGCGGTGATCGCCAACGCCGTGCTCTGGGGCGTGCTATGGTGGCAGTTCCCCGCAGTGCTCGCGGGCTTCGTCGAGTGGCTCCCGCTGTGGGGGCTGCTCGGTGGCGGTCCTGCGGCCGTCGGCGGTCCGATCGGTGCGGCGGAGTTCGCCATCGTCGTGTTCGCCAGCGCGGTCCTGATCGCCTGCCCCTGCGCGCTCGGGCTGGCAACGCCGGCCGCGACGATGGTCGGTACGGCAATCGGTGCCCGCAATGGCGTCCTGTTCGAAGGCGGCGACATCCTCGAACGCGTGCGCGATGTGGACGCCGTCGTCTTCGACAAGACGGGGACGCTGACCGAGGGCGAGATGGAACTGACCGACGTGGTCGCCGTCGGACCGGCAGCCGACGGGGGCGTCCCGGTCGCGGACACTGACGACGCGCCATCGACAGCGCTCGACGAGGACGACGTGCTGGCTCTCGCCGCCAGCGCCGAGCAGGAGAGCGAACATCCGCTGGCCGAGGCCATCGTCGCGGGCGCTCGCGAACGCGGTCTCGCCCTCGAATCACCCGAGTCCTTCGAGAACGTCCCCGGCAAGGGTGTCAGGGCGACGGTCGAACGCGGCGAGGTGTTCGTCGGAAGCGCGCGCCTCCTCGAACAGGTCGACATCGATCCCGCGCCCGCACGCGAGACGCGCGAACGGCTCGAATCCGAGGGCAAGACCGCGATGCTGGTCGGACTTTGCCCCCGAGACGAGGGCGGCGACATCGACGCGGACGCCGGTCGCGTGATCGGTGTCGTCGCCGACGCGGACACGGTCAAACCGTCCGCCAAGCAGGCAGTCGGGGACCTCCGTGACCGTGGGCTGGACGTGTGGATGATCACCGGCGACAACGGGCGGACGGCGCGCGCGGTCGCCGAAGAAGTCGGGATCGACCCCGACAACGTGATGGCCGAAGTGCTGCCCGAAGACAAGGCCGACGCCGTCGACGAGATCCAGTCCGAAGACATGGCGGCGATGATGGTCGGTGACGGCGTCAACGACGCGCCGGCGCTTGCGACGGCTGCCGTCGGCTGTGCGATCGGGTCGGGCACCGACGTGGCGATCGAAGCCGCCGACGTGACGCTGATGCGGGACGACCCCGCCGACGTACTCAAGGCGATCCGCATCTCCGAGGCGACACTGAGCAAGATCAAGCAGAACCTCGTCTGGGCGCTTGGCTACAACACGGTGATGATCCCGCTTGCCTCCCTTGGCCTGCTCCAGCCCGTGCTCGCGGCCGCGGCGATGGCACTGTCGAGCGTGTCGGTGCTGACCAACAGCCTGCTGTTCCGCAGCTACACCCCCGATCGAGACTACGAACTGCTCGGCCGCCTCCGGTAGGACGGTCCCAACACACTCAAATCGCCAGCGGCCCGAGAGGGTTGTAGAAACGATTCGTGTCGGGTACTGATCGTGGTCTCGAAGCGCCGGCCCAGCAGGCGAGTGCTCGGACCGAGCGCCAGCCGACGGGACTGGGCGTTCGGGTGCGCGCGCTCTGGCGAGCAGTCGTCATCGTGTGGCAGTTCGTCCCACTTGCCCTGACAGTGCTCCGAGACCGGCGGCGCTTTTTGCTTTTCGGTGCCAGCCGCTCGGTGTCGAGTGCCGAGCGATCCCGCCGTGCACGGGTGCTCAAAGAGACGTTCGTCGATCTGGGACCGGCCTTTATCAAACTCGGACAGATGCTCTCGACCCGGCCCGACGCGCTCCCGGCGGAGTACATCGACGTACTGTCGGAGTTGCAGGACAGAGTGCCACCAGCACCGTGGCCCGAGATCGAACCCGTCATCGAGCGGGAACTCGGCCCGGTCGACGAGGCGTTCGACACGTTCGACCGCGAACCGATCAGCGGCGCGAGCCTCGGGCAGGTGTACGAGGCCGAAGTCGACGGTCAGCGCGTCGCAGTGAAGGTTCTCCGGCCGGACGTGCGCACCCGCGTCGAGTCCGACCTTCGAGTCCTCTCGACGCTGATCCCGGTCCTTCGCTGGTCGGCCCCGCCGGGGCAGGCGTTCACGCTCGGCAATCTCGCCGAGGAGTTCACCGTCACCATCCGCGAAGAGATGGACTACGTCCACGAAGCGGCCCGTCTCGAAGCCGTGCGCCGGAACTTCGCGGACGTCGACGACGTCGTCGTCCCCCGGGCGCTCGCGCCACACTCGACCGACCGCGTGCTGACGATGACCTACGTCGACGGCACGAAGATCGACGATCTCGACGCCATTCGCGATCTCGGCGTCGACGAGCAACGGATCGTCAGGCGACTCACCGAGATATACATCAAGATGATCGTCGAGGACGGCGTCTTCCACGCCGACCCTCATCCCGGCAATCTCGCGGTCAGACCCGACGGCAGCATCGTCTTCTACGACTTCGGGATGACGGGCGAACTCGGCCCGGAGACGCGTTCACACCTGCTCGATTTCTACGTCGGCATCGCGACCGACGACATCGATCAGGTGATCGACTCGTTCATCGCCATGGAGGCACTGGACCCGACGGCAGACCGGGAGATGGTCCGTCGCCTGTTCGAACTGGCCTTCGATCAGTTCCGCGGGGCCGACCTAGAGGAGTTCGACGTGGAAGGAATCATCAGCGAGTTCGAGGGCGCGATGTACGAGTTCCCGATGCGGATTCCACAGGACCTCGCCCACGTCGTCCGCGTGACGACGGTGCTAGACGGCGTGACGCGCGCGCTCGCACCGGACTACGACTTCCTCGAAGTGATTACCGAGTACGTGATGGAGCGCGGGATGGCAGGCGGGGGCGAGGAGATTCGCGACCGCGTGACCGAGCAAGTCCGGGAGACAGCGCGTGCGAGTGTCTCCGTTCCCCCGCGACTCGACGACGCACTCACCCGCGTCGAGCGTGGCGACCTCGCCCTGTCGACCGTGATCGAAGACGACCGGGGCGCGTTCGAGCGGATGGCACGTCGGCTCTGCTATGGCTTCCTCTTCAGTGCGGGGTTCCCGCTGATCGCCTATCTCTACTCGACCGGTGCGTTCGAAGCGGCGCTGGCGACCGGCGGCGTCACCGTATTGCTCGGGTTCGTCATCGTCTGGTCGTTCCGCCGCGGCCGGCGTGGTCCGAGATTCGGCGCGTCGCCGCAGTTCACCAGACAGGAGATGCGGCGCCGAGAGGGCGGCGACGGCGGCTAATACCGCCGGATCGAACTGTTTCACCGTTCTTCAGAGACGGACAGCCGGCAGTATAAGCAGCGGCCGTCGATCAGAGGTCGCTCCGTTGTGCCCGCGCCCGCAGTTCGTCGGCTCGCTCCCTGATTTCGGCTCGCTCTTGCTCGCCCTTGTTGTCGAGGTGACCGTAGACGAGTCCCATCCGGTGATTCGACCGGAGGTCGTCCTCGTTACGGTCGAGGAAGTCCCAGTACAGCGCGTTGAACGGACACGCCCCCTCGCCCGTCGTCTTGGTCTTGTAGTACGGGCACCGACTGCAGTGGTCGCTCATCTTGTCGATGTAGTTCGCCGACGCAGCGTACGGTTTCGTCGCGAACGCACCCGAGCCAAACAGGCCCATCTCGACGACGTTCGGCGTCGTCACCCAGTGGAAGGCATCGACGTACGCCGCGCGGAACCACCGATTGACCTGCGCTGGCTCGACCCCGAACAAGAGCGCGAAGTTCGACTGAAGCATCAGACGCTCGATGTGGTGGGCGTAGCCCCGCGTTCGGACCCCGTCGATGGTCTCTCCCAGACAGGCCATCTCCGTCTCGCCGGTCCAGAAGAAGTCGGGCAGCGACTCGTCGGCCCCGAGCTGGTTCGCCGACGCGAGCGCCGGCATCTCGCGGCGGTAGACGTGGCGAACGAACTCCCGCCAGCCCAGCACCTGCCGGACGAATCCCTCGACGCTGTTGAGCGGCGCGTCGCCGCCCTCGTAGGCGTCGACGGCTCGCTCGATGACTTCCGATGGACCGAGGAGACCGAGGTTGAGCGCCGCCGAGAGCAGACTGTGCGCCATCGCCCACTCCCCGCCGACCATCGCGTCCTGATACGGGCCAAAATCGGTGAGGCGGTGCTCGACGAAGTGATCGAGCGCTCGGACGGCCTGTCGGCGAGTCACGGGCCAGCGAAACGGCCCCGGATCGGCCCAGTCGCCGCCGTAGGGTGGCTCGTCGTAGCCTCCCGAAAACTCTGACTCGACCCACGACTGGACCGCACTGGTCGTCTCGTCCGGTTCGAAGGTCGGCGGGTCCGGCGGTGCCCAGTCGTCGGGCGGGGTCTCTCTGTTCTGGTCGTCGTAGTTCCACTCGCCGCCGACCGGATCGTCGCCGTCCATCAGATAGCCAGTCTCGCGGCGCATCTTTCGATAGAACGTCTCGTGCCGATAGGGGCCATCGCCGGCCCATTCGTCGAACTGGGCGGGCGAACAGAGGAACCGCTCGTCGTCGACGACGGTCAGCCGTCCACCGGCGTCCGCGACGAGCGATCGCAATCGTTCAGCAGTGCCGTGGCTCGCCGGTGCCATCACGACCAGTTCGTCGCCCGGATTGGTCTCGAAGTGGGACGCGAACCCCTCGGCGAACGTCTCTGTCTGGTAGTAGTCGACGGTCCGTCCCGCTTCACGGAGTTCGTCACGGAAGTGTCGCATCGCACTGAACACGAGCGTCAGCTTGTGTGGATGGTACGGCAGCCGACGCGCGAAGGCCCTCGATTCGATCATGAGCACGCGCTCGTCCGGTCGCCGAGCGAGTGGTCCGCGGCGACGGACGAGCTGGTCGCCGAGCACGAGAACCGTCATCGCGCACCTCTGACTGTCATCACCTCGTCGTTCGCACGCCCCACTCATGAACGCCGTCCCAACACTGGTTGGGTCTCAGTCCCGGCCCACGCGGACACCCGCCGCAGGGACCACTTGCGGCGAGCTATGCCAACTATCCCCACCCGGCGGTATTGCCCTCGTTCGCCCCCCTTATTCGTCCTCTCGCCCTAGGTCAGATCGGAACAATGCAATCACTGGATCGACGGACACTGCTCCGTAGTACGGGTGCGCTCGCCGCAGCAGGACTGCTTGCCGGCTGTAGCAGTCCCGAAGGCGACAGCGACGGCGGCAGTGGCGATGGCGGAGACGGCGGCGACGGCGACATGGAAGAGACGACCACCAGCGGTGACATGGAGGAGACGACCACCAGCGGTGACATGGAGGAGACGACCACCAGCGGTGACATGGAGGAGACGACCACCAGCGGCGACAGCGGTGGCTCGTCGGGCGAAGCCAGCGAAGAAGTGTCGAGCTATCTCAGTAACGTCTCGAACTTCGACGGGACCGTCTCGGACATGACCGGACAGGACACCGTCACCGTCATGGTCGGTGCCGAAGGGAACGGCGGTGCCTTCGCGTTCTCGCCGCCGGCCGTCCGCGTATCGACCGGGACGACCGTCGAGTTCGAGTGGACTGGCAACGGCGGCGTCCACAACGTCGTCTCGGAAGGCGACGGTCCGCTCGACTCCGGGTCGTCCGTCGATGCAACGGGTGTTCAGTACGAGTACACCTTCGAGGAAGCCGGCACGTACACGTACTACTGTACGCCCCACGAGTCTCTGGGCATGAAAGGCGCAATCGTCGTCGAGTAGTCTTCGACGACCATCTATCGGATTTTTATCGGCCCGTTTCGCGTGACATACAGCGAGTAGGCGACGATGCCGAAGCCGACCAGTGTCAGCGCGCTCTCGACGATCAGCGCAGCCGTCGGATCTGCGATTAGCTGGTCCGTGACCCCGGCAAGCAGCGAGCCGAGCGTCACGATGCCAAAGCCGACAGCGAGATACAACAACCCAGTCACACCCGTTTTGCGCGCGGCCTTGGCCGCGAGATAGGTGATGAGCGCACCGAGCGCGAGCGTACCAGTCTTGAAGACGATGACGACGAACGGTATCTGCGTTTTCATAGTTCTTCACTGATCCGTGACCAGAAGCGCGCGAGGCGCTGGTCGGGCGTCTCTTCGTGGCGGACCACGTCCACATCGAACGATTCGTTGCCATCGAACGCAACGAACACGCCCCTGAAGTCCCTGACGAACTGCTTCGTGTGGTGCCCGTCGACTCGAACTTCGGTTCGCTCATCGACGAGTGCTGCGTCGGTGAGCGTCTCCAGTTTGCGGTACGTACTCGTCTGGGAGAGATTACACTCGTCGGCGATCCCTTTGGCCGTCATCGGCTCGTCGAGCGCGGCGACGATGTCTCGACAGTCGGGGTCCGCGAGCGCATCGAACAGGGCCTGTTCGGACGACACCTCGTCGGTCATGCTTCTGTGACAGGGCGGTGGCCGCTCTCGGTCGCGTCCGTCGGAGTAACGTGGAGGACAGGGAACACCCGGTTCGGCGTGACTCCAGGTCGGACGGTCTGTCTCCGATAGCGGCGTGCCCGTCATATCGTTCGTCCCTCAATGTAAAGGGAAAGGTCACGATTTCCAGATTCTGGAAAGTGGTTCGGCGTTTTAGGGTGGACTGTACTGTAGTTGCAACTGGTCATGAAACGGTCCCTCTCGCGACGACAACTCCTCCACGGTGTATCGCTCGCTTCGATTCCGGCACTGACTAGCCGTCTTGGTTCCGGTCGGGCTGAAACACCCGCCACAGCGACCCCCTCGCCGACCACGACGACAGCGTCGTCGACCGATACGCCGGTCGATGACCTCGACGCGTGGCTCGACGATGCCAACGGCTACGACGGTCGCTCTCGGAACGTCGGCTACGATGATCTGATCGAGATTCTGGTCGGCCACCCGATCGAGGGGGCGGGCTACGCCTTCGATCCGCCGGCCGTCACCGTCACGCCCGGAACGACAGTCGTGTGGCGCTGGCTCGACCACGGCGGCGCACACAACGTCGTTGCGCTCGACGGCACCTTCGACAGCGGCGACGCCACCGACCAGCCCAACGAGACCTACTCCCATCACTTCGAGACGACTGGCGTGTATCCCTACGTCTCCGAACCCCGGCGCGACGACGGCATGAAAGGCGCGATCCGGGTCAGAAAGCCACCGGAGAGTGGCTATCCCGAACTCGACCACTGGCTCATCGACGTGGACGGCTGGGATGGCACCCTCGCCGACCGTACTGAATCGGACACTGCGACGGTGACTGTCGGTAGCCCCGGCAACGGCGGCCACTTTGCGTTCGACCCCCTCGCACTCAAGTGTTCGACCGGAACGACCGTCACGTTCGAGTGGACTGGCTCCGGTGGTGGACACGACATCGCGTTCCATGGCGACATCGAGAAGTCCGAGATCTACAGCGAGCGCGGACGCAACTTCGAGGTGACCTTCGACGAACCCGGCGTCTACCTGTACGCCTGTCGACCCCACGAAAGTCTCGGCCAGCGTGGCGGCATCGTCGTCGAGGAGTAGCTCACGAACGCCGCAGAGCCAGCTTTCGGGTCCGTCGGACTTCGAACCGGACCGAGACTTGCGATGCTCGTCTCGTAGGGTTCAAGAATCCCACCCTGCCGTTTTCACGGCTCGCTATCGCTCGCCGGAAAACGGGCGTGGCGGGATTGAGCAAACGCTTCGCGTTTGCGATGTTCGCCACGCCCGCGAATCGAACAGAAGTGAGATGAGCGGGCGTGGCGGGAGTGAGTGAAATCGAAGATTTCACGAACGCCGACGGGCCGGCTCGCCGGTCCGTCGGAATTCGAACCGGAACGAGACTCGCTGCGCTCGTCTCGTAGGGTTCAGGAATCCCGCACGCTTCGCTATCGGTCTCGCTGCCGCTCGACACGATAGCGGGCGTGGCGGGATTCGAACCCGCGGTCTAGGGGTTAGGAACCCCTCGCCCTCGTCCACTAGGCCACACGCCCTCTACCGGAGAGATGTTCGAGGCGTGCGAAAAACGCTTTCCATTCCAGCGATGGCACTCACGGTGTGAAAAACGGAGAAGTGGGGCTGCGGGAGGACCGGGGCGGACCGCGCGTCGTTATTCCGAGGTGGTCTCGGAGGTCGTTTCGGAAGCCGTCTCGTCTGCCGTGGTTTCGACGAACTCGGACTCTGGCTCGTCGGCCACTTCGTCGTCCTCACCGACCGACGGGCCGTCCTTGATCTCTTCGAGTTCCTGTTCGACCTGTTCGCGGCCCTTCTGGAACTCACCCATCGCCTGCCCGGTCGAGCGAGCAAGCTTCGGAATCTTGTTTGCGCCGAACAACAGGACCGCGATCAGGAGGATGATCGCCATCTCCTGCACCCCCGGCATACCGATCTGAAGTAGGGTTGCTACCATTGTAGCAGGACGTAACGTGAGGTCTATTATAGGCTTTTTGCTCAGCACAACGAACGGCTGGTCCAGCGACAGTTACTGGAACGCAAGCGACTTGATCTGGTATCCGTAAGTCGCACGTGATGGTTTCGACTGGTGACGAAGCACCGACGTTTACCGCACCGCTTGCCAACGGCGACATCGAGTCGTTCACACTCGACGACCGCCTCGACGAGGCACCGATCGTGCTGGCGTTCTTCCCCGGTGCGTTCACGGGCGTCTGCACCCACGAGATGAACACGTTTCAGGACCGACTCGGGGAGTTTAGCGACGCTGGCGCGTCGGTTTACGGCGTCAGCATCGACACACCGTTTTCCCAGAACGAGTTCAAAGAGCAACTCGGACTGGAGTTCGATCTACTCAGCGACACGAACCGAGAGATCATCGACGAGTGGAACATCTCGATGGACTTCGCGGAACTGGGCGTCGACGGCGTCGCAAAGCGGTCGGTGTTCGTGATCGACGGTGACGGCGTCGTCCAGTACGCGTGGATCAGCGACGATCCGGGCGTCGAACCGGACTACGACGAGGTCATCGAAGCGGTGGCGTTGGCCTGATCGGTCGAGGCGAGACTTTTTCTCGCTCGCTGAAAAACGTTCGATGTATGAGCGAAGGCGAGTCAGTCGGCGGTAACGGTCGACATTACGACCCCGAAGAGGACCACGCGTTTCCCGACGAACGGGTCAACGCCGTGCTAGAGGCCGTCGAATCGGACACCGAGATTCAGGCGTACCTGCAGGCCCAGAACGTCAATCCGGTCACGCGAAAGCGGTACAACGACCACGGTGCCAAACACATCGCGATCGTTCGCAATCGCGCACTCTGCCTGTACGACCTGCTCAAGCAGGGCGGTGTCGCGTTCAACGGCGCAGCCGATCAGGGACTCGAAGAGGCCGACGAAGCGGTGATCGTCGCGCTGGCGGCGACGCTGCACGACATCGGCCACGTCGTCCACCGAGACGAGCACCCCTACTATTCGATCCCGCTGGCTGCGGACCTGCTGGACGACTTCTTGCTCGATTTCTACGACATCGAAAGCGCGGTACGGATGAAAGGCGAAATTCTGCACGCGATCCTCTGTCACCACACCGAGGAAGACCCACTGACGCTGGAGGCCGGCGTCGTGCGCGTTGCGGATGCGCTGGACATGGAGAGTGGACGCTCGCGTATTCCCTACCACCACGGCGGACGCGGCATCAATACGGTGTCCAGTCAGGCGATTAAGCGCGTCCTTCTCCAGCCGGGAGACGATAAGCCCGTCCTCGTCGAAATCGAGATGTCCAACGCCGCCGGTGTGTATCAGGTCGACAATCTTCTGAAAGCGAAGCTCCGCAACTCTGGGCTCGAATCACACGTGCGGATCGTCGCGCTGAACATCCGCGAAGACGACGACCAGCTCGTCGAGCGGATCGAACTATAACGGCCCGTGTAACTGCTGATTTCGATCCCCTCGAATCGAGCTTATTCTGGTATCACGCCCATCCTACCACCTGTATCCAGTGTATGAATTTATGATTGCATATCCAACACTTGGGCATGGGAAGCCTCTCTTCGAGCACCGCCGGTACGTCTTCGAGTACCGACGAGCCGCCAGATACGGGCGAATCGACGCTGCTGAGTCGGTTACGGGCGATGGTGACACGATACTGTCGGCGACTTCGACCGGACCGAACGGAGACCGAGCCTACGGAGTCGACAGCGGAGTTGACAGATCCGACGGAGACACTGGACCACGACCGATTCCCCGATCGGGCGTATCCACTCACGTATCCGGGCCGTGAACTGTCCGGGATCAATTCGCCAGACGTGATCGGGATCGAGACGGCCGACGGCCTGTGCCTCTCGGTCGCAGAGAATCCCGACGCGACGATCGTATCGGACCAGTGGGTCACCGTCGAGCAGTGACGGTCGCTCAGAGCGATGGCCCCGACAGTACGACCGCGTGCGGTCGACTGGAGTACGCCTCCAGTCGTCCAGACCGTGAACGAAGTGGTCGCTCGTCACGTCCGTTCCTCGCAGCAATGCACTCACGGCTTGCTTCACTCGCCGTTCGTATCTCCGAGAATCCCGCATTCGCTCGATCCTCGCTATGCGGCGACCGGGAGTGAGCGAACCCCGTGGGTTCGCGATCCACGCGGGACCGCAGGTCCCGCGATGTTTGAACTCGATGCAAATCCTCGCTTCGCTCGGATTTCCGTGATTCAAATCTCTCCGTTCGAATACTCGACGCTCACGAGTATGTTCGCGTCGAGTAATGCGGCGACCGGGATTTGAACCGGATCCAGACGGTTGTGCTCGCTCACTTCGTTCGCTGCGCGCACTGCGACTCGTAGGGTTCAAATCTCTCCGTTCGAATACTCGACGCTCACGAGTATGTTCGCGTCGAGTAATGCGGCGACCGGGATTTGAACCCGGGCCATGAGCTTGGAAGGCTCAGGTCCTACCACTAGACCACCGCCGCTCACTTCGTTCGCGACGCGGATCGCAACTCATCGAGTTGCTCACCACCGCCGCATGCTTCGCCTGCGGCGTGCCTCGCAGTTCCGCTGGAACTGCTCACCACCGCCGCGCAGTTCGTTCGCGGCGAACATCGACGGACGCTGTCCGTCTCTATACCGCCGCGCACGTCGAGGCGTCGGGCCTCGACACGTGTTCGCTCGCCAGATGGCGAACGGCGACACCGGAACGTCTCCACGGTGCGTTCCGGCGCCGCTCACCCGCCACTAACGCGGGGTGTATTAAGGGCGTTTCCCTTCGGAACGCACGATGGCGTAGCAGTTGCCACTGGACAGTTCGAGTGAGTCGAGCGTGAGATCGGTCGCGGCCACCGCACGCTCGAACTCGGCGGGTGCGTAGATGTGATAGAAGCGCGGAACGGTCCGGCCGCCGGGTAGCGTCCAGTCGACGGTCGTGTCGAAGCCAGTTTCGGCGTCGGCGGGTTCCTCGAAGCGGTCGTGGGCGGTCGACCAGACGCTGACGAGTGCGTGTCCGTCAGGGGCGAGGACGCGGGCCAGTTCGTCGAGGCTGGCCCGTCGCGCGGCCGCTGTGGGGAGGTGATGGAGTGTTGCGACGTAGACCCCCACGTCGACGACACCGTCGGCGAAGGGGAGCGACGCGGCATCACCTTGCACGAAGTCGACGTGTTCGACCTCGCCGAGTCGCTCGCTGGCCGCGTCGAGAAGCTCTCGGCTGGCATCGAGACCGACGACGCGGTCGACAGCGTCGGCCAGCAGTTCGCTGTGGCGGCCGTTTCCACAGCCGATGTCGACAGCGCACTGGCCGTCGGCGTACTCGTCGACGAACGCCTCGACCTCGGGCCAGGCGTACCGCCGGGTCTTCGAGAAGTGGCTGCCGATTCGTTCGTACGTCGCGCGGACGGCTGCCCGCGACGGCTCGTCCGACATGTCGAAGTGTGTGCGTTCGTCCCGAAAAGCGGCTTCGGTCCGTCCCCGGCAGGTGCGCTCGACGTGACACATAACGATGACGTACCGGCACAGGACGCCGTCGAGCGCCACCGTTCAGTACGGTCCGAAACTACGCAACTCCAGTCTCGGGGGCCGATAAGCGACTCCTTCGCATCCCAGCTGATGTCGGTAAGCAAATCATTCTTTTCACTTTTGTCGCCATTTCGTACGGGTGCATGAACCAACGCGACCCGGGACACCAGCCCAGCGAGTCGACAAGCGGTGTCTCCACGACGACGCGGCGTCGGTTTCTGGCGAGTGGTGTCACCGGTCTCACGGCGCTGACGATCAGTGCCAGTCGTGTGGCGGGACAGCACGCCGGTGACGTGACCGTCGCCCCCGGCAGCGCCGGAGAGTACGCTTCGATCAACGCTGCGGTCGACGACGTAAGCGCCGGCGGCCTCGTGGATGTCTTCCCGGGGCAGTACGAGGGCACTGTCGTCGTCGACGAACCCGGCGTGACGCTTCGCTCGCGTGAACTCGGCGGGGCAGCGGTCCGCGGCGGCTGGGCCGCTGGCAGTCCGGCCGTCAGTGTCGAGGCCGACGGCGTCACACTCCGTGGATTCCGCGTCTCACACCCGGATGGACGACTCGGTATCGCGGTCGACGGGTCGCTATCGGGTGTCAGCCTCCTGCAGAACCACGTCACCGAGGTCGGCCCGTACGGCGCCCCGGGTGCCACCGGCATCACCGTCGCGACGCCACAGTCCTCGCTCTCGGTCGTGGGAAACGTCGTCGAGAACGTTCGGAGCACACTCCCGGAGGAGACGGCCTACCCAGTGTCTGATGGGATCACGCTCGACGCAGCGCCGGACACCGGCGAAGACGACGAGGAATCGGACGACGAGTCCACCACAGCGGACCCGCCGCTGACCGACGCCGACGTGGCTGCCAACGTCGTCCGTCGGCTACGGAGCGACTACGCCTGCCGGGGAATCGCGGTCGTCGCTGACGCCGCCCGTGTCGACGTTCGCCGCAACGACATCTTCGATCTCAGGGCGGCCAACGAGCGAGAGGAACCGCGCCCGTACGCCTGGGGATTTCACTCTGGCGGTCGGACGACAGCCGTACGGTTCCAGTCTAATATCCTCGCCGACATTTCGGCGTCGAGCTACGTCGGCACCGGCGTGCTGGTACGTGGACAGCCCGACGGGCTGACCGTCACCGAGAACGGTTTCAGGACGATACTGGGGTTACAAAACGAGACTGACGTATCACTCGCGGCGAGCGAGAACTGGTGGGGCGATATGACTGGGCCGATCGAAGTGTCGTCGAACAGAGCGGCAAGAGACCTACAGAAGCGCGACAGACAGGGCGGTTACGTCGGCCCGGCGACGGTCGATCCGTGGTTGACCGAGTCGGTCCAATCGACCGACGACCGGACGAACGCGTACGTCGAAACGAGGTTGACAGACGAATCAGTCGAGGGCAGGCCCGACGACCCCATGCTGTGGACAGGTACCCCCTGACGATACGTTACGCGTCCCCGTACTTCTCGGGGTACGCCTGTGCGAGCAGTTCGGGGTTCGCGTTGAGGCGCTTGCGGATCGGCGCGATAACCTCCGAGATGTACTCCCCGGCGGCGGGCTTGAGGTCTGCGGGGTGGAGGTCCTCGCTGAGGAAGTCCGCTTCCAGCGCGTCGAAGTCGTCGTACACGAGGTCGCCGCCGTACTCCTCGGGGCGTTCGACGACGAAGGTCTCGTCGCGCTCAGAGAGGACCGGGAACACGAGGTATTCGAGGTACTCAAGCACGCCGTTGTCCTCGCGCTCGCCCATCGGACAGTAGGCGTCTTCGATCTTCTCGACGACCGCGTCGTGGCTGTCGTTTAAGTTCACCTTCGAGGACGCGTCGGAGGCACTCATCTCGCCACCCGAGAGACCGGAGAGCAGCGGGGCGAAGAGACAGACCGGTGCATCCCCGCCGTGGTCTGGCAGGACCTCGCGGGCGAGCATGTAGATGCCCCGCTGATCGTCCCCGCCATAGGCGATGTCGGCGTCGAGCGCTTTCACGTCCAGAGCCTGCATGAGCGGGTAGATCAGCCCACCGAGGTTCGGACTCTCGGACTCGCGGACGACCTGACTGCCGGCTCGTTGAGCGCGCGCAAGCGTCGTCTCAGCGGCCATCCGGTACATCTCCAGTGTGTACTCCTCGTCGAGCTGGAAGTCCATGCCGCGGGTGAAGGTGATCTCGTCGGGGTCAGCGCCGGCGGCCTCGATCATCCCCTCGATGGCCTCCTGATAGTACTCCGAACGGGCGTCGAGCAGATCGAACGGACTCTTCTCGTCGTCGAGGTGGGCGTGCAGATCCGCGATCAGGACGGTCACGTCGATGCCGGCCTCGATGAAGTCGGCGAGCTTTCGCATCGTCGTGTAGTGGCCGATGTGCATCTCGCCGGTGGGCGCGTAGCCGATGTACGCCGAGGGTGTCCCCTCGTCGAACAGCGCTTCCAGTTCCTCCTCTTTGATGACTTCGAGCGTGTGGCGTGTCGCCAGTTCGAGGCGATCGGCGGTGTCCATACCTCCGCTACCCCACGCCCGTGATTAAAACGTTCCATCTCGGTCCGGGGCCTGCCGCCTGCGACGGATTCAATTCCGTCAGGCCCAACGGCTATCTATGTACACCGGGACCACGGTGCAGCCGTGCTGTCTGTGTGGCAGTGAGGAGACTCATACCCGGCTGGACCTGCCCCCGCGGGTCGTCCAGTTGATGAAACACGGTGACCCCATCGCGTGGCGTGACATCGAGAGCACCGTCACGATCTACTTCTGTGAGAGCGACTGGGCGGTCGTCCGTGATCTCGTCATGGAGACCGGGATGAGTCCGCTCTCGCGGTGTAACGTCGCCTACGCCTCCTTCGACCTGCTTGAGGACTTCGAAGCGCTGCTCAACGACGTCCGCGAAGAGCCGGACCAGCGCCCGCGTGAGCAACGCATGCTCGCGGCGGCGGCCGAGACCATCGAGACCTACGGCGAGGACGACCACGTCGAGGAGCGCGACGTAGTCGAGGCCCGTATCCTCACGTGGGCGCTCGAAGACCTCGATGCAGGCGCGGTCGCCGATTGAGCGAGGGACACAGGTCTGTCGGGGAATACTAGTTTGCTACGACATATTTACGTGTCCTGGCCGTTCGTTTAAGTCGATGTCTTCAGGCACTGCGACTGCGGCGGCGGATGTACTGCTACAGGCCACGCAAGCGGATGCGTTCGAACAGATTCGGGCCGACGTGCTGTTGAGTTCGTCGCTGTGGGCCAACATCGCACTGGCCGGGCTGTCGATCCTGGTGTTCGTCTACATGGGGCGCAACGTCACCAGCCCACGGGCGAAGCTGATCTGGGCGGCGACACTGCTGATCCCCCTAGTCTCGCTGTCGAGCTATCTCGGTCTCGCGTCGGGCCTGACCGTCGGGTTCATCGAGATGCCCGCCGGCCATCCCCTCGCGGGTGAGGAAGTGATGAGCCAGTGGGGACGCTATCTCACGTGGGCACTCTCGACGCCGATGATCCTCCTGGCGCTCGGCCTGCTGGCCGATGTCGACCGCGGCAGTCTGTTCACCGTGATCGCGGCCGACATCGCGATGTGCGTGACGGGACTGGCCGCCGCTCTGGTCACGTCGTCGGTCCTGTTCCGGTGGGCCTTCTACGTCGTCAGTTGCGCCTTCTTCCTGGTCGTGCTCTACGCTCTGCTGACGGAGTGGCCGGCGGCCGCGACGGCGGCCGGGACCGACGAGATATTCGACACGCTGCGCCTGCTGACGGTCGTCCTCTGGCTCGGCTACCCGATCATCTGGGCCGTCGGCATCGAGGGACTGGCGCTCGTCCAGTCGGTCGGCGTCACCTCCTGGGGCTACTCCGCACTGGACGTGCTCGCGAAGTACGTCTTCTCGTTCCTCCTGTTGCGCTGGGTCGCGGCCAACGAGTCGACGCTGTCGGGAGCGTCGAGTGCGAGCGGTGCCGCCGCGCCGGCAGACGACTGATCGACCGCGGGACAGCCACTGTCGATCCAAACTGTTTTCATGGGCCACCGCAGTTTGTCAACCGATGACTGTACGCGTAGGTGTCCTGGGGGCCACTGGTGCGGTCGGACAGCGACTCATCCAACTGCTCCACCCCCACTCCGAATTCGAGATCGCAGCACTGACCGCAAGCGAGTCAAGCGCGGGCAAAACGTACCGCGAGGCCGCCAAGTGGCGCATCGACATGCCGATCCCGGACGACGTGGCCGAGATCGAGGTCGGCGCGACGACGCCCGAGGACGTGCCCGACGACGTGGACCTGATCTTCTCGTCGCTGCCCTCTAGCGTCGGTGCAGAGGTCGAACCCGACTTCTGTGAGGCGGGCTACGTCGTCTCCTCGAACTCCTCGAACGGTCGGATGGACGAGGACGTGCCGCTGATCATCCCCGAAGTCAATGCCGACCACCTCGACGTGCTCGAAGTCCAGCGCGACGAGCGTGGCTGGGACGGCGCGCTCCTGAAGAACCCGAACTGCTCGACGATCACGATGGTGCCGCCGCTTGCGGCGCTCGACGACGCCTTCGACCTGACGGACGTGCGCGTCTCGACGCTGCAGGCCGTCTCCGGTGCGGGCTACGACGGCGTCACCTCGATGGAGATCATCGACAACGCCATCCCCCACATCGGCGGCGAGGAACAGAAGATGGAAACCGAGTCCCGCAAGCTACTCGGTTCCTTCGACGGCGCGGAGATTACGCTCAACGAGATGGACGTGGCCGCCTCCTGTAACCGCATCGCGACGCTCGACGGCCACCTCGAAAACGTCTGGGCCGACACCGCCGAGGAGATCACTGTCGACGACGCCGAGGCGGCGATGGCCGACGTGACGGGCATCGACCTGCCGTCCTCGCCCGACCAGCTAATCACGGTCTTCGACGAGCCAGACCGCCCGCAGCCCCGCCTCGACCGGAACATCGAGAACGGTATGGGCGTCGGCGTCGGCGGCTTCCGCGAGACGACCGACGGCGTCCAGTTCAACTGTCTCGCCCACAACACGATGCGCGGCGCAGCGGGCGCGAGCGTCCTGAACGGCGAACTGCTCGCCGAGCACGGCTATCTGTAGCACCGCCCGACAGCCCGAAACGTACCGCACCGCCACAATTTTATCCACAGTCGCCGTCGGCAAGATAATGGTTTCCCGCGAGACGAGCGTTCAAGTCGTCGTTGCGACCGTTGCGATGGTCACACTAATCGCTGTTCAGATGCTCGTCGCCGACCCACCTCGGTGGGTGATGGTCGTCGGCGGTGTGATCTTCTACGGCCTGATATTCGGCGGGACACACATCTATTTCCTGTTGCGTGGTGACGCAGAGGGCGTGCCGCTGACCGCCCGGAGGCGATTTCTGCTGTTGCTGGCGTCGCTGTTCGCGTTGGTCCCGCTCGCGTTCCTCGCCGGCACGGCGTCCGTCGGTCCAGTTCCGATCCGGTCTATACTGACGGCGATGATCCTTGGCGTCGTGGCGTGGTACTTCGTCGCCGAAGGACGGGCGGGCTACCGGGCGACAATGGCTGGGGAATGACTGCATTCGCTGATGGTCTTCGGTGGTTGTCCACTGTGTTCCGGGACGGAGCGACTGTCCGTAGAAATGCGTCTTGATCGACCTGAACTGGCAATTCAATGAGCCCACTCTGTTTCACGTAGCTCACAGCCCCAGTCCGGTACTGTATTCTAACGTTCCGAACCCGGCGCCCATCGATTCGTCATCAACCACTGTGCCGCCCACGCTACCCGCTAGTCCAGTCACTCGGAACATGAACTCGTTGTAACTCCAATGAGATGCAAGCCGTCCACCGAATCTCGCGCGGTCGAGCCAGTTTCGCGCACGGCCATAGGTTCGGGCGATAAACCGCACGTAATCGCCCTCATCGTTCTCGACGCGAACATCGAAATCAGGCTGTTCGCCAGTACCCAGCAGTGGTTCGACAGTAATCCTGTCGAACTCGACATGCCCATCTTTCGAGCCCCAGTTCCAGAACCCGGACTGCCTGAGAGGAATCGTCAGCCGTTCCAGCCTGTTCGAGGAGAAGAATTTGTAGCCTCGCCGGAACAGCTGTGGCCCGATAAACGGAACCAACACCGAAAACGAGGTTCCGTCCGGAAAGATCGCCCATATCCACTTCCAGGGTAACAGCGGCATGTCAAAACACACGCGCTGGAAGTAACAGGACCCTGACAGCGTTTCGGGTCCGTCAGGCAGGTCAAACTCTCCTTCGAATTCCATCTGGCGCCAGGCAACGACCTCGGCGCCACCCAGCGGTGTGTCGATATCTAATGCGTGGTGTGGGGACGTCATCTTCGAGTCGAGGTCACCCCACGCCTCGAACTCCGCCTCGGCGTCATCGCCGATGACGTGAGCTTTCAGTCCGAGAGAGCGGTCTGAAAGTGAAGCTATTTCGCTCCCGCGTCTGGTGCCGTCCTCGAGTTCTGTCCATGCCTCTATACGCTGGTTCGGACGAGAGAGAACCGCTTCAGCTGATTGCCTGACGACATGGTCATGAACCACTTCGTCGTCTCCGGTCCATCCCACTGTTGTCGCATTGAATCTGTCCACACCGTCGGCGACGGGACGATCCGAGTCCATCGCTGTTGCCGGAAGGTCGTTGATACGACACTCGTCCCCCACACAGGCAGCAATCGAGAACATGAGTTGTCTTGGACCGTATCCCTCCTCACCATCCGGAAACAGGAGAAAGAACCACCAAGACGAGGAGGTTGCGTTCTGTCGTTCGGGGTTTTGCCACCATATCTTCTCGAAAACACGCCGGTGGTCGGCGAGGGTCCTGTCTGCGAACGTTTCTGTCATTGGCATATCTCCCGCTCTCTTGGGCAAATACCCCTCGCATCGGTTCCGAGAGAGTGTTTAGCTGAATAGCATACCCGGCGCTCTCTGGGAAACCTCACTCTATACTGATCGTTTAAAAGTTCGACAGCAGCGTGATCGGTCAGTCCAAGTCGACCTGATTCACCAGGCCGTCCCACTCGCCCGTTTCGTCGGCACGGCGGACGTTTTCCGCGAGAATTTCGGCGGTCCGTTCGTAGTACTCGGGCGTGTGCCCGGAGGCATGCGGCGTGATGAAGACGTTGTCGAAGCCCCACAGCGGATGGTCCTCGGGCAGCGGTTCTGGATCGGTCACGTCTAGCTGTGCGGCCCGGATGTGGTTGGCACGGATCGCTCTGGTGAGGGCGTCGGTGTCGACGACGGGACCACGGGCGACGTTCACGAGGACGGCGTCGGGTCGCATCGTCCGAAACACCTGCTCGTCGAACAGGCCCTCGGTCGCGTCGGTCAGCGGGCAGGCGACTGCGACGTACTCGGCGTCGACGACGGCGTCGTGGATTTCATCGAAGCCGTACACTTCGTCGGTCGGTCCGCCCTTCTCGGGCGTGTAGCGGACGCCCACAGTGTCGACGTTGAACCCGGAGAGTCGATCGACGATTGTCGTCCCGATGGCACCCAGACCGACGACGGCGACCGTCGAGCCGTTCAGTTCACCGGACTGGAGCGCGCGCCACTGGCGCTCGTTCTGGCGACGGCGCGCCTCGAAGAATCGGCGGGCAAAGGCGAGGAACGCACCGATGACGTGCTCTGCGATGTTCGGTCCGTGGACGCCCGAGGCGGTCGTGAGCGTAATCTCGCGGTCGGCGAATTCGTCCAACGGGAGGTGATCGTAGCCAGCGTAAACACTCGCGAACAGCTCGATGTCGTCTGCGTGGTCCAGTAGTTCGTGGTCGAACGGCCCGGCCGAGACCACTGTCGCCGTCTCGACGGCGTCCCGTTCCTCGGCCGGTGTCGTCGCGACTCTGACAGTCGCGTCGGGGAGTCGCTCACGCACCGCCCCGGCGTACTGATGGGCCGAAATACCGTGGGCTTTCTGTCGCAGGATGGCAATCTCAGTCACCGTCGCTCCCTCCGCTTTCGCTCGTTCATATGCACCAGTCTTCCGACCGGTCGCCTAAAACAGTGCGGTCGAACGGCACCTGATTCCAGTTAGTGTCCTCTCACGATGGACGGCGCTCGATTGCCCAGAACCACTGTTCACGACTGAGAACGGTGGTCTCTGGACTGTTCGTTTCTGTCCCGCTAGATCGAAAAATCGACTTCGAAGCAGCCTGTGGGGCGATGAACGGTTTGAACGATCTGTAATGAAGCCACAATTAAAGAGGGATGAGTGTTACCGTTCGAATACAATGAGTGGTGACTGGGACACAGTACTCGTCGTCGACGACGATCCCGCCTGTCGGGATCTCCACTCGATCTGGCTCGAAGACGAGTACGAGGTGCTGACGGCTGCCGATGGGAAGGCGGCGATCGAACAGGTGGGGGCGGCAGACGTGATGCTCCTCGATAGAGAGATGCCGCGAATGGACGGTGAGACGGTCGCACGCCGCGTTCGCGAGAGTGGACAGGACTGCTTCGTCGTGATGGTCTCCGGGGTCGAACCCGACTTCGATATCCTCGATCTCCCCGTCGACGAGTATCTCACCAAGCCCGTCTCACAGGACGCAGTCCTGAACACTGTCGAGACGATGATCTCCCGGGGCGTCTGCCAGCGGATGCTGCGCGAGTACTTCTCGATGACGGCACGAAAGGCGACACTGGAACTTCGCAAGCGCCCCGACGAACTCAACGGCAACGAGGAGTACAACGATCTGCTCGCAGAGCGCGAAGCGAAGCGTATCGCGCTGAACGAGATGCTCGAACAGTTCGACGGCGACTGGCGACAGGCGATCCTCGCCGCAGTCGGCGAGGAGGCGGAGTCCTCGGAAGCCCAGCGAATCACGTAGCCGTCGGCGAACACGGAATTTAAGCCCCCTCCGGACACGGGAGGCGTATGGAGCGCGTAGACGTCGCTATCGTCGGTGGTGGCCCGGCTGGCACGTCCGCAGCACGGGCGGCGGCCGAGCACGGTGCCGAGGCCGTCGTGCTGGAGAAGGGGGTCCCCAGAGCCGACCGGGACCGCCTCGGGCCAGATTCGACGGACGCTGCCGGCTTTCTCGACTACTGGATGGAAGTGGCCGGGTTCGAACCCGACGAGTTTCCCGAAGACGTGAAACTCGCCGACCTCGACGGCGCGGAGTTTCTCGGCCCGAACGAGTCGGTCCTCATCGAGGAAACGGGCATCGAATCGAGCTATCCCGGCTTCGGTTTTACCTTTCAGCGAGCGCGGTTCGACGATTGGCTCCGCGACCGGGCCGAGGACGCCGGTGCGGAGTATCGGATCGGCACCAGCGTCACGGGTGTCGAGACGGATCTGACCGCCGGCCCCGAACACACTCTCGCACTCGCCGGGGGCGAATCACTCGTCGCCGACGCGCTCGTCCTCGCGGACGGGCCACAGCGGACGATCACCGGCCGGGTGCTCGGTCAGTTCCTCCCAGAGGGGGAGTCGCTGTCCGACCGACTGCCGTCGACCGAGGCCAATCACATCGCCTATCAGGAACACCGCCGGATGCCCGAAGAGCTGTTCCCCGAGAACAAGATTCAGTTCTGGTGGGGCGTGATGCCGGGCCACACTGCCTATCCGTGGATCTTCCCGAACGACAACAACGTCGCACGGATCGGGCTGACGATGCCCATCGGGCTGGACATCGACGACTACGACGCCAGCGAGTGGGCACTCCTGCGCGAGGACGACGACCAGATTCCACAGGGGCGGACCTACGTCGAGCGCCTGCTCGAACGGGAGTTCCCCGACTACGACATCGAGGACTTCCCGCTGGTCGAAGATCGGGGCAAGACCGGCGGCACGGAGACCTACCCCATCTCCTCGACGCGACCGATCGAGTCGCCCACCGGCGCGAACGTCGCCGTCGTCGGCGGGGCGATGGGTGCGACCTCGGCCTTCCACGAAGGCGGCGACCACGTCGCGGTCCGAACTGGCACCATCGCGGGACGACTCGCTGCGACCGGGGCGCTCGACCAGTACAACGATGCGTGGCAGTCGGCCATCGGGACCGAAGTTCGACGGAACGTCGCCTTCGCCGACCTCGTCGAAGACCTCGGCCCCTCCGAGTGGGACGAGGTGTTCGCGACCGTCTCGAAGATGCAGTCGGTCGACGGCTCGCAGTGGCGACAGGCGCTTGCGGCCGGCACACTCGGCATCTCGACGGTCGGCCAGTACAAGTGGCTCAAGTATCAGTACCGCAACGGCGGCTACGTACAGCTTCGTGAAGCCGAATACGTCCTCTGAGCGGGCCGGGGCAGCAGTCGGATCGCAACGCCTTACAGCCCTGGGCGGCTAGAGCCGGTACGTGCCTTTTGTCCCCGCCCGAGGCCCGGCCTCCGGGACGATGACAGCGCGGCGAACCCGGGCACGTGACAGTTGCAGTCCGCCTCGGCGGTTGACGCCGCCTCGGCAATTCGTGGCCTGACGGCCACGCGCACTCGCGGTTGACGCCGCTCGCGCAACTGGCGGCCCGTAGCGCCGCCCGCCCGACACGAGGGTTTCCCGGTCGACAGGGCACACCGCCCCGGATGACACCGATCGTTAGTGTTTCGGGCGACATTCTCAACGTCCAGCGACAGCGCCGCCAGGCCATCCGTGTTCGCACAGCACGCGCCAGCGGCGAATGGAAGACGGTCGCTCGACCGAGCAGCGACGACGTGTCGGTGAGCGATGGCTCACTCCGTCAGCCGAAGGACACCGCGGTCGTCGACGGAGCCGACATCGTCTGTCAGGAACCATCCGTCGTGAAGCGCCCGGTCCGTCGCCCGGTCGTCGGCGCAGTAGCCGTCGGTGACCGTCGCGCCGCCGATCAGGACCGCATCGTCGGTCGAAAGCGCGACCCGTACGCCGGGTATCGGTCGTCCGAGGCTGTTGCGTTCGAACGCGTCGGGACCGTTGACAGCGGCGACGCCGGCCGTCTCCGGGGCACCGTACAGTTCACACAGGGGGACGGAGAGTCCGTGGAAAAATTCCTGCAGGTGATCGTCGAGGCGACTGCCACACGACAGCGCGTAGGTGAGGTCGTCGAGTCCGAAGGCCTCCCGCAACGGTCGGTAGACGAGTCGATCCGACGCCGCGTACTTCAGTGGCGTCCCGTCGCCGTCGATCACGGCACGCCCGTACCCCGTCACGTTTCCGGCGACTTTGCGCTTTGCCCACCCGAGCGAGCCGATCCGGTCCTGTAGCGTTCCGTAGATGCGCTGGTACAGTTTCGGCACACCGACGAGCACGTCGGGGTGCAGGTCACGAATCGCCGCGAGAGCGTCGTTTCGATCGGTGTAGGCGACCGCCGCGCCAGCGTCCCAGAAGTAATACGCTGTGACACGCTGGGAGACGTGTGCCGGCGGGAGGAGACAGGTACCCGTCGAGCCAGCGGACAGCGGGAGCGTGTCGGCCAGTCCGGCGACTGCGGCACGGAGATTCTGGTGCGTGAGTTCGACGCCTCGTGGGTCGGTCCCGCTCTGTGCGTCGTAGACGATGGTCGCGACCGCGTCGCTTGCCGTTTCGAGACCCGGAAGCGAACGCTGTGTCGACGCCGGCAGCGGGTCGATGTCGACGATCACGTCGACTGCTCGCTCGACGGCCGCCGGTGGGTCCTCGCGAGAGGCGAACCCGTCGACCGCTGCGTCGGCGACGATCTGCTCGACCTGCTCGGTGTCGAAGTCGGGGTACAGCGGGACGGAGACGAGTCCGGCGAGGTGACAGGCGAGATCGAACAGGAGGTGTTCGCCGTCGGACTCGATCGCCAGCGCGAGGCGGTCGCCGGGCGTGAGGTGCGTTTCGAGCAGTCCGCTGGCGACTGCCGCTGCCTGCTCGTACAACTCCTCGAAGGTCCGCTCCGTCCGCTCGTCGGTACCGTGTTCGATCGTCGCAGTGCGGTCCGCGTGCGTGGTCGCGACTTCCTCGAACCACGCGGCCACCGAACCAGACTCGCTCGCTGGCTCCCCACCGTCGAGCACGTCCGCCTCGATGGTGACTGTCGTCGCGTGCTCCTCGTCCGGGGCTGGCGTCGTCTCCGTCGCCCGACGCTGGCGGAGTGTGCCGGGTGTGTACTCGTACGCATCGTCGACTGTCTCGCGGTAGTACTCACTGTAGCGCTGGTCCTCGTCGCCGGCGGCGATGTGGGAGTCCAGCCAGTCGCGCACGAACGTCAGCACCTCCATCGTGATGTACTCGCCGTTCTCGTGGCGCTCCCGGAACTCGCTGACTTTCGATGCGAACTCCTCGTGCATCTCCCGGTGGTTGTAGAAACAGTCGGCACAGTCTATCGCGTAGCCACAGTCTTGCATGAACTCCTCCTCGTCGCCGAAGTGATACTCGGTGTAGCGTTCGAGTTCCCGCAGAATGTGACCGATTTCGTCCTGTGAGTGGCCCTCGTCCATCGCCGCGTGCAGATCGTTCAACAGGCCAAAGAGTCGCTTGTGCTGTTCGTCGAAGCGCTCGATCTGGGTGCTGTAGCGCTCTGGGTCCCACTCGGCGAACGCGTCGTCCGACTCCAGTTGCATACTGGTGGCTCCTGACACGAACAGCAAAAGTACCCCCACCAGTTCCCGCTGGCTGAAAACGGAGACCAATCACAACAGGGACCGCGCCCACGTACGAGATACCGATGCGTCGATTGACAGACGAGGAGATCGAAGCGGTCCTCGCGGCAAACGGGATCGGCGTCCTCGCTGTTCGGGCCGCCGGACAGTACCCGTATCCGATCCCGGTCGCGTACGGGTACGATCCCGACGCCGATGTCTTCGCTCTCCACCTCGAAGGAGAATCGGACGGCGAGAAGCATCGGGCACTGTCGCGGGACCCACACGTCGGTTTCACGGTGTTCGAGGAGACCGAGCCGGGCGAGCGATGGCAAAGTGTCGTCCTGCAGGGCAAACTGGTCGAGACCACGTACGAAGCAGTCGAGACGGCCTTCGCGGCACTGGCAAAGCGAGGCCAGTCTGCACCCAATCCGATCGTCTGGAGTGATGCTGACTCGGTCACGCCGTTCGAGCTACGGATCGAACAGTGGAGCGGGCGAAGCTTCCCGCTGCGCTGATACCGGTGGCTGGAACTGTTTCGAGAGATCCGTCACCCGAGGTGGCGAAATCGTTCACAGATGGACAGCCGACAGGACGAGACGGTCGTCGGTCGACCCGTTACGTGCCGGCCGAGTAGCCGGCGTCTTCGACGGCAGTGACGAGTGCCGCCACGTCTGCGTCGCCCTCGACGTGTGCGGACGCCTCGTCACTGTCCGCCGTGGCGTCGGTGACACCACTCACGTCGCGAAGCGCGTTTTCGACGGTTTCCTCACAGTGCTCACAGGACATTCCTTCGACGGAGAGTGTCGTGGGCATGCGTTCGCGCGTACGGTCTGCCCACTTATCGCGGTTGTGTCTCGTGACCCCCGTCGGAGCAGGTCAGGAATCGGCAATATAGTTGTCTGACGTGACATTTATTACGAACCGCCGACATATTTTCGACTGTATCGAGGTGACCAGCGATGGCACTCTCGACAGGTCCGACCAGTTCCTGGATACAGAGCCTCGACTTCCCGAGTCGACTGTTCGAAACCGGTGGTACCGACTACGAACTGTACGAGGAAGACGAGGAGTTCGTACTGAGCGTCGAGATGCCGGGCTTCGATCCTGCGGAGATCGACGTGTCGTGGGACGCCGGCGTCCTCAACATCGCCGGTGAACACGAGGACGACGATCGCGGTCAGCGCCGGACCTATCACCGGCGGTTCCGGTTCCCGAAAGACGTCGAGGAGGAGGAGATCACCGCCGAGTACCACAACGGCATCCTCGAAGTGCGATTGCCGGTCGAGACGGGCGCGACGGTGACCGGCAAGCAGATCGAAGTGCAGGGCTGAACGGATCACGCCCGTTTTTTCGGCGTGGTATGGCGGTTCGATCGCTCTCGTACCAATTGATACACCCATCGCACTGCTGTCGTGCGGTGGGATGTGCATTGATTGTCGATGGCTCCGACAGTGCGGGCGAGCGCGAACGACTTATCCGAGCGTCCCCGGTAGACCTGTTCGATGGTCTCGGTCGTCACGACGAAGTGACGCACACTCGCGCTCGTCGGCGCGCTGCTCTCGGCGTCGTCGACCATCGCGGACGTGATCCGGCCCCGACGGCTCTTCGTACGTGTCCCCAGTGGGGACGACCGTCCGGCCCGATTCGTGCCAAGGATTACTGTGGTGCCGTCCGTGCTGTCGACTGAGTGAAATACGATGGCCGACTCCGAGTTCGACCTGACCGCCCCCGAGATCAAGCGTGAGGACTTGCTCGTCCTCTCTGATCCGTACTTTTCGACCGACAACGTCGGGATCGTCACCGGTGCGGGCTCCGGCATCGGACGTGCGACGGCCGTTGCACTCGTCGCGAACGGCCTGACCGTCGTGGGGGCCGACATCGACGAAGATGGGCTGGACGAAACGGCGTCGATCGCCGGCGGGATGGACCTGCCGGGAACCTTCGAGGGCGTCGAGACGGACCTGACCGACGACACAGCGGTCGAAGCGGTGGTCGCGGCGGCCGCCGAAAAGGGCGACGTGCGATTCGTCGCGAACATCGCCGGGATGCAACACATCGCCAGCATCGCCGAGTTCCCGATGGCGAAGTACGACCTGCTCACCGACGTGATGGTCCGCGCGCCGTTCAAGATGGCACAGGCTGCGATCCCACACATCCGGGCGACCGACGACGGCGTCGGCGCGATCGCGAACATGTCCTCGGTCCACGGCCACTACGCGACGCGGGACAAGCCAGCCTACATCGTCGCGAAACACGGTCTCACGGGCCTGACCAGAGCGATCGCGGCCGAAGGCGACGGGTCGCTGCGTAGCTTCTCGGTCAGTGTCGGCTACGTGCTCACGCCGCTGATGGTCGATCAGATCGAGGATACGGCCGCCGAACGCGGAATCTCGACGCAGGCAGTGGTCGAGGACGTGATGCTGGGACAGGCCCGAACCAAGGAGATGATGACGCCGGCCGACGTGGCGAACCTGTTCGTCTTTGGGTTCTCGACGCACGCGAAACACCTCAACGGCGGCGATCTCCTGTTCGACGGCGGCTACACGCACACCTACGAGTAGCGCCGACGCTGTGGCAGGTCCGAGGCCGTCCCCGCGGGCGTCGTCGCTCAGTGTCGCCAGAGAGGTTATACAGTCCGCGCCCCTCTGGTGTGTGTATGCCTGACGACGTGTTCACCGAACCGACAGAGAGCACGGACGACTGGACCGACGTTCGAATGACCGAACCCGATGCCGGCGAGTGGGACGTCGACGTCGTCGTCGCGGGCGGTCGCGTCGAGTTCGTCGACCTGCGAATCCGACCGACGTTGCTCGACGGCTTCATCGACTGTCTCCTCGACGATGTCAGCGAGGAACGCGCCACGGAGATTCTCGAATCCGCCGCACAGCGCCACGGCCTCCCGATCGGGGCCGACGACTAGCCGGCACGTATCGAGCGCCGACACCAGCGATCGATTTATTACGGAGAAACGAACAGTTACGTCCCGTTGGGTGTGAATGGAAGCAACGTTCTACGGCGTGCTCGGGGTCGCCCGAGACGCCGACGAGCAGACGATCGTCCGTGCCTATCGCGAGCGAGCGAAGTCGGAGCATCCGGATGTCAGTGACAGCCCCGACGCGACAGCGGTGTTCAAACGCCTGAACACTGCCCGAACCGTCCTCACTGACGACGCCGAGCGCAGGCGCTACGACCGACTCGGCCACGCCGCGTACCTCCGGCAGTGTGACGACTGTCCGGGCTGGACGGTACCCACGACGAGCGAAGCGTCCGACGCGCACCGAACGGGGCGGTCCGGGACCGGTCGAGTGAGTGCCACCGACGGTGGACGCTCCGCGACGGGCACCGAAACCCGGACGAGGAACCACACGACGACCACCGGGCAGGCCACGAGTCCAGCGGCGACCGCAGAGCGGTCCAGACAGGGGTCCTCGACAGGAGTCTCCGGGACCGCGACTGCCTACTACAGGCCGGGCCAGCGGACGAACCCGGACTCGACTGGACTCGTCGACGTGCTCGCCGACCTGCCCCGCTCGCTCGGTGTCTGGGCCGTCGTCTACGCACTCGTCGTCGTCAGCGCCGTCACGACCGCGTGGCTGATCCTGACGTGGGGCGGGCTAAGTCCGCTGAGTCTCGTGCTGGCGGCGTTCGTGATGGTCGCAGCACTCACCGTCTCGACCCTGCACCTCTCGGTGCGCGTGTACCCCTGATCGTGTGATCGGCCGGCCCGGATGACAAACCGTTTTTCCGAGCACGCCAATGGAGGCGTATGAACGTACGACGTGTCGGGGACCTTGGACCGGACGAGCGCCGGGCCATCTTCCAGCGCGACGCCGGTGTCGAGGCAGTCCGAGACGACGTGAGCGAGATCGTCGACCGCGTCCGCGAGGAGGGTGACGTGGCTGTCCGGGAGTTCGCCGAGGAGTTCGACGGCGTGACTGTCGGGAACGTCGATATCACTGACGCCGCCGAGCGTGCGGCCGACGAGATCGACGACGAGACACGATCAGCAATCGAGGACGCCGCCGGGAACGTCCGGGCCTTCCACGAAGCGCAGGTGCCCGACGACTGGCGCGAGGACTTCGACGGCCGCGAACTGGGGCAGCGCTATCGTCCCATCGAGAGCGCAGGGGTGTACGTGCCCGGCGGGACCGCCGCCTACCCGTCGAGCGCGCTGATGGGCGTCGTCCCCGCAAAGGTCGCCGGCGTCGAGCACGTCGCGGTCGCGACACCGCCGGCCGACCAGATCAACCCCGTCACGCTCGCCGCGATCCACATCGCCGGTGCCGACGTGGTGTATCAGGTCGGGGGCGCACAGGCCATCGCCGCGCTGGCCTACGGCACTGAATCAGTCGACGCCGTCGACAAGGTCGTCGGCCCGGGTAACCGCTGGGTGACCGCTGCGAAGGCCATCGTCCGGGGCGACGTGGCGATCGACTTCCTCGCTGGCCCATCCGAGATCATGGTCGTCGCCGACGACACTGCCGACCCGGAACTGGTCGCCGCAGACCTCGTCGCACAGGCCGAACACGACGAGAACGCTTCGGTCGTCGCCGTCACCGACGACGAGGATCTCGCCGAATCGATCACCGACGCCGTCGCGGAGCAGGCAGCGGAGCGCGAGCGCGAGGACGTGATCCGCGGGGCACTCGACAACGACGCCTCTGGGGTCTTCCTCGCCCGGTCGATGAGCGAGGCCGTCCTGTTCGCCGAGGAGTACGCCGCAGAACACCTCTCGATCGTCGCCGACGACGACGAGGCGATCCTCGATCGCATCCCCTCTGCCGGCTCGGCGTTCCTCGGTCCGTACAGCCCGGTCGCCGCCGGCGACTACGCCAGCGGGCCGAACCACGTCCTGCCCACGGGCGGTCACGCCCGCGTCACCGGCGGTCTCTCGGTCGATTCGTTCCTCCGCTCGACGACGGTCCAGCGTCTCTCCGCGGAGTCACTCGGCGACATCGGCGAGACGATCACGACGCTGGCCGAAGCCGAAGGACTCGAAGCCCACGCCGAGAGCGTCCGCAAGCGACTCGACGAGGACTGAGACGGCCGACTGTCGTCTTTTCGCTGTCGAGACACTCGCTGGCGGGAGCTTCGCACAGGAGGGCCGCTGGCACGAGCCGTCACTGTTCGACGAAATCGGCGTCAGGGTTAACACGATCCCGGGCGACAGTACGTGTATGAGCAGTACCGTCGAGCAAGACCCCGGGGGTTCGGGCATCGATGTCACAGAGGACGCGGCAGCGGAAGCGATCGATCTGATGGAGGGCGAAGAGATGGACATCGACGAGTCCGGGCTTCGGCTGTTCGTCCAGCAAGGTGGCTGTGCAGGACTCTCTTACGGGATGCGCTTCGAGTACGAACCGGAATCGGACGACGAGGTGTTCGAACACCACGGGCTGCGGGTGTTCATCGATCAATCGAGCCTGCAGTATATCGACGGCTCCGTGCTCGACTTCGAGGGTGGCCTGCAGGGCGAGGGGTTCCACGTCCGCAATCCTAACGTCGAGAGCGAGTGTGGCTGTGGCGAGTCGTTCCGCACCTGACGGTATATATTTCTCGGGAGTGCTGTTAGTGAATTTTACGTAGGGGAGCCTTCTCTGTTCGTCTACCTACCATGACAGAACAGCAGTTCCCGCGCTCGACCGACACCGACGCAGTCACCGACGAGCAGTCCCGAGAGTCCATCGTCGGCCCGTGTCCGCGCTGTGGCACGACCCTGCGGCCGGATCGTGACGAGACCGACGCCGGGCGGTCGGTCTCCCGGTGTGGCGAGTGTCGGCTCATGTGGTCGCCGAACCTCGGCTGGTACGGTGCGTGAAGCGAACCCAGAATTGGTGTGGCACAGCCACACAGATCGTCCGGGATCGTGACCCGAACGCAGTCGTATCAGCCTTCGAGTTCGAAGGCGACCTCGACCTCCGCCTGATACTCTCGTCCCTCGACGCTCGCGATTTCGACGCCCATCTCCTGCACTTCGGCCCATTTGAGATTGTCGAGCGTCTCCTCGGCGCGCCCGACGGCGTCGTCGACTGCGTCGTCGAAGCTCTCGGAACTGGTGCCGATCAGTGTGATCTTCTTGAAGACCATGCGCTACGTTCACACGCACCGTTGATAAAACTCCGGCCGCCGGCAGTCGGTTAGCTCCGCCAGTACGACGGCGTCAGGACGACCAGCACGGAGAGGATTTCGAGGCGGCCGATCCACATCAAGAAGACCATGTACAGTTTCGAGAGCGACGAGAATGGATCGTAGCTGTTCATCGGGCCGACGGGACCGAAGCCCGGTCCGACGTTGCCAAGCGTCGCGATGGTCATACTGGCCGCTTCGAGTGCCGACATCTCGACGCCGACGCGGACGGCATCGAGGTAGAGCAGGATCGTCGAGACGACGAAGATGGCGAGGAAGACGAGCACGAACACGAAGATGCCACGAATCGTTTCCTCCTCGGCGGCGCGCTTGCCGATCCTGATGGGGCGAATCGCTTCGGGGTGGATCGTGGTGAACAGTTCCCGGCCCATCGACTTCGAGACGACGTACCAGCGGATGATCTTGATCGACCCGGCGGCAGAGCCGGCCGAGCCACCGAGGAACATCGCGAACAGGAGCGTGATCTTGGCGAGGTCGCTCCACGTGTTGAAGTCCATGCTGGCGTAGCCCGTCGTGGTCACGATGGCGATGGCCTGAAACAGTGCCTGCCGAAGCGACCGTTCGAGCGACCCGGGGATGGTCAGGACCTCGGCCGGGACGCGCGCGAGTCCGGTGCCCACGAACAGGAGCGCGGCGAGAAAGCCACCGACCACCAGCGTCGCCAGCAGGTACCAGCGGAACTCGGCGTTGCCGAAGAGTCGCTTCGGTTCCCCTTTGACCGCGTACCAGAACAGCGCGAAGTTGGTCCCGGCCACGAGCATGAACACCATCATCGCCCACTGGATCGCGGGGGAAAACGCCTCTGCGCTGCGGGCCATCGGCGAGAACCCGCCCGTCGGCATCGTCGTCAATGCGTGGGCCACAGCGTGATACAGCGTCATCTCGGGCGCGAATCCGGCCACGCCCAGTACGTAGTACACCGCCGCCGCGAGCAGCGTGAAGACGGCGTAGATCTTCCACAGCGCCGCTGCAGTCCCGCGGATTCGCGGCGTCAGCTTGTCGATGTCGATCCCCGGCGCTTCCTCGCGGACCAGCTGTGCGCCACCGACGGAGAGTTCGGGCAAGATTGCGACCATCAGGACGACGATCCCCATGCCGCCGAGCCACTGGGTGAGCTGTCGCCACAGCATCATCGCGTGGCCGTGGACCCCTACGTCGATCTGTCCCATGATCGTCGCGCCGGTCGTGGTAAAGCCCGACATCGACTCGAACAGCGCGTTCACCGGCTCGCCGAGCTGTCCCTGCCCGGCAACGAGGTAGGGGACGGTCCCGAGGACGGGGACGAGCAGCCACGTCAACGCGACCAGCAAGAACCCCTCGCGGTGGCCCAGTTCGTCCTCCTCGGTGACGAACTCCAGGAGCGAGCCGACGCCGAGCGTGACGGCGATCCCGACGAGGAAGGGCAGCGGGGACTCTCCGTACAGGAGCGCGACGACGACCGGGACCGCGAGTGGCACGGAAATGTATCTGAGGACGCTGCCAGTGAAGTATAATGTCGACTGCACGTCGACGCGAAGATCGTAGTACATGGCTCGTGAGGACAGTGAATCGAGGGTCTGATCTAACAGGTGGCGGGTGTGGTACCGACTTGAGGGTTGTGGATTAGTCAGGATACGACAGCACTACGCCGTGCGGGTTTCGAGCCAATCGGTGAACGCGCCGACGACGTTCGTGAGGTGAGCGGTCCCCCAGACGGCGACGACGACGGCACCGATCGTGTCGAACACGAGGTCGAGCATCGTGTCGCCGAGTCCGTACTGTGTGAGAACGGTCTCAGTGCCAAGCATCGCCGCGACTTCGCTGAGTGCGAACTCGATGACCTCCCAGAACACGCCGAAGGCGACGACGAACAGGAGGATAAAGACGAACATGAATCGCGGCGGGATGTGGATGCCATCGGAGTGGCGATCCAGCGCGCGGACGGTCGTGTAGCCCACTGCGGCGACGATAGACGACGAGAGGGTGTGGGTGACGTGGTCCCACCACGGGATCGACTTGTAGAAGCTCAATTCCGCACCCGGAAGGCCGACCGTGCCCAGCGCGTGGAGCCACACCGCGCCGGTGATCCACAGCGTCAGCCCGGTGTCGAGGGGAAGCCCGTAGTCACGTTCGAGCACGGCCGGCAGCTGTGCGACTACCAGCGCGACGCCGGTGTTGACGATGATCCCGATCGACCCTCGTTCGAGACCGATGAACAGCATGCCGACAAGCGAGAGTTCCATGAGTCGCGTGAGTCGGCGCTGGGCAGTCCGGTCGATACCGATCAGGTCGCGGACTCTCATTCGAGCACCTCCAGAGGCAGTCGGTCGGCGGGACTGATCTGCCGGCGGACGTAGTACGCGAAGACGAGACCCCCTCCGACACCGGCGACCGTCGAGGCCACGAACTCGACCATCAGTGCGTGCTCGATCTCCGCTTCGGGGACTCCCTCGACGAGGAGCAACGTCGTCCCGAGGAGGATATCGGCCGACCAACGTACGACGGCCCAGATGCCGGCCGTCGCGACCGTCGTGACGACGACGAATCCAATCGCGAATCCGTCGGTCATTCGCACGTCGGTAAAGAGGTGGAGTTCGACGGCGACGACGAGTGCGATGGCCGCCACAGAGAGGTAGGTCGCGACTTGCCCGGTCACCGGGACCGTCGCGAACGAACGACCGAGGACTGGTAGGGCAGCCAGCCCGGTCACTTCCCACGGTAACGTTGCTTGCCAGTTCCGAAGCACCAGCGGCGGCAACAGTGCAAGGACGATCACCGTCAGTGCGAAGGCCGCCCACCACAGCAGATCCCGCCAGATACTCGTTCCGACAGCGACGACGAGGAGCGCGATCAGCATCCACGAAAAGACCGCGTTCGATCGTCGGTGTCGGAGCAGCCGTCCCAGATCGCTACTCATGTTCTGGGCCACGGGTCCCGCTGTTGAAACAGTGTCGTCCGAGCGGCGTTACACGGCAATGTAGACGACGGCGAACGCGGCCGCCGCGAGCGTGATGGCTGCCAGCCCGGTCGTGACAGCACGCAGCCAGTCGACGGCGCGCAGTTCTCGCGCCAGTAGTTCACGCTGGGTCACGCCGACACCGCCGACCGCGAGGACGGTAAAGACGAAATGATACGACGTGTCGAGCGTCGGGGCCGGCAACACCAGCGCAGCGCCGGCATAGGCGACACCGACGCCAGCCGTGGGGCTGATCTGGCGTCGTACCGTCCGCTCGGTGAGCCGCGTGTAGACGGCCAGTCCCAGCCAGAGGATCGTCAGTTCGATCGCGAAGGCCCCCAGCAAGTGTAAGGTCGGATCGCCGGCGAGCGTGACTCGCTCGGCGACGACCGTCACGTCGAACGGGGAGAGCAACATCGGCGGCTCACCGGTGACGAGGTCCCCGAACGGGTGGCTCAGGAGTCCTAACAGCGCCGTCGCGAGCACTGCCGGTGACGAGAGGCCGAACCGATCGGCCAGACGAGAGATCACGAGCGCACCCACGGCGAACACGAGCACGACGGCAGCGGCGACGGAACCACCGACCGCCCCGGCGACCCCGACGAGACCGGCGAGTACCGCGACAGCAAGCACCGCCGGGCCGCGAGAGCGGGTGTGCCACAGTGTGGCCGCGACCGCAGTGAGCGAACCGAACACCAGCGAGTGTGTCGGGCCGCGGTGTACGACGTTCCCGGTCGACCAGAACGCACCTGCGGCGTCGAGTACGCCCGAGACGCCACCGAGCAGGCCGAACGGCCCATAGAGGATGTCCACGTCGGGCAGTGTCGCAAACAGCGCCGCGATCAGCGCCAATCGGAGCGCTCGCGGTCGGTCGACACCGAGCCGTGTCGCGACGGCTCCGACGAGCGCGAACGCCAAGACTCCGTGACCGACGAACATGTCCGTCGTTCGGTGCGAACGGTGATAAGTGTCTCGCGCAGGTGCTATCACTGCTCACGGTATCGAAATCCAGCTCTGAGCAACGGATACGACCGATGGATGCGACGACGCGACCGTCAGGACGACGGCCGATACACGTCGTAGTCGCCGTCGTCGTCGACACCGATCACTGCCCAATCGTACTCCGGATCGGCCATCGCCACACGACGATACGTGGTGCTCGCGTCGCCGCTCGGTGTGACGAAACAGCGATGCTGTCCGTCTGTCGGAATCGAGGACGGTTCCGAACACGTGACGTGGACGACCCGCCACTTGCGTTCGGCGCGGAGTTCACTGCCTGTACGCGACACTGAGTACCCGAGGTCTGCGAAAATCGACGAGGCATGCTCGGCCAGGGATGTGGTAACGGCCCCCATCTGACAGTCGATACCACGCCACACTCCTTAAGCATTTGCACATTATGGATCGGTGACTAGAATCAGCAGTGCCGTCGCTCGTGGGAAGCGACTGTACAGAGCTGCTCGTTCCGGTGTTGGACGAATCGGCGATTGCCGACGACGATATCCGTCTCGGCAGTCCTACTCGTGTGCCGCGTCCCACTCGTCGGGCTTGCGAACGTTGCTGCACTCGTTACACTGTACGCGACCCATCGCGTCCATTGCGTTGTCGAACGTCTCGCAGTTCGAACAGAAGTATCCCCAGCGCGTCGTCGCCGCTTCGTCAGAGTAAACCACGTAAAACGGCCCTTTCGAGCCGATCTCTGCTTCCTCGTGGTTCACGAACAACGCCCGACTCTCGGGACCATCACGTCGTTCCATACACTGACGTGACACCGCGATTCCCATAGCCGTTGTCCTCGCCGGACGAGGCACGTCCGTGATCGATACCGGCAGACCCCGGTCGAGAGCACAACGCTTGTACCGGAGACACGACAACGCTAGCGAAATGACCCTCGTCGTGGTTCCAGTCAGGTACCCGCTGACGGAGCACTCGAAGGCGACGCTGGAGACGGCGATCCATACAGCAGACGAACACGACGCCGACCTGACGGTCCTTCACGTCAACCTCTATCAGAACAGCCACCGGATCACCCGTGCCGAACTTCGGGACGCTGTCGAGTCCGAATACGGTCGATTACCCCGGACGCGGTACGCCGTCACGTCGGGCTTGCTGGTCGAGGAGACGATCCTCGAAGAGATCGTCGGTCTCGACGCCGACATCGTCGTGATCGGGAAAAAACAGGCCAGTCGCTGGCGCTCGATGATCCAGCGCCTGACCGACGACACTGACATCGAGCGGTTCCTGCGGGACGAACTCGATTGTGAGATCGTCACCGCAGAACTGGCCTGATCCGTCTGAATCAGGTCGAGAGCCGATCGATCGTCTGTGAGATGTCCTCGACTGTCGCCGCCTGTTGTTCGTTCGCAGCGGCGATCTGTTCGGCCTCCGCGGCGACGGTCTCTGCCTGTGCCACCAGTTCGTCGAGCATGCTCGCGACGGCCTCGGTGCTCGTCGCCTGATCGTCGGTCGCAGCGGCGACCTCTCTGATGCCGCTGACCGTCTCCGTCACGGCTGCTGCGATCTCGTCGAGCAGCGTCGTCGCTTCCTCGACGCGCTCGACGCCACGCTCGATCTGGTCTGTCGTCGCTTCGAGGCTCTCGACGGTGTCGTCGGTGTCGTTCTGAATATCGGCGACCAGCGCTTCGATCTCCTGTGCTTGCTCCTGAGATTCGCCGGCGAGCGCTTTCACTTCGTCTGCGACGACTGCGAAGCCGGAACCGGCCTCGCCGGCGCGAGCGGCCTCGATGGAGGCGTTGAGCGCGAGGATGTTCGTCTGTTCGGCGATGTCGTTGATCACTTCGACGACTTCGTCGATCTCTCCCACGCGGTCCTGCAGGTCGTCGACGTCGTCGGCCACCTCGTCGACTGCCCCACCTACTTCGTCCATCGCGTCACGCGCCTGATCTGCGACCGTCTGGCCCTCGTCGGCCAAGGATTTGGCCGTCTCGGTGTTGTCCTCGACCTGCGTAGCACTGGCTGCGACCTCCTCGACGGTCGCACTGAGGCTGGACACTTCCGACGTGATCGTCTGGATGCGCTCCGATTGCTCGTCTGTCAGGCTAGAGATCTGCTGGGAACTTTCCGCGACGTTCTCGGCAGATCGGCGCAGTTCGTCCATCGGCCGTTCGAGATCCTCCTCGACCTCTTCGGCCAGTCGCTCGTGTCGATCGACCGCCGCGGAGAGGCGCTGACTGTACGAATGAATGTAAGTGTCGGCGACCACCTGCATATCGAGGTTGATGATCCGCAACACAGAGGAGAGGTCGGCCTGATACTCGTCGAGTTCCTCCGAGACGATCCGTTCGACACCGTCGGTACTCGGGGCTGCTGACTGCTCGCCGGAGAGTTCACTGGAGAGTCGGTCGGCGATCCGTTCCTCCAGTCGGTCGGTCAGCAACGGAAGGAGGAGGTCGTAGTAGACGCCGTACTGGCCGATGTACTGGTGCATCGGCATGTCGAGCATATCGTGAAGCTTGCCGATGCGTGCCCGCTCACGGAAGTAGTCCTGATCGTACTCCCCGTCGGCCAGCGTCACCAGATAGGCCTGCTGCGTTTGCTTGAGGGCATCGACTGCCTTTGGCGACCGTTCGATCACTTCGACCGTCTCGTCGTACTGGAGAAGATTGTCGTAGAATCGGTCACCGATCTCCTCGGCGTTGGCTTCGAAGAGGTCACGGAGCGCAGCCAGCCGTTCCGCGTCCGCCTCGTCGAAGTCGATGTACTCTTTGCGCCAGTCGATGGCCGCTTCGTCGAGGCCGATCTCGTCGAGGAGTGCAGTCACGTCGACCTGCTGATTGAGACCGCCCTGACCGAACATCTCTCGGTACTCGCTCATGCTCGCACGAAAGCCAAACCGGTTGATAAGCCTTTGTCCTCAAATTCAACGGACGAGAACGGGACCGACAGGACGGGCCGGCGGTGTCGACTCGCACGTGGACCTGGCCTCACATCACGGACTCGCAGCGTTAGTCCCGAGACCCGCCGTCGGCAACCGCGACGGTTTCGTCGGCGACCGTCTCGGGCCGGTGGTGCTCGACCTCGAAGGTTTCGAGCATCTCGCTGAGTGCGCGGGTCTGGCGATCCAGTTCTTTCACGTCGGTCGCGACATCGTCGATCGACGAACTCTGTTGCTGGGCGGCGGCCGCGACGCGTTCTGCCTCGTCGCGAGTCTGTTCGCTGATCGCGGTCAGGTCGTCGACCATCTCCACGACTTGCTGGGTCGTCTCGGCTTGCTCGCCCGTCGCATTCGAGATTTCTTGCATCGAGTCGTCGACCTCGTCGACGACGGTCACGAGGTCCTCGAAGTCCCGGAGTGCCGCGGCGATGGTGTCGGTCGATTCGGTGAACTGGGCGTCCATCTCCCGGACTGCGTTGACGGTCTCGTCGGTCTCTGCGCGGACCGTCTCGATCAGATCGGAGATGTCCTCCGCGGAGTCGTGGGTCTCCTCGGCGAGTGCTTTGACCTCGTCGGCGACCACGGCGAACCCGTCACCGACGCCGTCCGCCCGCGCCGCCTCGATGGAGGCGTTCAGCGCCAGCATGTTCGTCTGCTCTGCGATATCGGTGATCATGTCGACGATCTCCTCGACGGCCTCGATCCGGTCGCCGAGTCCCTCGACTGCGGTGGCGATCTGGTCGATCTGGGATTCGAGATCGTCGAGTTCCGCGAGCGCCGCCGTCGCGTCGTCCCGACCGTTACGCCCACGTTCGGCCGCTTCACGTGCTGTGTGGGCGGCGTCGTCGGCGGTCGCAGCGATCTCCTCGACGGTCGCAGAGAGGGTGCTCATCTCGTGGGCGACGTCCTCGTGTCGCTCGGTCTGCCTGTTCGCGCCGGTCGAAATTTCCTGTACCGACTGCGCGATTTCGTCGCTCGCCGTATCGATCTCCGTCATCGCCCCGTCGACTCGGTCGCTGGCCGTCGCGACCGAGTCGGCGAAGGTCGTGACGTCGCCGACCGTCCCGGCCAGCGTCTGGATCAGGTCGTTGTAGTTCGTGACGACGCGTTCGAACAGATCGTCGTCGCTGTCGAGCGCGTCGCCCGCGACCGCGTCCTCGTCGATCGTCGCGGTCAGATCGCCGTCCTGCGCCTGTTCGGCGGCGGCACCGAACGTCTCGACGAGTTCCTGCAGGTGCTGGGACCGCGCTTCGAGCCGCGTCGTCATCTGCTGGAGTTCGTCGGTGTAGGTTTCGAGACTGCTCGCCATGCGGTCGAGTGACTCACCGACGGTCCCGGGGACCTCCTCGTCGAGCGCATCGGCGTCGAAGTCGTGGGCTGCGAGCGCGTCGGCCTGTCGCGACACCGTGTCGAAGTAGCCGTGCATGTCGTCGAACGACGCGACGAGTGCTCCGATCTCGTCTGGCTGGTCTGCTGGGGGGATCGTGACATCGACCTCACCGTCCGCGATCCGGTCGGCCCGGTCGGCGAGCATCGTAATCGGCTCGACGAAGTCTTCTCGCGTGATGAAGACCGTGTTGGCGAAGACGACGATGGCACCCAGAAGCAGCGCGACCGTCAGCGCCAGCTGTGCGACTCCTGTCAGGGTCAGGGAGACGGCGGCGAGAGTCAGGGAGACACCGAACTGGATCGCGACGGCGGCGAGGATTTTCCGTTCGATCGATTCGTCGACGCCCACGAGCGCCAGCGAGCGACGGATCTGTCGTTTGTACCAGGCGACCGGGTCGGAGAGCATGTCTGCCTGTGACCACTCCACCACACATAGTTAAACTGCCCCCAGTTCTCAGGATCTGAAAACAGATTGGTAGCCCGTTCGAAGGCCGTCAGCGAGACGAAGGTCGGAGTCGTGTGAAAATCGTTCGTGAGATCGACGGTACTCAAGAGGAGACTGGAATGTCTCCGAGTTCGACCGTGTGCGTCGAGCCGTCGCGCCCGAGCGTCGCCTCGATCTCGTCGGGTCGCTGGCCTTTGGGCATCACCCACGTCCCGGAGACGGCCCGTCGCTCCCCGGGATCGATCTGGCCCGTGGTGACACTGCCTGTGACAGTCCGTCCGGCCCGCGTCGTGAGCGGTCCCAGCGAAAGCACGTAGCTCTCGTTGCCGGTGTTCTCGACGGCGACCGTCAGACGGAACTGCCAGCCGTCGTCGTCCGCGACGACGCTCGCCGCCTCGATCAGTTCTGCCTGCTCCGTCTCCGGGAGGATGGCGTCACCGCTTACCGCACCCGCAGGTGCGTCGGTGGCCGTCGCGGGCGCCCCACTCGTCGCCGGCCCGACCGAGTGGGTGAGCATACTTCCGAACGTCGCCACCTCGATCAGGATCGGGATGCCGATCCCGGCGGCGACGAGGAGCTTGATCCAGCGTTTGCCAGTCGGATCGTCGATATCGTCGATCATCGACGCCTACACCGGGATCGGTGGGCTACCGGGTCCGAACAGGCCATCAGCCGCCATCGAGGCCAGTGGCGGGCCGTACGCGATCACGATCAACACGAGCGCGATGGCCGTCCAGAGCTTGTAGTTGTCGAGGATGCGCGGGCTGTGCTCGGGGCCGGACAGCGGATCTGGGAAGTTGCTGTTGACAGACAGCGTGCCGCCACGCTGTGCGATCCACGTGTCTGCCATGACGAGCAGGAACAGCGCGGCACCGACGAACAGCAACAGCCCGCCGATGGCGATCTGGAGGCGCATCTCGCCGACCGTCCCGGCGACGCCCTCGAAGGCGAACTCGTCGTAGGTCGGCTCGGCGGTCCGGCGCGGGATGCCGGCGAGACCGGCGCGGTGCATCGCGTTGGACATCAGCGCCATCCCGACGAACCAGACGTACGGCTGGATCGTCGCGATCGCTTTCTGGCGCAGCGGTTTGCCCGTGAGCTGTGGGACCAGCCAGTAGCTGACCGCCATCGCCGTCAGGGCAAAGGCCGTCCCGACGGTGAGGTGGAAGTGCCCAGGCACCCACAGCGTGTTGTGAACGAGGTAGTTGATGTTCATCCCGGCGTTGATCATGCCGGAGAACCCACCGGCGGCGAACATCAGGCCGGCCAGTGCACAGCCAGAGAAGGCGGGATTGCCCCACGGCAGATTTCGGAGCCAGCTGAGATACCCTTTCCCGCCGCGCTGTCGCGCACCGTGTTCCATCGATGCGACGACGGTAAAGGCCGTCAACAGCGACGGTAAGAGTAAGAACATCGTGTTCGTCATCGCGATGAATTTGAAGCCCTCTGGGATGCCGGGATCGGTGTACTGGTGGTGGAACCCGACCGGCGTCGACAGCAGGAGGAAGAGGACGAAGACGGCACGTGCAAGCGGATCACTGAACAGTCGCCCACCCGCCAGTTTCGGCAGGATGGTGTACCAGACGAGATAGGCTGGCATCAGCCAGAAGTACACGACCGGGTGGCCGAAGTACCAGAACAGCGTCCGCGTCAGTAGCGGGTCGATCTGCTCTACGAGACCGATCGACCACGGCAGGAGGAAGACCAGCACCGCGACGGCGACGCCGATGGTACTGACGTACCACATCAGCATCGTCGTCACGACCATGAACGTCTTCAGGGGGATGCGCTCGTCGGGGTTGTCCTTGCGCCACGCCCACAGCGACTTGAAGTAGGCGCCACCTGCGACCCAAGAGCCGACGATGAGCAGTGCCGCACCCAGATAGAACGCCGGGTGGGCTTTCATCGGCGCGTAGAACGTGAAGAGTACGTCCGCCGAGAGGTCGTGGCCCAGTACGCTCGGGGAGCCGAAGATGCCACCGAGGACGGCGACGGCAGCGAGCACCGTCCCGACGAGCATCAGCCAGAAGGCAGTCCAGCTCAGTCGCTGGGGTAACTCTCGTTCGAGGCTCGTCGCGACGCCCCACGTGAACAGCCCTGCGATGAAGAAGGTCGTAAAGACCAGCACCAGCAGGACGCCGTGGCCCGTCAGGATCGTGTAGTAGTCGGCCGAACTCACCACGTCGCGGAACAGTCCCGTTCGGTGGAGCGCCTGAATGATACCGAACAGCGCACCGATGCCGAGCGCGACGAACGCGACGATGAACTCGCTTCTGATCAGCTTTGCAGTCTTTGGATAGTCGTCGACAAACACCATTACTGGGTCACCTCCGTCTCGTTGTACTCACTCTGTGGCACGACTTCGACCGAGCCACCCATCGTGTGGTGGCCCGCGCCACAGTACTCGTGACAGACGATTCCGTACGTTCCGGGCTCGTCGAACCGGGCCGAGACCTCCGAGACCTGCCCCGGAATCACCATCGTGTTGATGTTCGTCTCGACGATGGAGAAGCCGTGCATCACGTCCGCGCTGGTCACTTTGAACGTGACCGTCGCGTCGGCGGGCACACGGACCGGATTGTCACCACTGCCGGGGACGAACTGGAACTGCTGGGCCACGATGTAGACGGTGTAGTGGCTCTCGTTCTGTTTGACGACGCCCGGATCGTCGAACTGGGTTCCGGTGTCGCCGGCCTGTACTGCCTGTGCGTTGATCGTCCCACCGGAGTCGTCGATCATCGTGATCCCGATGCCGGCCGACCCGTACGCGATTGTGGCGATGAAGCCGACGATCAACAGCAGCGATGCCCCAAACCAGAGTTTTTCGAAGTTATGAACCTGCATCGTATCACCCGATCACCGAGACGCGGCCGAGGAACTCGACGAAGTACATGAACACCCACAGCAGGGCGATCAGAACGAAGTAGAACGCCACGAGCGCCGCCGTTCCCCAGGGATCGTACTCGTCGTGGCCGATCTCGACCGCCGCTTCGGTTTCCTCAGCCTCTGTGACGGGGACAGGTTCGCCGTCTGCGACCGCTCCGGTCGCCGTCTCAGGGGTCGTGTGGTAGCGCCGCTTGAGCGCGATGACGGCGAGCAGCGGCACGAAAAAGGACAGCAACAGCGAGATGCTGGCAGTCCAGTTGGGAACGGTCACGTCGGGGACGTTCGATTGTCCACCGTCGCCCCCGTCGCCGCCGTCGCCACCGAGCGGCCCGCCGACGACCACGGCCCCTTTCATCCCGAGGGACTCGTGGGGGACACAGTAGTAGTTGTACACGCCCATCTCCTCGAAGGTGTAGGAGTACTCAGTGCCTTCCGCATCCACGGGGTCGCCCGAATCGAGCGGCCCGTCACCCTCCGAGACAACGTTGTGGGTCCCGCCCTCGCCGGTCCAGACCCACGTCACCTCGGTGCCCGGCGTCACCCTGACCGCCGGCGGATCGAAGGCGAAGCCACCACCGTTGCCTTGCGCGCCGACGGCGATTTCGACGGCGTCCTGATCGGTGCGGTCGACCGTCGTCCCGCCGAAGTTACCGACGTTACTGAACCAGTCGCCGTAGTCGGGATTTGCCGGTGGTCCCTGTGGCGTCCCGCCACTGTCGGACGCACCGCCGCTTGGCTGTCCTTCGCGAACCACGACCGCGCCTTTCATCCCGAGGGACTCGTGGGGGACACAGTAGTACTTGAACGTCCCAGTCTCCTCGAACGTGTGGGCGTACTCGGTGCCTTCCGCATCCACGGGGTCGCCAGAATCGAGTGGCCCGTCGCCCTCCGAGACGACGTTGTGGACGCCGCCCTCGCCGTTCCAGACCCAGACGACTTCCGTCCCGGGATTGACCATCACGGCCGGCGGACCAAACGCGAAGGCACCGCCGTTGCCCTCGGCACCGACGGTGATCTCGACCGTGTCTTCACCCCGGCGGTCGACGGTGGTGCCGTCGAAGTTGCCGACGTTCCCGAACCAGTCGCCGTAGTCCGGTTCTTCCTGTGCCGTTGCGCTCCCGGCCGCCGCGAGTGCGGCCACCCCGGCCGCGCCGCGGACGAACTCGCGTCGTCTCACGGCCATCGATACCCCTCCCGAATCGACCGTGGTAGTACGTTTCCCTTACTACCGCCTCGATGCTGCATATCCGGGTGCTCTGCTTCGATCGTTAAAAAAGGGTACCCCGTATTCTCAGGGCGCTGGAACGGGGGATCGGTTTTTATACCCTTCATCACAACAAGCACCTATGTCGATGTCGAGTCCGCGAACGTTGACGCTACTGGCACTGCTCGGTCTCGCACCAGTCGCGTACTACCTGCAGGGCACCGGAAAGACCATCGTTGCACTGTCGCTGATCAGCGTCGTCATCATCGCTGGGACGCTCTATATGATGACTGGCCCGGCGCAGTCCCGAACCGCGTGATGGCGATCACCGCCGGCGAGACGGCGGGACTGCTCGCGTTCGCGGGGCTCGGAGCACTCGGGAGTGTCCACTGTCTCGGTATGTGCGGACCGCTCGTGACGACCTACGCCGATCGGCTCGACGACGGCGGTCCCGTCTCCGGCCATCAGATTCGCCAGCAGGCACTGTTCAACGTCGGCCGCGCGGGGAGCTACACAGTCATCGGTGCGACGCTGGGTGCGCTCGGGTCGGTCCTGTTCGGCGTCGCCGGTCTCGCGGGACTGGGCACGCTCGTACGCAGCGTCGTCGGGATCGGTGTCGGCCTGTTCATCGCCGTCGTCGGCGTGGGCTACCTGACGCGGGGCAGTGCCGTCTCTGTCGCTGGATCGCTCCCAGTCGTCGGCGATGCCTTTCAGCGCCTCTCCTCGGCACTGGTCGCCCGGATCGACCGCCTCGTCGACGGTCCCGGCATGGTCGCGCTCGGCGCGATGCACGGACTCCTGCCGTGTCCACTGCTGTATCCTGCCTTCCTCTATGCCTTCGCCAGTGGCTCGCCCGTGACCGGCGGGCTGTCGCTCGCGGCACTCGGCGCGGGCACCATCCCACTAGTCTTTGCCTACGGCACCGCGTTCGGATCGCTCTCACCCGCTCGTCGGTCCTCGCTCCACCGAGTGCTCGGTGTCGTCTTCGTCGTGCTCGCGCTCGTCCCGCTCGCGAACGGGCTGGCCCCGTTCGGAATCGACCTCCCCAAACCACCGCTTCCGATGCCATGGATGTGAGTGATTGTACCCTCTGTGGACTGCCCGCCGACGCACCGATCACCGACGAGACCGTCGATGGGACGTTCTGCTGTCGTGGCTGTCTGGAAGTCGCCCGAACCCTCGACGACCCGGCACGACAGGACACCGAGGACGTGGCGACCGGCCCGGCCCCCGAAGATGTCGACGGCGAGACGACCTTCCTGTCGGTCGACGGGATGCACTGTGCGACCTGCGAGACGTTCCTCGAAGCCCGTGCGACGGACGTACCCGGCGTCGAGGCGGCGGCTGCGAGCTACTCCACTGGGGCGATGAAGCTCACCTACGACCCCGACACCGTCTCGGCCGACGACCTTCCGGACCGACTGTCGGGCGCGGGCTACGAGGCCAGCGGCCGCGACGACGAGCGCGACCACGAGGACGAACTGACCGGCCGACTCCTCGTCGGTGGCTTCTTCGGCTTGATGATGATGCTGTGGTACGTCCTCTTCCTCTACCCGTTCTATCTTGGCGTCGACCCGTCCTTGCAACTGGTCGATCCGACTGGTCCAGCCGGGGACTACCTGCTATGGAACGGTGCCGTGATGACTGCCGTCGTGCTGGGCTACACGGGCTGGCCGTTGCTGCGCGGCGCGTTCGTCAGCCTCCGGGCTGGCCGGCCAAACATGGACCTGCTCGTCGCCATCGCGGCGACGACGGCCTTCGGCTACAGCGTCCTCGGTCTCGTCCTCGGCCGGACCGAGGTGTACTTCGACGTGGCAACGGTGATCGTACTGGCCGTGACGCTTGGCAACTACTACGAGGATCGGGTCCGGCGAGCGGCCACCGACACGCTGAGCCGACTGACGACCCAGCGCGCCGACAGCGCCCGTCGCCGAACCGACAAGGGGACCGAGACGGTCGAGATCGACGACCTCGAAGCGGGCGACGAAGTCGTCGTCGGCGAGGGCGAGCGCGTCCCGGTCGATGGCACCGTCGCCGAAGGGACCGTCGCCGTCGACGAGTCACTGGTCACCGGCGAGTCGCTCCCGGTGGGCAAGACTGTGAGGGACGAACTGCTCGGCGGGACGATGGTCGTTCAGGGCGGCTGTACGCTCGTCGTCGGCGAGGACGCTCGAAGCACGGTCGACCGACTCACGGAACTGCTGTGGTCGGTCCAGAGCGAGCGCGGCGGCGTCCAGCGCCTCGTCGACCGCATCGCCGCCGTCTTCGTCCCGCTCGTCCTCGGGCTGGCCGCGCTCGCGGTCGTGGGCCACCTCCTGATGGGTGCGACACCGACGGCCGCGCTCCTGACCGGGCTGGCCGTCCTCGTCGTCTCCTGTCCCTGCGCGCTGGGGCTGGCGACACCACTCGCCACGGCCGCAGGCGTCCGTCGCGCCCTCGACGAGGGTGTCGTCGTCACCGACAGTTCGGTGTTCGAGACGGCGACGGACGTGGACACCATCGCCTTCGACAAGACTGGGACGCTGACCACGGGCGAGATGTCGCTGCTCGAACGGCCAGGGGAGGAGGCGCTTCGACGCGCGGCCGCCGTCGAGCAGTTCGCCGAGCACCCGCTTGCCGCCGCTATCACCGACGCTGCGCCACCATCGGCTGCGACGGTCGACGCGTTCGAGACCCATCCGGGACGCGGCGTCAGTGCGACCGTCGACGGGGAGCGGGTCCTCGTCGGCCGCCCCAAGCTATTCGACGAGCAGGGCTTCGACGTGCCCACGGACCTCCGGGCGGACTGTGACCGAGCACGCGAGCGAGGGGCGGTCCCCGCACTCGTCGGCTGGGACGGGGCGGCCAGAGACGTACTGGTCGGCGGCGACCGGCTTCGAGACGGGTGGGAGACCGTCGTTGCGGAACTCTCACAAGAGCACGAGATCGTCGTCATCACGGGCGACAGCGAGGCCGCTGCGGCACCGCTCCGTGACAACGACAGCGTCGACGAGGTGTTCGCCGGAGTTCCGCCGGAAGCCAAGGCCGAAGTGGTGCGTCGCCTCCAGTCCCGTGGCACGGTCGCGATGGTCGGTGACGGCACCAACGACGCGCCAGCGCTCGGGACCGCCGATCTGGGGATCGCGCTCGAATCCGGGACGAAACTCGCCGCCGACGCCGCCGACGCGATCGTGACGACGGACGACCTCGGGACCGTCCCGCGCGTGTTCGACGTGACGACCGCGACGCGGTCGCGGATTCGCCAGAACCTCGGCTGGGCGTTCTGTTACAACGCTCTCGCCGTCCCGGCGGCGCTGCTCGGTCTCCTGAACCCCGTCGTCGCGGCGGTGGCGATGACCGCGAGCAGTCTCCTCGTGGTCGGGAACTCGACCCGCTCGCTGCTGGCCGAGGACTCGACGGAGAGCGATGTCGGGGCGACGACGCCGGCAGATGTCGGGCAGGCCACGGCGGAGTGACCTACTGCTCGCTGAACCCCGGTGGGAGGCCAGTCTGCTTGAACCCGACGCGCTCCTCGATATCGAACCGATAGACCTCGATGTCGCCAGTCATCGCAGCCTCCTCGAAGGTCGCCGGCCGCCACGCTCGCGCGAGCACGTCCGTGAGGTCCTCCCACTCGTCGGGCGGGACCTGCTCTATCGCCCCCGTCAACTGCACGCTCTCCCAGGTGAACTTCGACGGGGCGCTGTAGACGAGAAAGCGCGCGCGGTCGGCGCGTCGGGTGTACCGGCGCTTCGCACTGTCCTCGCCGAGCACGTAGGTGAAGTACAGCGCGTTGTCGCCGTCGAAGCCGAACGACATCGGGAGCAGGTACGGCGCACCGTCGGTCGGCAGACCGAGGATGCCGACCCCCTGACTCGCCAGAAACCCCGCGATCTCGGAGTTGTCCATGCGCTGCATGCCGAGTGAGTCGAGTCCTGTGGTTGCCATTGTCGCCTGAATGTACGACCACCGGGGCGATAAGTGATTGGTCTATTGCCATGTTTCGAGAACGGGCGTCCGCCTCGCCATCCCCAGTATAGCGGGTTCTCAGCCGCTGGGAACACCCCACCCTTTATACCACGTATCAGTGCCAAGACTCACATGTAAGGTGACGATTATGGCAACTTCCGCAGCAAACCCCCTGGCGACCGACTTCGAGTTAGAGTTAGACCGACCGCTGACGGCGTACTGGATAGCGCTGTTGCGTGTCGTGACCGGCTGGTGGTTCTTCCACGCCGGTGTGACGAAGCTGATCGAGGACGGGCTGGCGTTCACGTACGGGCCGATGTACATGCAGCAGATGACGGGGACGGCGCTGGGTCCCATCCCGGTGTGGATGGGCAACAATCTGGCGTGGTTGATCGCGCCGGGCGTGCCGCTGTTCGAGACGCTGATCGGGCTGGCCCTGATCGCGGGCGCACTGACGAGACTCGCCGCCCTCGGTGGCGTGTTCTTCATGGTGCTGTTCTGGATCGGCAACGCCGGCTTCGGCCACGGGCTGGTCAACGGGGACTTCATGGGTCTGCTGTTGTTCATGACTGTCCTCGTGCTGGGCGCTGGCCGGTACTACGGTCTCGACGCCATCATCGAGAAGACCAAGTTCGTCCGGGAACGCCCGAAACTCCGCTACATCCTCGGCTAACGAGGTGCAACAACAATGACTGACACCACCACCACCACCGTCGACCGAATCGCCATGGGACTGAGCGGCGCCCTGTTCGTACTGGGCACCGTCGTACTGGGACTGATCGAGATCGTCGCGGGCAAACCCTACAGCCCGGCCGCGCTGACCAACGACGCCGGCGAAATCGTCGCCACGCCGCTGATCGACCCCACGCTGCGTACCGGCGTGATCCTGCTCGGCCTGCTCGTCCTGGCCGTCTGGGGCCTCTACAAGGTCGTCACGCCCTACGCGGGAGATGCACCAGCGCACCGTGAGACCGTCGCCGCAGAATGAACGGCTCGATCGACTAACACGACCTTTTCCGGTATGACCGAGACGATCAGCCACAGGCTCGACGCTCGAACCGCTACACGCCGTCGTTTGGCTCGTGATCCAGTGACTGTGGTGCCTGTTGGGCCTCCATCGACACCTGCAGTTCGCCGCTGGTCTCGTCGAAGTGCAGATGCGAGTGGGGGTACGCGATCTCTACGTCTGCGTCTTCGAGTGCCGCCCAGACGTTCTCCTGAACCTTCGACCGGGCCGCCAGCAGTTTGTACGGTTCCTTGACCCAGTACCGGAGAGCGAGATTGACGCCGTGGTCGGCGAACGTGTCGATGTAGCAGGTGGGTGCTGCCGGGTACCGTGCCGAACCGACACGAATGTCGGGACCACCCTCGATTACCACGTCGACCTCCCGGGCAGCGCGTTCGATCAGGGCACGGGCCTCGGCAAGATCGCCTTCGTACGTGACCAGTACGTCGAGTCTGAGACGTGTCCGTGGGTCCTCCGCCGAGTAGTTGATCACGTCTCGCTCGCGGATCGTTCCGTTGGGAATGACGATGAAGGTGTTGTCGAGGGTGAACACCTTGGTGTATCGGAGCGTGATGTCCTCGACGAAGCCACGGGTGCCCGACTCGGACAGTTCGATCATGTCACCGATCTCGTAGGGCTGGTCTGCCAGCAGGAAGACGCCGCTGATGATCGAGCCGACGATCGGCGCGAGGACGACACCGACCACGGCGGAGAACACTGCGACTGAGAGTGTGATATCACTCAGCTTCAAGCCGTAGATCGGCATGATCGCCAGCAGTGCGATGACGAAGATGGCGGCGCGGATACCTCGGATGACCGTGCGGGTCAGGCTGGGGCGTCGAAACCGCTGGGCGATCCGTCGGCCGAACAGAGTGACCAGCAGGCGCGACGCGAGATAGGCCAGCGCGAGGATGAAAATCGTCGTCCCGAGATCAAGCACGGGGTCGGGGACCCACTCGGGAAAGAGACCGACCGGGACCGGTGATGCGTCGGTCGGTGTCGATGTCGGTGTCGGCGACTCGCCCGGCGTTGTCTGGCGGAGTGCGACACCAGTCGTCATGCTCGTGTGATTTCCGTCACGGGAGAAAAGAGTTGCGTAGCCAGTACAGAAGACGCCGGCACGTGTTCTTTTGTCATCTGAGAGAGTAGTGCAATCATGGTCGCCGACCACACACCGACCCCGACGTTCTCGATGTGCCACAGTGAGAACCCACCGACGACGCTCGTAGTGGGGTTCGCCGAGTTCGGTCTCGCCGGGCTGACCGCCGTCGACTATTTAGTCGACCAGCTCGAACTGCACAAGACCGGCCACCTCGAAGCCCAGTCGCTCCCGACGATCACTCCGTTCGAGAACGGGCGGCCACGCCACCACACGCGGTTGTTCAGCGACGGAGACTGGCTGGCGACGCTGGTGGGCGAACTCGCCGTCCCCGTCCCCGCCGCCAGCCCCCTCGCTGACGAACTGGTCGCGTGGGCCGAAGAGAACAGTATCGAGGAGATCACCATCCTCTCGGGGGTCCCGTTCGCACACGGCCCGGACGAACACAGGCCGTTCTACATCGCGACCGAGGACTACGAGACCGACTGTCTTGCGGATGTCGACATCAGACCGATGGGAAGCGGATTCCTCGAAGGTGTCAACGCCGAACTCGTGTCCCGGGGCATCGACAGCGACCTGCGCGTCGGAATCGTCACGACGCCGGTCCATCAGCAAGCGCCGGACGCGGAAGCAGCCGTCCGTCTCCTCGATGCACTGGGCCGGATCTACGGGCTCGGACTGGATACGGGGCCGCTCGAAGACTTCGCCGCCGAGGTGCGCCAGCACTACGCCGAACTCGCCGCGCGGATCGAGCGCGCAAACGAGGAGACCAGCCCCGACGACCGGATGTTTATGTAATGGTTCTCGACGGTCTGTGACGGTCGTTTTCGATGGACATCGACGGTACTACAGGAACGATTAAACAGTTAGCCAACAGGTACTTGACCGTCGATCGACTAGATGAAATCGATGACCAGTATCGACACCCACTGCACGTCGACGCGTGCACAGGAACCGCCACCAGCCGCCCAGCGCCGAAAAGCAGTCCTCTTCTGTCCGAACTGTGCGTTCGAGAGTGAGATGACGGAAAACTGGATCGTCCGAACGGACGGCGACGGGGCAGCCTACGTCTGCCCGGAGTGTCGTTCGACGGTCGCGAGACGATAGTCAGACGATGCTGTCTGGGCCTCCTCGGTGCAGATTTTGCCGGCCAATACGGTGACTCGGGTGAACCGAACGGCCAGTCGTCTCAGTACTCGACGATCCGTTCGTCGGTGACGACGCTGTCGAGCAGTCGCGCCGGTGTCGCGTCGTAGGCCGGGTTCTCGACCGTGAACCCCTCCGCGGGTTCGCGCATCACTTCGGAGGTCGAACGGATCTCGTTTTCGAAGGCGAACCCACCGTCGATGAGCTTCGACTCGGAGCCAGCGACCGTCACGGGCACGTCTTGATCGGCCGCCGCCGTCGCGATGGGGTAGGTTCCGATCCGATTGTACAGCGTGTCGTCGACGATACAGTCCATCCCGACGAGGACGCGATCACACTCCGAGAGGTAGTGCCCGGCGGCGCTGTCGACGATGAGGTGTACGTCGACACCGTCGTAAGTCGACAGTTCCCGCACCATCTTTCGGCCGAGGTATCGCGGGCGGGCCTCCGTCGCGTAGACGGTCATATCGACGTCGTCGGCCGCTTCGATGGTGCGCTCGATGCTCTCAAGCACCGTCGAGGAGTAGTCGTGAGTCAGGATCGTCGCGTCCGCATCCAGCAGTTCGCTACACCGCTTTGCGGCCCGCTCTTTCCCGGACTCGACCTGCTCGATCACGTCGTCGATGGCCGCCAGCGTCTCGGCTTTGGCCGCGTCGACGCTGTCGGGGTCGGCGTCGCTGACGCGCTCGACGATCGATCGCTGTGTCGTGTGCAGTGATGCGTGCGACGGGTTCGCGCGCCGCAGCGCGCTGCTGTTACGTTCCAGTGCCCGCAGATACTCCTCGACGGTCGGAAACTCCCGCTCGGTGAGTTCCGACAGTGCCTTCGCCGCCTTGATAGCGACGACGGAGGAACTGTGCGTCTGCATTTCCGCGATCTCCTCGACAGTCTCGTCGATCATACGTGTGGCTGTGACCCCCGTCACCAAGGGCTTTCCCCCCTGATCGCACGACGCCCCGGCGACGCGCCGGATCGACGGTGGCCCGGACAGGCGAATCATATTTATCTGCGGCCACGCACCTTTCGATGAGCATGGCGCTGGGGCCTATCGCCGACGACCGTGGACTCTCCGAGAGCACCGGCGTCGCGATCCTCGTCGGGATCACTATCCTCGTCACCGCGTCGGTGGGGCTGAACGTCCTCGTCGTCGGCGAACAGGACACCGGGCCGCCATCGGCGAACTTCACGTACGACTACGTCGAACAGAGTCGCGTGCTACTGGTGACACACTCTCGCGGGGACGAACTGCAGGCGGGCAAACTCCACTTCGTTACACGCGGCACCGACGTGACCTGGGCACAGGTGTCGGGCACCAACAACACGACGGCTGTCGAACGCGGTGATCTGGTCCAGTTAGGGGACAGAAACGCCTTCGGACGGCCGGTCTCGTCGTCGACGAAGATCGAGATCAACTACGAGTACGAGGGCAATCGGACGACACTCGATGAGTGGCCCAACTAGATCGCTCAGGCGTCTTCTTCGGCGAAGGTGACACCGCTGAATTCGACGGCCAGACCGCCGCTGTCGCTCTCTGCAAGCGTCACCGTCCAGCCGTGGGCTTCGGCGACGCGTTCGACGATTGTCAGTCCCATGCCGGTCCCACCGATCTCGGTCGAAAACCCCATCTCGAACGGATCGTCGGCGTCGTCGATGTCGATGCCGTCACCGTCGTCGGCGACGACGAAGCCGTCGTCTGTCACCGAGACCGTCACGTGAACGGGATCGTCGTTGTGTCCGGTCGCGTTTCCATAGAGGTTTCCGAAGATGCTCGTCAGTCGACCGTCGTCGGCCATGAGCAGCGCCGACGACTCGATCGACAGCGAGGAGTCGCCGCTGTCGGTCACCATCCAGCTATCGCGGGCGATGGTACCGAGGTCGACGACGCCCGGATCGTCGACCGTCTGGCCTTCCCGGGCCAGCGTGAGCACGTCGTCGATGAGCGACTCCATCCGTTCGAGCGAGCGGCCGATCTTGGCCTCCAGTTCGGCCTTGTCGTCGACCGTCTCGTCGTCGAGCAGATGCAGGGCCGACTGGGCGACGTTGAGTGGGTTGCGGAGGTCGTGGCTGACGACGCTGGCGAACTCCTCTAGGCGCTCGTTCTGGCGCTTGAGTTCGCGCTCTCGTTCGACGCGTTCCGTGATGTCCCGAGAGACCAACTGGAACGACGGGTGGTCGCCGTGGAGGTCGACGGGGACGTAGATGTTGTGAAACGAGCGACCGTCGATGGCGTCCTCGGCATGGGTGGTCTCGTTCTGTTCGATGACCGATTGCCCGATCTCCGTCCGTTCCTCGCCGGCAGCACCGAGTACCTCCGACAACGTCTGGCCGGAGAGTTCCGACTGTTCGATGTCGGTGAACTCGGCCATCGCCGGGTTCGCCGCGAGGATGGTCCCGTCGTCGGCGACCTGTGCGATCAGATCGGGGGAGTTGTCGACCAGTAGCTCGTACTTGGCCTGTGTCCGGCGTTTCGAGACGACGTTTCTGATACGATTTGCCAGCCGACCGTACTGCTTGTCCTCGACGACTTCGAGTTTCAGGAGATAATCCGTCACGCCCGCGGCGATGGCTTCGCTCGCGACTTCCTCGTCGCCACGGCCGGTCAGGAGAATAAAGGGAATCTCGCCGTCGTGTTCACGAACGGCATCGAGAAACTCCAGTCCGTCCATCTCCGGCATTTCGTAGTCGCTGACGATGCAGTCGATGTCGTTGTCGGTAAAATGATCGAGTGCCGTTACTGGGTCGCCCGCAGCGTGTGTCTTGAATCCGTGGTCCTCAGCGAGCGTATCGGCCGTCATCTCCGCGAAGAAATCACTGTCGTCGACGACGAGTACGCTGAGTTGTTCTGGATCCGTGTTTAATGTCGTCACGTGTACCACCGGTCGAGTATGAAACGATAGCGGGAATGGGCACTTATACCTATTCGATAGTATTGTCTCACGGACACCGTCGCCGTGATCGATACGGTCGAGACAGCTATCCACGCAGGTGGGCCGTCCAGCGCGGCCCGGCCCGGTGAGTCAGGGCGTAGCCGACGGCCCCGCCGACGACGGCGACGGCGACGGCCAGCACGCGAACCGCGACCGGATCGATGCTCACCGCGAGCGAAGCGACGATCAGCGGCGTGGCGAGTACGGACAGTCCACCGCCGAAGACGGCGAACCGAGGGGTATCGAACAGGAGTTCGTTCGGCGTGAGGCCGGTGAGAAACGCCGTGACGCCGAAGACGTACAGGGCCACCGGTGGCTGAACGAGCGCACCGAGGGCGACCTCGGTGAGTGGGTACCAGATCGTCGCGACCGCGAGGTAGACGACGGCCCCAGCGACCGACAGCAGGAGGTACGCCCGCAGCGTGCCGGCGAACACCTCGTCGTAGCCGACCGGATACCGAAGATACTCCCGGGGGTCGTCGAACTGCGTCACCCAGCTATAGGTCGTGAAACTCCCCAGTCCCAGCAACGTTCCGAAGGCGATGCCGTAGCCCGGTTCGATCCCGGTCGCGAGCGACACGTGCCGGAGCACCAGCGCCGTGACGGCCAGCAACACACCCATCGAGAACAGCACCTTCCAGACGGAGCCAGCAGACCGTGCCACAGCGAGCAACGGCCGGCGCGTCAGCCCATCGGGCGAGAGGGCGACGAGCACACCGTCCACGATGCGGTGTCGCCCGTCCGTCTCGTCGTCGTCGGTTGGCTCGAACAGACCGATGCCGACGACGGCGAGGACGAACGAGGGCACCACGGCGGCCGCCAGTGCCTGTATCGACGGGGCAGTAAAGAGACGATACGGCGTCAGCGAGACGGGATCGATCCCCATTCCGACGACCGTCGCCGTCCCGGCCGCCACGACAGCACCGAGCGCCAGACCGTTCCGTGCGGCCAGCCCTGCGAGCGCGAGGCTGGCAGTGACACCGAGGACGAACGACAGCGTCACTGTCACCCACGACAGCGCCGCGGTCGCGGGTGCTGCTCCGCGAAGGACCGCGACGACGCCGTAGCCAGCGACCGTCGGTGTGATGAACAGCCCAGAGTAGTACAGCACCTCCTTGACCAGAAAGACACTCAGGAGTCGCTGCATCGACAGCGGAAGCGTCCGCGCCGAGAAGAGCAGCAGCGTCACGTCACCGAGCACGTCACGGAGGGCGTCGCGACCGACGAGACCGACGGTGCCGACCTGCAGGCCAAAGAGCGCGATCAGTGCGTGCAGGCCGGCGACGACCGACGCCGGTGGGGTGCCGGTGATCGCCAGCAGGTACGTCCCAAGCCCGGTCAGGAGTGCGACGACGAGCGGGAAGCCACCGAAGCGACGGCCGCCGAACAGTTCGCTGTGGAGTCGCCACTCCTCGCGCAGCATCCACGACAGGAGCGTCCGATTCGATGCCGTCATTGGACGACGGCCTCGCGGTCGGCGTCGACCTCCCGGATGAAGAAATCGAGCAGTTCGTCGTCGTCGAACTCGCGGGGGTCACAGGTCGCCACCAGTTGGCCGTCCGTCACGATGCCGACCTTCGTACACAGTTGCTCTGCCACGTCGACGAAGTGCGTCGAGAGGAAGAGCGTGTTTCCCGCAGCACAGTAGTCGGCGAGGTGGCGCTTGACCTGCTCTTGCATGATCGGGTCGAGGTTGACCAGCGGTTCGTCGATGAACACCAGATCGGGTTCGTGGACGAACGCCGACGCGAGCATGACGCGCTGGCGCTGCCCTTCGGAGAGGTTCGTCGACAGCGAGTCAAGCGTCTCGCCAAAGGCCAGCCGATCGGCCCAGCGCTCGATCCGGTCGTCGGGTGCTGCGACATCCCTGACCTCACAGACGAATTCGAGATACTCGCGGGGCGTGAGAAAGCTCGGCGGGTCCTCGCGCTCGGGCAGGATGCCGATGTCGCGACGGACCGCCATCGGATCGGCCACGGGATCGTGGCCGAGCACCGTCGCCGATCCCGACGTGGGCTTGCGCTGCCCCGTGAGGATCTCGATGGTCGTGGTCTTACCGGAGCCGTTCGGTCCGAGCAGCGCGAACAGTTCTCCTTCCTCGACAGAAAGGGACAGCCCCGAGAGTGCGTCCAGATCCCCGTACTCCTTGGTCAGCCCCGTCGTCTCGATCGCCGGCATTGCTCCACCAATCTGTGGCTCGGGCTTTAGGTGTTTGGCCGGCCGAGTGCGCGCGCCCCGTCGAGGTGCCACCACGCCGTCACGACCGTCCAGCCACCGAAGACGAGCGCGCCGAGGGTCTCCGGGATCGCGAGTCCACTGGCGAGACCGACGAACTGGACCCAGCCGACCCACATCGTCAGATGCACGATGCCAAGCAGGATCGTCACACCGCCGCGGACGCGTTCGCCAGCGAAGACGGTGCCCGTCCCGTAGCACCAGAACGAGAGCGTAAACAGGAGATAGAAGCCCGCCGCCATCGTGACGTGCAGCGCCCGATCCTGCGGGAAGACGCCGACGCCGGCCATTGCCAGTACAGCGATGCCATAGACGATTGCACCGAGCCGTTCGAGGACGTGCTGGCTGCCCCGATAGAGCGCGAGGACGAACGCGACACCGACGATGCCCCCGAGGACGAGACCGCCGTTGAACACGAGGATCGTCGCCGGCGTCGCCACGTCGGTCTGCGCGCCGAGATTCGAGAGGTCGTTGCCCGTCCACGAAAAGGACGGTGACAGGATCGTCGCCAGTACGATCGTCCCCAGCGTCCAGATCGGTGCGCCGACGCCAGCCCACGCGGCCGCTCGCTCGTCGTCCATGGCCGATGAACTGACCACTGAATCTTAGTTGTTCTGTCGTTCAGATCGGTTCCAGCCCGCCGATCCCCACCTCGACGCCGGGGCTGTAGTGGACCAGTGGGTCGCCGTCGACGGATTCGATCCCGGCCGCCGACAGCAGCGTGTTCTCGGCGACGGCCGCGTCGGCGGGCTGGATCGACCACGGTCGATGGCCGACTGCGCCCACGAGTCGCGTGCCCAGCGGCCCCTCGGTGACGTACCGGGTGCGTTCGACGAGGAACGAAGCGAGCGTGTCGGGGGACGCCGTCGTCGGCTCACCGGTCGGTTCGAAGGTGAGCGTGAACCGCGTGTTCGGGTCGGAACGGCGGCGCGCGACGACCTCCGTCCGCGGTCCCTCGGTTCGGCGACGGACGGTCGCGTGGTGATACGGCAGCCGAAACAGCGTCCGGGCGGTGTCGGCCGCCAGTCGATCCGACACGTCCAGCGAGAGGAAGTAGACGCTGCGGTCGCCCCCGGGCGTCCGAACGTAGGTCCGCAGATTGATTCCCTCGACTCCCTCGCGGACGGGGAGACCGAACACGTCGAACTGGTCCATCGACAGCGCGAGCGCCGACACCCACGCCGAACCGTCGGCAGTATCGGCGTCCAGCCAGTCTGGCACGACCGCCTCGACGCGGGCGGGCGCGACCGGCCAGTGGACGAAACACACGTCGGAGAGAATCACGGACAGCGGTCGCAGCGGGTCGGGCATGCGTATCACTGAGGTCGCCACTGGCTTGAGACGGACGGTTGTCGATCGGTGACGGATCGAACGACGACGAAGGGGTCTCATACGGATTATTGTAGCCGTTTGCCCGGTCGACCACACGCCGTCGTGCGGTCGATTCGGTAAAGATCTACAATAATCCGTATCAGCGCCGGTGGAGTCGACCTGCCGTCACGTCGAGACCCGGGCTGAAGTGGACGACACGCTCGGAGTCTGGGTCGTCGAAGCCGTTTGCCTCGAACAGGTCGTTGCGCTCGAACGTCACCGTCGCCGGCTGAAGGTCCCACGGCGGATGCTCGATGTCGGCGTAGTAGAGCCGATCACGGTCGTCGGCGACGTAGAACCGATACCGTTCCGTGAGGAACGCCGCCAGCGAGTCAGGGCGGGCCGGTTCGGGCAGCCCGGTCGGCTCGTACGTCGCTCTGAACCGGGCCGGCGGGGCGTCCGAGTGGGTGCGCACGCTCTGGAAGCGCGTCCGCGAGCCGTCGTGGTGGACCGTCATCCGCGCCCGGTAGTACGGCAGGCGGAAAAATCGCCGAGCGACCGAGACCCCCAGCCTGTCGTCGGCGTCGAGGTTGTAGAAGTACACGCCCGGCTCACCGTCGCTGGTGACGTAGGTCCTGAGGTTCAGTTCGTTGAAGCTGACCCCGACGGGCGAGCCACGGGGCCGGATGTCGGTCATCTCGAAGGGAACGACACCGAGCCACGCCGACCCGTCGTACGTGTCGACGTGCAGTCCGTCGGGCAGCGACTGGGCGACGATGTCGACGGGGACGGGCCAGTGTGCAAAGAGGACGTTCCGCCACTCCATCGAGAGCAGGCGACGCATATCGGATCTTGGGTCCCGAGCACGTAATGGGTGTCGCCCGGGGAACTTTGGGCGACCGCCGAGACAGCCCCGATATGGACTTTTCGATCGTACAGGGCGACATCGCAGCGCAGTCGGGCGACGTACTCGTCAACGCCGCGGGCACCAGTCTGGAGATGGGATCGGGCGTCGCTGGCGCGCTCCGACGGGGTGCCGGCCCGGCGATCAACAACGCCGCCGTCGAGCAGGGACCGGTCGATCTGGGCGAAGTCGCGGTCACAGACGCCTTCGACCTCGACGCCGACCACGTGATCCACGCCGCGGCGATGCCCCACTACGGCGATGGGAAGGCGACCGAACAGAGCATCCGCGACGCCACCCGAAACAGTCTCGAACGGGCCGACGACCTCGGTGCCGAGTCCATAGTGCTCCCGCTCCTCGGGACGGGCGTCGCCGGCTTCTCGGTCGCCGAGGGCGCGCGAATCGTCTGCGAGGAGATCGACCGCCACGACCCGTCGTCGCTGTCGGACGTACGCGTGATCGCGTACAGCGACGCGGCCTTCGAGACGATCCAGCGGGTCGCAGACGAGGTCCGGGCCGAGCGATGAGCGGCGACGAAGCGAGCGACGAGACTGGACAGCCAGTGCGGTGTCCGATCTGTGAGACGCCGTACGAGTCGGTCTCGACCCACGAGGAGGGCGTCGCGGTGAACCTGATCGAGAACGAACGGTTCCGACGCGTGTGTTTCGAACCGATCGAACGCGAGGGCGGGCCGGGACTGCGGTTCTACCACCACACTCACGAACAGGCGGGTACGACACCGCCGAGCGACCGCGGAACGGCGGGCGGGCGCGTTCCATAGACGCTGGACTCGTACTGTTGGCTGTCACTTCGCAAATGGGTTCGCCGCCCCGGAGTAGCGAAACCGGTCACCGCTGTACAGCCGACAGTATCTGGCCCGATAACGGAGACTGTTGGTATTTAAGTCACGAGTGTTCAATATCGAGAGTACAGTGAACGGCGACGCGCTACTTTCACGACGGACTCTCCTCCAGAGCCTCGCTGGTCTGTCAGCTCTCGGGACAGTCGGTTCGTCAGTGTCGACCGTGGGGTCGGCCCAGACGGCCGCCGCTGGATGGCCTATGGCACAGCACGACGCTGGCGGAACGGGAGCGACATCGACTGCGGGGCCGACACGAAATCCCACCGAGGCGTGGTCGGTGGCGGGGATCGGATCTGGTATCACGCCGGTCGTCTCCGGGACGACGACGTACGCGAACGACTACGCGTTGCGCACGACGAACCGGGACGGCATCTGGACGGCAGAGATGGATACACCGCCGACCGTCACCGGGACCACGCTGTACACGACACGCGGGGAAAGCGTGGTCGCGCTGGACAGGAGCGAGGGCACCGAACAGTGGTCGTGGACACCCGACGACCCTTCACCCGACCTCGCACCGGAGCGGCCAGTTCTGTACGACGGGAGTCTCTACGTCCCGTACAGGACAGACGCTGACGAAGGAAACCTCTACGCGCTCGACGCGGCCGATGGTACCGTCGAGTGGGACTACCAGCTGTTCCTCGGCGACCCCATGGCACCGCCGGCCGTCTCCGAGGACCGCGTCTTCGTCTCGGCGGACAGGGGAGTCGACGAGCGGATGCTGCGTGCCTTCGACCGGTCGGACGGGACCCACCTGTGGGATCAGTCCCAAGGGGCCACGTCCCAGCAACCGAGCTACCGGGACGGCATCGTCTACACTGCCTCCGCGGAAGCGATCGATACGACGACGGGTGCTGTCCGCTGGTCGTTCGACTTCGAAGATGAAGAGTACGGCAACGCCGTGGCCGTCTCGGCAGCCACCGTCGTCGCGGTCGGGACCTACGGCGACGATGGAGACTCCGATCCGAACGTGTACGGACTCGGACGCGACGGCACGGAGCAATGGTCGTTCGAGATCAGCGAGGTCAACACGGTCCCTGCCATCGCCGACGGCGTCGCGTACGTCGGCCCGACTGACGAGGGAGTCGTCTACGCTTTCGACGCTGCGTCGGGCGAGGAACTGTGGTCGTACGACCTCGGCGCGCAGGGAGCGGGGACCTCGCTCGCGGTCGCGAACGGCGTCCTCTACGTTCCCACGGCCGACGGCACGCTCTATGCGATCACGGAAGGAGAAAACGAGCCACCCGACCCGTCGATCGAGTACTATCCGCCCGACCCGGTCGTTGGAGAGCCGGTGTCGTTCGACGGGACCGGGTCGACGGACGACACCGGAATCACCGACTTCGCATGGACTGTGAGCGGTCCGAGCACCTACGAGGCGACCGGGCCGAGAACGTCGACGACGCTCACCGAACCCGGCGAGTACGAGGTGACGCTGACGGTGACCGACGACAACGGTACGTCGGCATCGACCGACGAACCGTTCCGTGTTCGGCCGGAACCGACAGCAACGGAGACCGAAGTCGACGAAGCGACCACGACCGGAAGTGACGAGACCGCGACCGACACCGAGGGCGACGAGACACCGACGGACTCCGGCGCGACCACCACGAGTGCCGCCAGTGGCGACGGCTCGACGAGCGAGGTCTCGGCGGCCTTCACCTTCCGACCGACCGGTCCACCCGTCGGCGAGACCGTCGAGTTCGACGCCGCCCCGTCCGAGACGCCGGCCGACCGGATCGTCGCCTACGAGTGGGACTTCGACAACGGGGAGACGGCCGCCGGCCAACAGGTCAGTCAGACATTCGAGGAAGTCGGTCACTTCTTCGTCGAACTGACCGTGACGGACAGCAACGGCGATAGCGCGCGAACCGAGCAGGAGGTCAGGACCGTCCGCGGTGACGGTCCCAGCGCGAGCGGTCCCGGCTTCGGTCTCACGAGCGCACTGGCCGGTCTCGGCGGCGTCGGCTACCTGCTGAAACGGCAGTTCGACGACGAGTAGCGGACCGTTCGTGGTTCGCTCGAACCCCGTGGCTCACGCATCGCTTCGCTCCGCGTTCGCCGTTCCGTGGCCCTCTCGTCGCGCTGCTCCTTAGCGCCACGCCCTACTCGCGTGTCGCTCACTCCGCTCACGGCTCGTAAACTCGCCGTTCACAGTTTCGAGGCGCGGAGTGCCTCGCCGTTCGCTCCCGCTCGCAATCCGAGGGCCGCGGCTCGCTTCGCTCGCCGCGCCCCTCGCTGCTCACGCATCGCTTCGCTCCGCGTTCGCTGTCACGTGGTCGTTCCCTGCGGTCACGACCTCGTGCTACTCGTGCCCGGACACCCGCACAGGCTCGTAGGGCGCTTCGAGCCACTCGATGTCCGAGTCGGACAGCGAGATGTCGAGCGCTGCCACGGCCTGTTCGAGGTGTTCGACGCTCGTGGTGCCGACGATGGGGGCGTCGACGGCATCCTTGTGCAAGAGCCACGAGAGTGCGATCTGGGCCATCGTGGCGTCCTTCTCGTCGGCCAGTTCCTCGACGCGTTCGTTGATCTCGCGGCCGCCGCCCTCGAAGTAGGGGTGTTCGCGGGCGTAGTCGTCGGTCTCGCCGCGGGTCGTCGCCTCGAACGCCTCGTGGGGACGGGTGAGATAGCCCCGGGCCAGCGGACTCCACGGGATGACGCCCACGTCTTCCTGCTGGCAGTAGGGCAGCATCTCGCGTTCCTCCTCGCGATAGAGGAGATTGTAGTGATTTTGCATCGTCTCGAAGCGCGTCAGCCCCTCGCGCTCGCTCGTGTGGCGAGCACTCGCGAACTGGTAGGTGTACATCGACGACGTGCCGGCGTGGCGGATCTGGCCCCGACGGACCGCGTCGTCGAGCGTCCGTAGCGTCGTCTCGATCGGCGTGTCGTAGTCCCAGCGGTGAGTCTGGTAGAGGTCGATCGTCTCCAGCCCCAGTCGGTCGAGGCTGTTCGATAGCTCCTGTTCCAGTGCCTTTCGCGAGGTCCCACCGGAGTTAGGATCGTCCTCGTCCATCTGGAAGAACCCCTTCGTGGCGACGACCTGCTCGTCGCGGTCGTACTCGGCGAGGGCGTTCCCGAGCACGCGCTCGGATTCACCCATCGAGTACATATTGGCCGTGTCGAAGAAATTGATCCCCAGATCGATCGCCCGCTCGATGATCTCGTGGCTCTCGTCCTCGTCTAACACCCACTCACGCCACTCCGGGGTGCCGAAGCTCATACAGCCAAGACACAGGCGACTGACTTCCATCCCGGTCGAACCGAGCGTCGTGTACTCCATACCGACGATGGACGGTCGACACGCTAATAAATTCGTGGCGCGGCAAGCGGTGTTCCGCGACTGTCACGAGAGGGCGGACACGAGCGACTCAGCGGTGACAAACAGTTGGGTCGCATCCCAGAACGGGGGTGTGCTGCCGACGAGTCTGGCATAGTGGAACCGCTCGCTCAGGACCCGAGAGATCGGCACCAGAAATTCGCCAGTGGTCGGGAAGAGTGCGAGACCGGCGACGAGGAGATAGACCGACATCGTCCCGGCAGCGACCCCGAGAGCGACTGCACCCGCCGTTCGGTAGCCCCCGTCGAGCGAACTGAGGAGCGCCCAGAGACCGACGGCGAGGGCCACGGCGAGCGCGACGATGGCGTACAACTGGATGCTCTCGTCGAGCACCAATCGGCCGACGGCGATGACAGACAGGTACGCCGGGAGGAAGGCGACGACTGTGATCCCGTAGCTCCCGATCAGCGCTCGTGTGGCCGTTTGTACGGATCGCCGGACGACGGGCAGTCGGACGAGCCAGAAGACGCCGATCACGTACAGTGGGTGCAGGTATCGCACGGTGAGCATGTGATGAATCGGTAGCAATCGAAAGAACAGGCCGAGCAGGAGGCAGACGTAGACGATACTGAAACTGTCGACGACCCTGATCGCCGACCAGTTCCGCGGCGACGCGAGGGCGGGGGTTCCGTCGACCACCCATCGTCCAGCCAGCACGAGCGACGAGACGAGCGCCCCGAGCAGGGGCATCGACGCGAGCACGCTCAGATTGATCGCCGCGTCCTGAGACGAACGGAGCTTCGGCACGTACCCCGTGTGAACGAAAACCCGAAAGAGGCGTTCGGGGTCTGCAAGCGCCCCGTAGGAGGCGACGAACCGGGAGAGTATCCCGGCGAGCTGCAGGTCGCCGTCGAGGAAGACGTTCAAAATGCCGCCCGATCCCGACGACGTTCCGTCCGGGCTGGCACTCGTTCCCTCCGTACCGGCGCTCGTTTCGCCCGTGCTCACGTTCGTCCCGCTCGCAGTCGCGTTCCCTCCGACACCGTCAGCCGTGTCGGTGACCGACTCCGTCGCGCCAGTCAACACGTCGCCGGTGTAGCCGGGGAGGAATCGCGGTGGCAGGACGGGGTTGCCGGAGACGAGCGCGTTCGTTGCGAGGAAGGGCACGAGAGCGAGGGCGAACGCCACGCCGATGGTGAGCAGCGCCCGCACGCGGTTCGACTCCGCCGTCGGCAGGTCGACGACGGCGACGGCCGCGAGCAGAATGCCACCGAGGGGGGCGTGGACCCACGCGAGCAGTGCGGGCCAGACGTACGTCAGTGCGCGGAACCGAAGCGCCGACCGCGACGACGGCGCGGCTCTGGCACGATACAGCGTGTACATCGTACAGAGCACGACCATCGCAGTCACGCTGTGGCGTTTCGGGAGCGTCGCCCAGAACCCGACCGGGGTCGCGACGACGAGTGCAAGCCCCGCAGCCACACCGAGCGACCGATCGTACTGCTGGGTGACGAGCCGATACCCGACGACGGCCGTGACCGCAGTCGCGGCGGCCGTCGTGAGTTGTAACGCGAGCAGCGGCAGCCAGTAGGACGAGAGTGGCTCAACGACGAGGAGTGACAGCGAGAAGAGCACACCGGCGAGAAGCGCCCCGACGATCACACCTGCCCGGTCCCGGTCGAGCTGCCTGCCGACGGCACCGCCGATGCCGACGAGCGTCAGTGACCACAGTCCCGTAAGCAAGACGCGGACGTCGGCGACCACGGCGAGTACTCGAAGCACCCCGTAGGTCACCGCCGACGGGACGACGATGCCGTAGTTTCGGCCGTAGACGCGACCGTCGACGAGATACGTCCCCGGTGTCGCACCAGAGGGTGGCCCGTACCGCGGCTGAGTGATGTGCAGTTGCCCGTCGGCGATAGCCAGCACGCTGTTGGCGAAGGTGTACTGGTCGTTCGATGCGAATCCGAGTCGCCAGGTCAGCCCGATCCAGAAGCACGTGACCAGCGCCAGGGTCAGCCCGACACGATCGCCGAAGATCCCTCGGAACACCGCGGTACGGAGGTCCGCAACCTCGACTTGCTCACCTGCCAGCAGCCGATCGGTGACGCTCACGGAGTCACCTCCACCGTGACGCGTCGCTGGACGATGTCGCGTTCGTGCGTGCCGGTACGAATCCAGACCGCGACGGTCGCCTCGTAACTGTCGCGACCGATCGAGTCGGGACTGACGGTCACCGGACTCGGTCGCATCTGGAGACGGCCCTCGCGTCCACCGAGGCCGTAGCGACCCGTCACCGTGATCCACAGGTCTGGCACGTCGATCACGTATCTGAGAATCGGCGTGCCGGTGACGTTCGTGACGTTGACGACCGCCGGCGGTGCATCGATGTGATACCTCCCACTTCCGAACCGCCCGCGTTCGAGTGTCACGGTGTCGTCTGGGAGCGACTCGACCGTCACGTTCGCCTGTTCCGTGACCGTGGGCTGGCTCGCATCCGCACCCAGCGGTCCGACGGCGACCGACGCACTGACGACGAGAAGCAGCGCGACGAGCACCAGCGGCCGTTGCATGTGCGTGTCAGAGACCATCGCCCAATAAGAGTGTAGTGGTGATCGACCCCTTACAGCGACTCAGGCTGGATCCGGTCGACGTAGCGACGGGTCACCACGAACAGCACGGCGGCCACCACGACGTAGCCGGCGACGTGACCGTAGGTGAGCAGGGTCGGACTGTCGACTGCGAGTTTCGCCGCCGTCGTCGACGGGTGCTCCGGGAGCAAGATTGCCGCGCCGAAGACGACCAGCGTCAGGATCGAGTACAGCAACTGTGCGGGTCGACGCCGGCCGAGCTGGAGACCGAGGACGACGCCGAAGACGACGACGATACCCGCCGTCGCCGCGACCAGTACCAGCAGCGCCACCGGATTCGCCACCGTGATGTCGTTGAGCGACAGCAACCCCAGCCACAGCGCCCCCTGTGCCGGCGCGAGCACGATCATCGCCAGCGATTTCCCGTCGACGATATCGACGAGGCTCACCGGTGCGACCCGGAGGAGTTCGAGCGTCCCCCGTTCGATCTCTTCGGTGACGGTGTCGACGGCGACGGAGCCACTGATGAACGGTGGCAAGAACAGCAACAGCGGGATCAAGACAGTGTAGGTGAAGCTGAAGTAGGGGCTGGCGTCGGCTTCCGGCGGCAGCCGAAGGGGGACGGTATCGAGCGAGCCGGCGCGTTCGAACCGCTCTTGACGCTCCAGCGTCTTCAGCACCTTCCGTAGCTGGACGACCACGAGCGTCGTGCGGATGGAACTGTCGGGCGCTGTCGCTGTCACCTGCACGACAGTCCCGTCGCTGTCGGGCGGTTCGATGTACGACCCGTCGAGATACGCGTCGACGCGACCCTGATCGAAGGCGCGCTGTGTGCTCTCGACCGATTCGAACGTGATCGGCTGGACGCCGTCGGTCTCGGCGACGGCCTCGAACAGGTCTTGCTTGGCCTCGCCAGTCACACCGATCTCGATGCCGCCGGCGTCGACGGTACCCGGATCGTACAGCGAGGTCAGCCCGACCACGAGGAACGACGAGAACGCCGCGACGAACAGCTGAATCAACAGCGCGAGGACGATGGTCTTCTCGCGGCTCAGCGACGCCAGATCGCGGCGTGCGATGATCAGCCGGGGGTCCCACGAGCGCTTACTGGACATACGTACTCACCACCACGTAGTTGTACGCGAAGTGGATCGCCATCGCCCCGACGAGGGCGAGGAGATAGGCCCGCCGGCTTCGACGCGCTCCGAGCGAGGACACCGTCGCCGTGACGGTGTGGAGTACGAGCGGCGCGAGCAACAGCGCCCCCGCGAGCAGCAAGCCTAGCCCGTCGGGCGCCGTTCCGGTAATAAAGGCTGCTTCGCCCGTGTTGATCTCGTCTAGCTGGACCAGCTGGATGATCGCGACGAACTTCTCGGCGAGGAAAAAGCCAAGCCCACTGAGTGCGCCGACGACCACGGCCGAGCGGAGTCCTCGGTCGTAGCGCCCGCTCTCGAAGCCAGCGTAGAGGTGCAGACTCTTCGCGACCTCTTCGATGACGACGACCGCCACGAGGACGAGCGGGATCGACACCTCACCCAGCGCGAAGAGGAGCGCGACCGCCGCCAGTTCGGCGACGAAGACGAACGGGAGGAGGAGGGCCGACAGCTTCAGCGCACTCCACGAGGAGGCGATCCGGCCCGACAGCGAGTCCAGCACTTTCAGCGGGATGGGACGCTGGGTGAACATGTCCTCCTCGCGGTACAGTCCCGCACCGAGCCCGAACAGTACCAGCGCCGTCAGCGTCGGCGGGGTCGTCGAGAACGCGAAATCACCGAGCGTCACGGCCTGTCCCTGCAGGTCCCTGACGACGACGGTCAGCGGCGAGATGAGCGCGATCGGGGTCACGTCGGTGAAGATCGCCGGCACGAACGCATAGCTGGTCAGCGACACCGTCACCGTCACCGTCACGAAGGTCAGTTCCTTGAACGACCGGGCGAACATCGCCCCGAGGAACGTCGCCGAGAGGAAGAGGAGCGCGAGGGGCAGGATGGCGAGGACGGCGATGGGACCGCCGCCGGTGGTCAGGCCCGAAAATCGAAGTCCGAGCGTGATCGCGGTGATGACACCCATCGCACCGAGGAAGTAGGGTAGGGTCTTGCCGGCGATGATGTCGAAGCGACTCACCGGCGAGACGAGTAACAGTTCACCACGGCGATTGAGTCGCTCCGAGAGCATCGTCGACCCGTACGCCTGAATCACGAAGTTCATCGGGACGATAAAGAGGAACGCGAGCACCAGCGACTCGAAGGGGAACGGTGGCTGAATGTCACCCGGCGTGCCGCTGGTGGAGCCACCAGTCAGCCCCGCGCCGAGACTGCTGAGCGAACCGGTGTCACTGTCGGTCGATCCACCCGCGGTCGCGCCACTGCCGTCCTCGCCTGTCCCACTGTCACTGCTCGCCGAGCCATCGCCCGTTCCACCGTCGGTGGCCCCGTCACCGCTGTTCCCGCTGTCCCCCTCGGACCCGCCTCCGGTCTGGATCGTCTCCGTGACGCCGTCCTGTTCGAGGTAGACCAGACTGACCGAGACCGGGTACGCAGCGGTCTGATTGTCGTCCTCGGCCATGAGTCGGCCGTTGTAGCTGTCGACGCTCGTCCGAAACTCACTGAGCGCCGCCCGCTCTTTGGGCGTGCGCAGTCGGTTCTGTAGTTCGGTCCCGTCGAAGAGCAGTTCCTGCTGGCCGCGCTCGACTGCGAGCGTACTCGGCTCGCTGACGATGAACGCAGGGTCGTCGGCGGCCGGTGCGTAGTAAGGACTCGACTCGTCGACGCCGACCCGGTAGAGACCGCTGTCGAGTCCCGTCGCGCCACTGCTGGCGGCAAGCCCGGCCACGAGCACCATCGCGACGACCGAGAGGCCCATGATGGCGACCGTGCGCTTGTCGACGCCACCGGCGTTCTTCGTCACCTCCCACTTTGCGATCCGCAGTAGCTTCCGTGGATTCATTCAGGCCTCCTCGACGTAGCGGGAGCCGGGCGTCTCCCGCTCTGCGACGTTCAGGAACACCTCTTCGAGACTGGACTCTTCCGTGCGGATGTCGATCACGTCACCGCCTGCTTCCATCGCCGCGTCCCGTACCGCGTCGACACCGTCCATGCTGTCGACGACACGTCGCCAGTGGCCGTTCTCCTGTACCGCGTCGGGGACCTCGACGGTCGTGTAGACGTAGTACTTGCGGTCGCCGTATTCGGCCTGTAGCTCCGCCAGATCGCCCCGGGCCACGATATGTCCCTCGTTCATGATCGCGACGCGATCACAGATGCTTTCGACGTGATAGAGATTGTGTGCCGAGAAGACGATGGTCTTGCCCTCCTTCGCCAGCTGCTCGGTGAAATCGATGACGTAGTTCGTCGTCAGCGGGTCGAGACCGCTGGCCGGTTCGTCGTAGACCAGCACGTCGGGATCGTTGATCAGCGAGCGGGCGATGGCGACTTTCCGTTTCATCCCTTTGGACATGTCGCCCAGTTTCCGCTCGCGGTGTTCGAGGTCGAGTTCGTCGAGCGTCTCGTGCATTCGCTCGGTCGCCACGTCTTTTGGCACGTCGTAGAGGTCGGCAAAAAAGCGCAGATACGACGTGGGCGTCATCTCCTCGTACAGCGGCGACTCCTCGGGCAGAAAGCCCAGTTGCTGGCGCATCGCGGTGTCTGTTACGTCGTAGCCCGCGACGCTGATCTCACCGCCGGTGGGTTCGAGCAACCCCGAGAGCATTTTCAACGTCGTCGTCTTGCCCGCCCCGTTTGGGCCGATGACGCCGAACACTTCCCCGCGGTCGACCGAGAAAGTGCTCCCCTCGACGGCGACGAAGTCCCCGTACTCCTTTCGTAAGTCCCGCGCTTCGATCATCTGCCCGTCGCTTGTGACCGGACCACCCTATAGTTGGCCCCCGTTTATTACCAGTGAGAACGAAGGTAGGTCGTGTCTATCGCCGTCGAGCGGACGCCGGATGGCCGCCGTCTCTGTGTGAGTCGACGGATAGCAGTCGGCCGTGACCGGGCGTGGGACGTTCTCACGGATACCGAACAGTGGCCGACGTGGGGACCGTCGGTCGTGGCTGTCGAAGCCAGCGACCGGTACATCGAACCGGGAACGACCGGGCGTGTGAAGACTCCCGTTGGACTCTGGGTTCCCTTCGAGATCACCGACTGCGAGGACTACCGGTGGACGTGGCGCGTCGCGAAGATTCCCGGGACCGGTCATCGGGTCGACAGCGTCGAGCGCGCCGAAGAAGCGTGCCGGGTTGTGTTCGAGATACCGCTGCTAGCGAGTGGATACGTGCCCGTCTGTCAGCGTGCGCTCGAACGGATCGAGTCGATACTGACCGGGTCGTCGTCGGAATGAGTCATACGGATTATTGTAGCGATGTACCAGTGATCGTCGTCACGGGGTAGACGATCACCGGTACGCAACGACAATAAACCGTATCAGGGCGTCTGTACGCGTGCTTTCGATACCTTGTGAATGTCCTCGCCGATGCCCTCACCCTCACAGTCCTCGTTCGGGCAGCGATAGTGCCAGCCATCCTCCGTGCCGGCCCGCTCCGCGAATCGCTCGCCACACTCGTCACAGAACAGTTCCCCCGCAGAGCAGGTGTCCCTGTGCAGTTCGAGTTCGAGTTCCGTGTCGAACGTCTGCTTGCATTCCCGGCAAATATGAGGCATAGTTGAGCCTTCCCACTCACACATTATAACTACATCGGAACGTTCATATCGGGCGTTCTCAGTGGATACAATCCGTTTTTATCGACGAAATCGGTGGACGGGTGTCGAATTGTCTCAACGGCTGATAGCGGCCCATATCATGCCTATTGGTAACACTGTGGTCTCGAAAAACCGATAAAATATATGATCGATAGTCGACTCGAAGGTGCGGACCGGCTACAGGATGTCCTCGATGTGGTCGACGACCTCTTCGGGGGTGTCGCCGACGGGGACGCCGATAGACTCACTTCGTTCGTCTATCGAGCCCTCGTTCGCTTCGCTCACGGGGACGCCGTTGTTCTCCAGTGCGGTGATCTTCGACTCGGCGCACCTTGTTCGGTCGAAACGCGTGAAAAAGAGCGCTCGGAGAACCGACGGTTCTACAGGATGTCCTCGATGTGGTCGACGACCTCTTCGGGAGTGTCGCCGACGGGCACACCGTTGTTCTCCAGTGCGGTGATCTTCGATTCGGCCGTGCCGGTGCCGCTCCCGGAGACGATGGCTCCGGCGTGGCCCATACGCTTGCCCGGCGGTGCCGTGCGGCCGGCGATGAAGCCGGCGACCGGCGTGTCCATGTGCTCGCCGATGTACTGGGCGGCCTGCTCCTCGTCTTCGCCGCCGATCTCGCCGCACATCACGACCGCCTTCGTGTCGGGGTCGTTCTCGAACAGCTCCAGCGCGTCGATGAAGCTGGTACCGATGATCGGGTCCCCGCCGATGCCGATGGCGGTCGTCTGGCCGATGTCGCGCTTCGTGAGGTTGTCGACGACCTGGTAGGTGAGCGTCCCCGAGCGGGAGACCAGCCCAACGTCACCCGACGAGAAGATGTTGCCCGGCAGGATGCCGAGTTTGGCGACGCCGGGAGTGATGAGACCGGGACAGTTCGGCCCGACGAGGTACGTGTCCGTCTCCTCCTGTTTGCGCTTGACACGTGCCATGTCCTGCGTCGGGACGCCTTCGGTGATGGCGACGACGAGGTCGAGCGGTGCGTCCAGCGCCTCGAACATCGCGTCACCGGCGAAGGCCGGCGGGACGAAGACGACGGACGTGTTGGCATCTTCCTCACGCGCGGCTTTCTCGACGGTGTCGTAGACCGGGACGCCGGCGACTTCCTGCCCGCCGCGACCGGGGACTGCGCCGGCGACGACGTTCGTCCCGTACTCCATCATCTGTTCGGTGTGGAACTTCCCTTCGCCGCCAGTGATGCCCTGAACGACGACGCGGGTGTCCTCGTCGACGAGCACACTCATGCTTCCACCTCCTCGGCGTAGATGACTGCCTGTTCGACGGCGTCCTCCAGCGTCTGTCGCACGGTCACGAGGTCTTCGTTGAGAATCTCCATGCCTTCAGTTGCGTTGGTGCCCGCGAGTCGGACGACGACGGGCTTTGGAATCTCGTCGAACTGTTCGAGCGCCTGATTGATCCCCTTGGCGACCTCGTCGCCGCGGGTGATCCCGCCGAAGATGTTGAAGACGACCGAGTCGACGTTGTCGTCGGAGAACACCATATCGAGCGCGTTGGCGATCCGCTGGGCCTTCGCGCCGCCGCCCACGTCGAGGAAGTTCGCCGGCTCGCCGCCGAAGTGATCGACGAGGTCGAGCGTCGTCATCACCAGGCCGGCACCGTTGCCGATGATCCCGACGTTGCCCGAGAGTCGGACGTAGTCGAAGCCGTACTCGTCGGCCTTCTGTTCGAGTTCGTCGCCGCCGGCCGCCTCGTCTTCCATCTCCTGCAGGTCGGGGTGGCGGAAGAGGGCGTCGTCGTCGACGTTCATCACGGCGTCGGCCGCGATGACCTCGTCGTCGCCGGTGATCATCAGCGGATTGATCTCGGCGTCGGAGCCGTCCTTCTCGTCCCAGAGTTCGTACAGGGTCAGGAGGACGCTGGCGACATCGTTGGCGACCGCGCGGTCGACGCCGGCGTCGAAGACGGCCTTCCGGGCCTGGAAGGGGTGCATGCCGAAGGCTGGGTCGACGTGCTCGCGTGCGATGGCGTCGGGGTCCTCCTCGGCGACCTCCTCGATGTTGACACCGCCGCGTGTCGAGACCATCGCGACGGGCTTGCCCTCGCCGCGGTCCATCGTCACGCCGACGTACAGTTCGTTGACGAAGTCGACGGCCTCCTCGACGAGGACGCGGTCGACGTGGATCCCCTTGAGATCCATCCCCAGGATGTCGTCGGCGAACTCCCGGGCCTCCTCGGCGTTGTCTGCGAGTTTGATCCCGCCGGCCTTGCCACGGCCACCCACCTGTACCTGTGCCTTGATCGCGACCGGATACCCGATCTCCTCGGCCGCGTCGACCGCCTCGTCGACGGTCTCTGCGAGCGTCGATGCAGGCGTCGGAATACCTGCGTCGGCGAAGACACCCTTCGCCTGGTACTCGTGCAATTTCATGTCATGCGAAAGGCGGTCACCCGCCGGCTTAAATCCCTCCATCTCGATGTCAGACCGCGGGTACCGAAGTTAATTCTCTGACACTGACATGCGAATTTTGCGAAGAAAATCAGTCGGTTTCGAGCCGACTGAACGGCTCTCTTATCTCGGCCGTCGCGTGGCTCAGGGGAACTGCAGTCGGCTCGCGCCGACCGACTCGGGTGTCCGCTACTGCTGTGTCCGCTACTGCTGTGTCCGCTACTGCTGGTGGGCAATCCGCTCGACCGCGAGAACGAGTCGGTACAGCAGGTACACGACGAGGACGTTGAGACCGATGGCTATCAGTCCGCCCCAGACGACGAACCAGAGGAAGATCTCTCCGGTGATGAGGATACTGTACAGGAAGGTTACGATCAGGAGGGCTGTGATGACGGGGACGGCGATGTCGGGGACTTTGTTTTGCAGGTCGGCAACGCTCATATGACAAGCTACGAATGACTTAGCTTAAACATTGCTCTCACAGAGTGGACGATCATCGGTACACCGCGACGATACGCTGTCTCATACTACCGGCTGTAAATCTGCGAACGATTTCGGCACCCCGGGATGGCGAAGGCCTTCACGAAGTTACAGCCGACAGTATCAGTCGAAGTCCGCCAGATCAGTTTCGGGATCGATCACGCGGATGGTCCCGACAGAGGATTCGAACTGCTGGATCAGTTGATCGCCGTGCTCGCCACGGAACTGGACCGATCCAGTCCTCTCCTCGACGATCTGTTGCAGGGAGAGGCCCGTGAGGATGACCTCGTCTTGTTCGCCCTCGCGCTCACGGCGTCCGGCGACGATTGCCACTGCTCGCGAAGTGTTGGCAGTCCCGACGACGCCGTGGACGAGTACGTAATCGTCGGGGCTCTGGCCGTAGAGAGACACGCTCTCGGCGTCCAGGGACTCAACGGTGGGTCCCGTTTCCCACGACCAGTTATTACCGACACTGATTCCGAGTCCGTCGAGCAGTAATCTGGCCGCGTCGCCCTGGAGGAGTTCGTCGATCGACTGGCCGACCAACGGATTGAATCTTCCGATAACATCACCCCCGGTCGGCGTCGTGAAGGTGCCGGCGGCGCTGGTCGGTTCCCCGTCTACGGTCGCCGATTCGTCCTGCGCGTACGTCACCGCGTGGCTCACGAGCCTGATTTTTATGCTCCAACGGCTGTCCTGACCCCTCTGTAGTTCGTGTTTCCGGTAGTCAGCGGTGGTGTATCCCGACTCACTCGCCCAACTGGGTTCGTACGCGCTGATCGAGGATTCGTACGTACCCAAATCGACGCATCCGGCGAGACTCACGGTGGCACCCGCCGCGGCGAGCGTTTTGAGATAGGTCCGTCGGTTGCACGTGTATTCACCGCCGGTCGACTCGGTCACCGCCCGGCCTCGGCGTCGCACTCGTCGTCGAACTGCTGGACTGCAACTACTGATATGTACCCCGGCTCCATACAACTATCAAGATACGTATGTATATAACTATGCCGCACGTGACTTGGTACTCTCGGATAGACCCCCTCTAGCGATACGCTATCCCTACGTTCCTACCTCCCTGATCGGCGAAATTGGCAATCGTGTTCCAATGCAGACACTACTGTTCGCGGCCCGGAATCAGGCCCAGAGCGACGACCGACGGCGGAGCCGTTCACGGCTTCGCAACAGCACCACACCGCCGAGTAGCACGGACTGATGGAGGGCAGTACCGAGCGCGACAGCGCCGAGTGCCAGACCAGCCGTCAGCGCAAGTGATGCCCCTTCCAGCACCGACACGGTGACTACCAACAGCGCTGCGACAGTGCCGTTCCCCAACGACCGGGGCAGTTCGTTGCGGACGATCTCCCGGAGTGGTCGCTTCGTCGCATCACCGTTCAGGAGCGCTGCGAAGCACATACGGACCGCTCGGGACTGTCAGCACTTCAACTTCATCCCGAGATTCGGATGCACGAACACTGAATGAATCCTACCCGGCAGCCCGTACGGTGTCCTCGGAACCACAGTTCGGACACCGTTGATTCGCCGATGCTGATAGTCTCGCCCCGCAGTCGCTACAAGCCGCGCGTGTCGTGGCGACACCAGCCGTTCCACAGAGCGGACACGGTCTCCGTGACGCGCTGAAATGAGCCTCACAGGAGCGACACCGATACACTGTGTGCACGAGAGTGCTGGGATGCCGTTGACGCATAATGGAACCACATAGGCGAACGGAGGATTCGTGTATTTTCGGCCGAGGATCGGACCACACACTGCAGCTGATACGGACGGTTGTCGTTGCGTAGGAGAGCGGGCCGTCGACGGGAGACGGAAACCGTCTCCTTCGTGTTGTAAACCCGCTGAACCCCTGTCGCCGTGGTCGGTTTAAACAGTCCCATAACCTGATTAGTACATACAGCTTACACTAATGTAGTGATGGATCCCTGGGAATCACTAGCGAATGTACCCTGCGGGCGACCACGTGTCACATTCGCCGGTCTCAATCAGATCTCGTCGTCTCGAGTATCGAGTTTCCCTCTGTCGCCATTCGCTCTTCGCGCCCTTCCGGCTCGATCTCGTCGTAGACGAGTTCGCGGAGCAGTTCGGCCATGGTCATGTCTTGCTGTGCAGCGAGTACGCGAAACTGGCTCTTCTCTTCCTCTGTGACACTCGTACTGATTTTTTCGGTTCGCTCCATACCCTACCCGAGGGAATAGTTGCACAAAAACTCTGGGGCACAGCACCGCAAAATTGGTGCTGAATAGAACCATCTATGCACTGCACCAGTGGTGCGATGGAACAGATTTATCATGCACCAACATCGTAGCTACGGTTGGAGTATGAGAATGACTGACAAACATCTGTTCCGATGTCAAGGTTCCCTGGCCGTGACGATCGACGAAATCGCAGACAGGACCGGTCTCCCGAAGTACGAAGTGGTGTACCGATTGATCAGACTCGGGCTGCAAGATATCGACGAGATCGACGACGAGGTGCTCTTCGGGACGGTTGCAACCTCGCGAACGGGAGATCACGTTGATTAACCACCACGATCCGGCCCTGGGAAGCACCTCCGCGCACGGCCACTCACCGCGGTGCCCGAAACCCCACCAAATTGCAGCAGGGCGATGAGTGACCTCGCCGACCAACACCGGCGGATCGCACAGGTCCTCGAACCACTGGAGCGGATGGGTGTCGACGCGGAGGTGGCGGAACGTGAGAAAGACGACAGCGACGTGTGTCTCACCCTGAAACTGTGGCTCCCGCCGGCTCTCGACCAGATCGACGATCTGGAGGACGACACGGATGCCGGCGACGTGAACCAGGATACTGAGAGTACTGGTGTGCCCCAGGACAGCCTCACTGAAGGCGAACGTGAGACCCTCCACGCGCTTCAGAAGCTCGGCGGTTCGAGGACGTCCGGTGACATAGCGGACGAGGTCGACGCGACCCTCCAGAGCGTCCGCTCTTGGTTACCCAAACTAGCGAAGGCAGGCCACGTTCGGACGGTCCCGGATCCCACTGACGGCCGGCAGAAGCTGTACTCACCCGCAAACGGCGACGATACCACGGACGACGAACCGATCGACGACGATACCACGGACGGCAAGCCGACGGAAACTGAACCCACAGCAGACGTGGCTGACCCGCCCAGAGCGTCAGACGGCGTGGACGAGACGAGCGAGGACGCAGTGGATACAGCCCAGGAGTCTGCCGACGTGCGTGGAACGGTGTACATTGCGTCCAACGGGGGCAGCCCGTCACAGGTGTTCCACATCCGACCCGGCTGCCCGCAATTGCGAACCTGTGCCGACTTCGTGGAAAAAGACCGGTCCGTCGTGCCAAATCACCGACCGTGTGGCACCTGCGTGACCGACGAACTCGACGACGGCGTCGTCGCCGTCGCGACAAGCTCGCCTACGAAGACCTACCACAAGCAAAAGGACTGTTCGACGCTCAAACTGGCGACGGAAGTCAGCGTGCAGGACCGAGAGACGGTCCCGGATCACGAGCCCTGCGCCGACTGCGTTCGCCCCGACGCCGTGGAGAGAACCGGGAGTGGCGACGACGCCCTCACCGCCGCGCAGCTCTGTTCCCAACACGATATCGCTCCGGAATCGGTCGTTGACGCACTGGACACGGCGACCGCGGTCTATCACGTGCAACGGGATCTCGCCCTTTCTGCCGACGAGACCGAAGACCTGCTGCGAGGTCTCGGCGTGTTCGAGACCCTCGACAACGGCGGCCACGTACCACTCGACGAGGCCAAGGCTGTCGTTCGAGAACACCTTCGACCGGGGGCGTGACGACGGGAGGTCTGCGTCGGTGGCCGCTCACTGACGCGGCGGCGCTGTCCGCGAAGCCCGTCTCGTTCAGGTATTCGGTGGAAGCGTCGTTTATGATGCTGAGTCCGCTCGGAGAGACATGGCGAATACATGGTCAGCAAAAACAAGCAACCCGGACGAAGATTTCGACGTCATCCGTGCCCGAGGGCAGGAGATACGGGTCGTCCGCGGCGAAACACTCGAGAACACAGTGATCGATGTATCGACGGGTGAGAGCGTTTCCATCCACGTTACGGGGGCGAACTCGGTGGTCCGAAACCTGGGTTTCAGCGGGGTCTATCGTGGCGAGGGATTCCTGGTGACGGTCGACGCCGATCGCGGCGACGTTCGCTTCGAGAACGTCTACCTGGGCGACGGCGCCACCAGAAGCGGCTCGCCGTCCGTTCACGGACCTGGAGCGGTCTTTCTGCACCCAGGCAACGAGGCGGACGTGACGTTCCAGCGCTGCAACGTACAGGGGTTCCCGAACAACGGGTTCCACTGCTCGAACACTGCGCGAGGGTCGGGCAGTGTTCGCTTCGACCACTGCTTCGGGAAGAACAACGGCGTCGCGACGTTCCGGTGTGGCGGCGGTGACGACCGCATCGAGAACTGCGTCGCCTACACCGACACCACGGACTACGGTACCGGTGACACCGACTATCTGGAGACAAACGGTCGCCCGGTCTGGGTATGGCCCGGCGGGACAGTCCGGATCAGAAACTCACACTTCGCCGACGGTCCGTATCCCAACGCGATCGTCGCAGGCGCCGACGACGCTCCGGGTCGGATCAGTTTCGAGAGTGGCGGCTACCGTGGCCCCATCCAGCGAGCGAGCGGGTCGACGGTAGACATCGGCCCGGACGTGTCGACACCACCAGACCTTTCGCTCCCGAACGGTGTCCCGACCTCGGCGGCAGCGGCCGCATCGGGCGGCCAACACCGACCAGATGGGAGCGGGGAGAGAGGTCTCACCAACTGGTTTCCTCACCGAATCGTGTTCGACGGCAGTGAGGTCGAAGAATCGAGTTCGTACTCGTTCGAAGCGACCGCAGCGGTCGCGGCGGCCGATCACGAGGCACAGATCGACGACGAGGTCGTCCACAATCGGACCGTCAGTGGGTCCGTGTCCGGTGAGACTGACGCGTACAGGTTCCGGGGCAACCTCTCAGCTCTCGCGATCCGTGGAGAGGCGGCCGTCAGCGTCGACTACGATGTCAAGGATCGGATGGCGGCGAGGGGGTCGCACCGGTCGTGACCTATTTGACGCACGGCCGACAATCTCGATGCCCGGACCACCGAACCCTGATCAGCCGAAGTGCGGCGGTCGCGCTCGGCAGTCGAACGGCTTCACAGCCCCGCAGAATGGCCTGTAGAACCAGAACGACGATGTCGACGACGAGGAGCTGAATCACCGTGCCCTCCGAAGAGACCGTCAATACGCACGACACAGTCCGAGAACGCGCCGAAACGAACAGGTACGTCTCCTGGCTCCTGTTGTCCGGCAACAGATTGGTCATCGCTGTTCTCCTTGGGGTCGTGTTCTTCCTTATTTTCACCGTCAGCACGTTCGTCTTCCGCCCAGAACTCTATCAGATGGACACCCAGGGTGACCTGTCGGAGCGACTGTTCTCGACGATGATCATCGTCATCGTCACTGGGACGACGATTGTCGTCACCTTCGGACAGCTCATCCTCACTCAGGAGAACGGTCCCCTCGGCGATCAACTCTCGCGACTCGACGGAGCCATGGCGTTTCGGGAACGAGCGTCCCAGTTGATCGACGCACCGTGTTCCACGAAACCGTCTATCTTCCTCACAGATATCCTCAGAGCCACGTCTGGACGGGCCGATACGCTGCAAGAGTTCCCTGACACTGGTAATGATCAGCTGAACACTGACCTCCAAGATCTCTCAGAGGGGACGATGAAGAACGCGTGGGACGTCATCTCCGGACTGGAACACGCCAACTTCGGGACGTTCAGCGTCGTGTTTGCAGCACTGAATTTTGACTACAGCTGGAAGGTGTTCCAGGTCGAGCGCCTCATCCACGAGTACGACGACGAACTCGGGACCGAACAGATCGAGGCACTCGAAGATCTGAAGGAGGCACTGATGTTGTACGGACCTGCGCGGGAGTACATCAAGACGCTGTACTTCCAGTGGTCCCTGATCGGTCTCTCGCAAGTGATGCTCGCGATGGCGATTCCGGCGCTCGTCCTCGCAGGTACGATGCTCGTCTCCCTCGACGGAAACACGTTTCCGGGGCGGACGATGGGCATCGAGCACATCATCCCCGTCATCGGTATCTCCTTCACGATGACGCTCATGCCGTTCATGATCTTCATCTCCTACATCTTCCGCATCTTCACGATCGCGAAGCGGACGCTGGCGATCGATCCGCTCATCCCCCGGCAGTCGTGAACGGATTCCATCGGCGCACGGACCGTGATCGTGGGATTCGAGCCGCGCCACTCCTCTTCTCCGCCGTCGAGAAGACCGGTAGTCGGTCGGTGTCGGACCGCCGAGAGCCGACTCCGTCGGCTTTCGTGCTCCCTCAATTTCTCCGAAAATGATGGGGCCGCCGAGGTCAGCCTCAGTCTGAAATCCGCGACGTAATCGATTCAGTGAGAGCAGATTCGAGTTCCGTGTCCCGGTATCCCCCAGCGAGGTTGACGTCGACGGCCCAGTACTGGCCGTCGTCGTCCTTGACGAAGTCGACACCGATCCCCCGGAGGTCGAACCGGCCGACGAGTCGTCGGAGCGAGGCTGCGAGCGTCGGTTCGATCTCGATCTCGTCGATGAACTGCTTCTGACCGTACAGCTTCGAGGTGACGCGTCTGCCGGCGACGTGTGTTCGCCGCCCGTCGTTGACCGCGTAGTACTTGAAATCGACGGGGTCCGTCGGGATCAATTCGTGATAGATGTCTCCCTCGCCGTTCAGCTCGGGGTCGTCGTCCCAGACGTAGGCTCCTTTTGCGACGTACTCCCCTCGGGGTTTCTCGAAGCTGACATCGGGTGTGCGAATGCCCACCTCCGACATCGCTCGAAGGCCGAGCAGTCGCGAACTGAACAAAATCGTCGCCTGAAGATTGTTCCACACTGGCGTTCCGACCGCTCGGGCACGCCAGAGTGCAGGGAAGGAGACCGGGAGCGTCTTCTTGTTGACGATCGTGGAGAGGTCGGCAACGTCACCCAACGGGACGCCAGATTGGGGGTGATAGAATCGAACCTGACACCCTGCGTTTCTAAGGCGGTCGGCAACGTCGACGAACACTGGCTTGGTTTGTTTGCAGAGCAGCCCGACGCTGGGGTCCTCCTGTGTACTCGGCATATCGGTTCCCCATCGTGTACCGATGCTCAAGGGTCCCTTTTTGAACGAATCTCGATATACTATCTTCGTGTATCGCCTCACCGGCAGTAGCAGCCCGCTTACCGCCGTCTGACGACGCTGACGGTTCACACGGTCTGTTCACTAGACGAACTCGTTGGGGATCGGTTCGACTACCGACGGACGTTATTCCGCCACACGTCGAACGTAGTGACTATGACAGTCGACCGCGTCGTCGGTACCCGAACAGTCGTCTCAACGTTGCTCTCTGATCAGTCGCTGGACGTTGGTCTCGCCGTCGAGGAAGAACGGATCGATGCCGATGTTCGAAACGGTGGACTCCCCGAGACCAGACGTGGTATCGTCAGAGACTCCGTGGCTCCGGTTCCGGAGAGCGGCGATGCTCGTAACGCCGAGCGTCACCCGGAACAGGACTACCTCGGGACGACTCCTGCCCGACAACGACGGCGGACCGAACCGGGAGGCGAACCAGTGACGATGGCCACGCGCGAGGGGATGCTGTGAATATACCGGACGAATTCCAGTCGCTGAGCGACGCGATCCAGGCGGGCACCCACGCCGAAGTCGTCTACGGCACACCCATCGAGCGTCGCGACCGGACGGTCGTTCCCGTGGCAAGGCTAGAGTACGGACTCGGTGGCGGTGGCGGGGGCGGCGGGGGTGGCGCGGACGGTGTGGGCGGCGGTGGCGGTACGAGCGGCGACGACGACGATACCGAGGGTGGCGGACTCGGTGGCGGGCTCTCGGCACGACCGGCTGGTGTCCTCGAAGTGACTGACAGGGGCACGCGATTCGTGACACCGACAGACCGGCAGGAATCGGTCTGTCTCGTCCTCGCGGGACTCGTCGCTGGACTCCTCCTCTCCCGTATCTGTGGACTGCTGGGAATCGGTCACTAGTCGGGGTTCGTTCCCCATCGACCGAGAGAGGGTCGTCTCCGAAGGGCACCGCGTTCCAACGGCAGGAAGTGGCGCGGAAGCGTCTGTTTCTACCCCGACCGCCCCCTCGCAGCCACGTGTGAAACTGTCCGCTGTCGACTCGTGGCCCAGCTGCGCGTCTCGATCGCCAGCAGATCCTGTTCCGAGACCGACGGACAAGCACGACGCTCGTCGAGTTCGAACACACTCCATAGACGACACTGTTCGAACTTCGCTTCGAACGTTCGAGTATTTCATCCTAGGACGTGGTTTATGAGGTACTGGGCCCGAGTATGAGGTGGCGGCATTCGAAGAAGCCGAACCAGGACGGCCGGAACACTGCACCGCCGCGAGCCGACGTGTCTAAGAAGGTATTGACACACGAAAAAAGAAACGTGATTCCTGGGTCCGGGTTCGACTCCCGGCGTCGGCTCTCCCCACCGTTTCGAGCTGTGAGCCGGACGCGGGCGAGTGTGATCGCACCTCGAATTTTCGTCGAGCCTCGTTCGAGTACCGACACCTCCGGGCCAGCAGGGCTACTTCGTAGCCGTTCTCGCAGGCAGCAGAACCGTCACCGATCGGTCTGCCATACTCGACGGGACCGCGACCGGAAGTGAAGCCGCCGAGCGTCGGAGAGCGTCGTCGGCAGGCGACGCAGATGTCGACCGTCGGTGCCACCTGACCCATGCTCGACAGTACGATCGAACGTGAAGGGTGTCGTCGGGTGACAGCAGCATTCCTTCGGTGAGTGATCCGTCCGAACATCCCACGATCCGTCGTGCAGCATGCCGTAGGGAAAAGTACCGATACAGTTCGGCCGGAAGTGTCACAACTCACTCCGCTTGACGAGGACGTAGATCAACAGTCCACCCAGGATCACGCCGGAGTACACCTCCATGTTGACCAGCAGGAGTCCGAGAGGTCCCTCGGCGACGATGTTCCCGTATCCGATCGTGAGGAACGTGACGTAACTGAAGTGGATGTTGGCCAGGAGCGTCTCCAGCCCACCCACCGTCGCGAGTTCGGCAACGGAGTCGATCTGGCCGGCTTCCGTCCGGAAGTGGGGGCCGCCGAACGCGTAGAGCAACGCGGGGACGATGGGGAACAAGAGGAACATCGCGGTGATTCTATAGAGGCGCATCCCGTGGCCACACGTGAGACCGAGAAAGAGGTTCTCACCCACACGTAAACCGTTCCGGAGGCGCGTCCCGGCCGGCTCGTCGGTATCGCGCGCGCTGGCCTTGTAGTTCTGCCGCGCGAACTGCTGGCGTTTGAACCGGAACTTCCCGGAGGCTTCGACGTTGCCCTCGGACGAGGCGTTGGTCTTGGCTCGCTGGTAGGTTTTTTCGATAGCGAGCGACGTCATCTCGACTGCGTACTCGTAGTCGAGGTCGCCTTCGTCGAACTCGTGGAGGCGCCAGTCCACCTGTGTGAGGTAGTGCGCGTGGGCTGTGAAGTCGAACCCGTCGAACTCGGTCTCGCAGAAGCGCAGGTACCTGAACAGCTCACGGTCGTCCGTGTCCTCAACTCGGAAGGTGAGGTCGCCGACTGTCGCTCTCGTCAGGTCGCACCTGACCCATCTGTTTCCGGGCTGGAGGAACGCCCCCGACTCGAGGGTCGCGTCGGTGAAGTCGACGATGGTGTCCCCTCCCACTCGACTGATCTTCACGTGCACGCGCTTCGTGAACGTGCTTTGAGCGAAGCAGGCCGCGCCTTCGAACCTGACTCCGCAGAAGCTCGCAGACCGACACCAGAGGTGGTCAAAGTTCGCGTCACCGGCGAACGCCACTCCGTCGAACGTCACGCTGGCGCCCTCGTGATTGTCGGAGCCGTGGAACTCGACACTGGGGTAGTTCGCCGTCGCTTCGAACGTCGCCCCCTCGAAAGTCGCTTCGCCGTCGAATGTGGCCTCGTCGAAGGCAGCGTCCCCGGCGAACGTCGCCGTTTCGAAGCTCGCCCGCTCCAGAAAGGACACGTCTCGAAAGCACGCGTCGGCCTCGAATGCCACCTCGTCGAAGCTCACAGCACCGATCTGACCCGATTCGAAGTGTACCGACTCCGCAAAGGTGACCGCCGAAAAGTCGGCATCGGCGTGCAGGACCGTCCCGCCACCGTCGAACGTGACGCCCCGGAACCGGGACTCGCCGTCGAACGTAGCCCCCACGTACGACACGTCGTCTTCGAAGGTCGCGCCGTCGAAATTTGCCACCGATTCGAACGTCGCCCCGGCGAACGTCGCGGGTGCAGTCGTCCGCACTTCTTCGAAGTGCGCACCGTCTCCGAACGACGTCGACTCGAAGCTGATCGCCTCGAACCGCGTGTAATCGAACCGGACACAGTCTTCGAACGTGGCGCCGTCGAACGAGGTGTAGTCATCGACATCGATCGAACGGCCGTGAAACTCCGCCCCACGGAAGGTCGCTGCCTCTGTGAACGTCGCCCCGTCGAAGACGGCAGCCCTGGAGACGGTGACCTGATCGAATCTGACACCACCACCTTCGAACGTCGCGTCGGTGAAGACGACGTCGTCACCGGCGACGGTCCCGCTGTAACAGTCGATCGGTCCCTCGAACGTCGTTCGCTCACAGAGCAGGCCGTCGGCGAACTGTGCCTCTCTCGCCTGAAACGCGCGAAGGTTCGCGTCCCGCAAGTCGATCGCTTCCTCGAACCGAGCGTAGTTCGCGACGAAGTCGCCTCGAATCCGCGTGTGCCGCAAGTCGAGCGAGTGCTGGTCGTCGTGGTCGAAGTCGACGTGGCCGAAATCGAGCGTCGGGAGCATCGCCCCGACGAACGACCGGCGGTCCGGGTCACCGCTCTCGAGTGCAGCCGTGAATTGCCGTTCGACGTCGTCTTGGGAGATGCCGGCCTCGTCTCGCTCCTCGGCCGTCAGGTGAAAGACGCACCGCTCTCGACCCCCGACGGCGTCGTGCGGACAGTCCCAGGGCGCTTCGAGCGAGGACGGCGACGTGTCCGTATGGGTGTATCCACACGATTCGTCGGATGCGAGGTCGGTCACGCGACTGCCCTCCGCTCAACGCCGTCGAGGTCACCGTGATGCTCTGAGAGCAGGGTTGCATCCTGCTGGTACCGGTGGACGATCTCGTACCGGTCCTCGATAGCGGTGCCACAGCCAATCACACAGAGCTGGAGTGTTGGCATCCCACCGTTGCTCGTTCGTCCCGTCAGGCCATCTGGGAGCCGGGACTCCGCTCTGGGACCCGCAGCGCGAAGAGGTGTCTCGTTCGCCGTCTCGGGTTCGTCTTCGTTGTCGCTGTCGTCGTCCTCGTCGCTCTCGTCGTTCTGCATGTCGTGAACGTCGTGCTCGTTGTCGCCGGCGGCGTCGTGCTCCGCCACGTCGAGATGACCGTTGCTGCGGTCGTTCGTCGTTGTGTGACCGCTATACGAGGGATTCGAGTACCCCCCTCTTCCGGGGAGGTCGCCGCGTCCGACACCGTCCTCGGACCGCCACGCCAGATCACTCATCTGTGAGGGCTTCGATCTCCTCCTCGAGCGCCGCTCGTTCGGCCTCCTTTTCTTCGGAGGCTGCCTGCAGCTCCCAGAGTTCCTCGACCTCTTGATCGAGCTGGACCTGTAGTTCGTCGACCGCATCGAAGGCTGCGAGGCAGGCTTCACCGTCGGTGATCTCCCTCTGCAGTCTGTCGATTTCGGACACCAGCCTGCTGATATCGGTCTCGAGCTCGGCGATCGTCGTGTCCGTTTCGTCCCGCGCCGCCTTCATCTCGGCCAGTTCCGTGTGTGCCTCTTCGAGATCTGCCTGGAGATCTGCGACGTTCGCCTTGCGGTCTGCTTCGCGGCCCGCCAGGGCTGCGATCGTCTCGGAGCGGAACTGACGAAGCCGAATCGCTCGCTCACGCAGCGTGTCCAGTTCTTCGAGGCCCGCGATCTTCTCGTCGCGGTCTCGTTCTGCAGCGCCGAGCCGACGTTTGACGTGTTGCAGCTCCTCCTCGATGGCGTTCCGTTCTTGTTCGTTGCGCTCCAGACCGACCACTTGGGCACACGTCGGACAGGTCCCCCCACTGTCGATCGACTGTAGCTTGTCGAGGTCCGTCGCCAGCTCGGCCTCTCGTGTTGAAAGATCACTCACACGGTCCCTGATGCCATCGAGGGTAGCACGCATGCGACTTTGATGCTCCGGTACCTCGTTCTCGATGACTCCGGACAGTGTCTCTAAAGTGAGCGTGATGTCGAACGCCTCGAATCGCGACGCGAGTACGGCTAGGTCGTCGGTGAGCCGGGACCGAGCGGCGTCCAGTTCCTCCTGCACTTTGTCGAGCTTGGATTCGGCCTCCTCGGTCCGCTGTGCGATGCGGTCGACCGTCTCGACCGTCTCGTCGATATCGTCACGAAGGTCATTGGCGCGTTTGGTCTCGGCTTTTAGCCGATCGTTTTTGAGCGCCATCGTCTCTTCACGCACGTCTCGTTTTTCACGGAGGGTGTCGATGTGTGACGCGACCGCGTCTCGCGTCCCGGTCGTCACTGATTCCGGGACCACAGAGTCCGGCAATACGGTTTCCACGGCGGTGTCACGTTCACGAACCGCTGCTTCGAGGTCTTCGTCGATCGTATCCAGCCGATCCTGGATCGCACTGATTTCAGCGCCGAGTTCCGACAGGTCGGCGTCGATCATATCACGCCCTTCGGTCAATTCTGCAAGTTCTGTTGTCATTTGTTCGCTGACTGCTCCGTCTCGCTCTTGTTCGTCGCTCTGTCCGTCCAGTGGGTCCCTCCCTGCAGTCGACACTGTTCCAGGGTCAGATCGCTGTCGAAAACTACGGAAGGCGGCAGTTTCGATCGCGTTCGCTGCAGTGTAGGGAGCCAGATTCGTTTGGTCACCCGTGGCGCTGTCGCCCTGGTCGCGACTGGTATCGACGAGGGTCACGTCTCCATCAGCAAGCACCGCTGACAGAGCGTCTGCCGTCACTGCACTGCTCACGACGACGGCGTCCACCGCGTCATCGATGTGTACGATTTTGATTCTGGCCACGGTCCCAGATGTCGGTCTGACAAACATGAACGGCCGTGTACCCGAATTGCTGAACGTGCACGATTCGACGGTTCGAGTGTGATACCTGGACGAACCGCGACGGGTCGTTTTCGTCGGGAACGAGTCACTTCGCGGCGACGACCGCCAAAGACGAGCCCGTTATCGAGGGGGCGTCAGTCGCCGGACTCCGTGGCCGTCGAGAGCAGTTGCGTCGCCTCCTGGTCACTCGCTGCTCTCGACTGCAAGCTCCCGACGTCATGTTCGAACTGGACGTATCGGCGATAGAGTTCGAGGACCGTGTTTGCTCGCTGTTCGTGAAGTCCCGACGAAACGATCCGACGGCCTTCCAGCTCGTCCCGATGTGGGAGAGCTTCGCCTCCAAAAACTGTTCGATTCTCTGTTCGACGACCTCCGCGGACCGTTCGATCCCCTGTTTTACCACCTCCGAAGACTGGTCGATTCCCCGTTCACCGAGCGCGGAAAACCGCTGAATTGCGTGCCGTGCGAGTAATCCAGCAGCGGCGGTCCCAGTCGCGAAGATGCCAAGATTTTGCACTGCGTCCCAGACCATTGGTAGAGAGTGGAAACGATGGCTACACTGATATATCACTGCGACCGTTGAATCGCCGGATATCCTCGTATGCTCCCGTCGTTCCACTACCTGTATCGGAACGACAGACCTGGAGACGCGCGAATCTAGTCGAATCGATGGTCGTGTCGGCCCGCGGTTGTGGTTCAGTCCGGTGCCTGCATCGTGAGACGCAAACAGGGCGACGGCTCGAGTCTGGAGTGCGCTGGAAGCGACCAGACCGACCGACGCACCCATCTCCGGCTTCGACGAAAGATTGCGGAGTGCATTTACTAGATCGATATTTACTACCAGGCTCCTTCTTTTGCCAACAGTTGCCACTCCTTCACATGGAGGTTCTCATCCCCATCAGCAGTCCAGATTCGACCCGTAAAGCAATCGAATACACCGCCCGTACCTATCCGGCGGCGTCGATAACGGTATTACACGTGATGTCACTCAATACCTTGCATACGGTCGGTGGCACGTACGTGCATCCGTCCGCAATCGAGCCAGACCGGACGAAGGCCGAAGCGTTGTTCGAAGTAGCGACCGAAGCGGCAGCAGCATTCGATACGTCGGTTACCACAATGACCGCGGTCGGTTCCCCGGTCCGCGAGATCACATTGTACGCGGACAACTCGTCTACTGACCACATCGTCATCGGGAGCTGCGATCGGTCCGGACTGCTCCGGTTCCTCCTCAGAAACGTGACCAAGGGTGTCGTCTACCGATCCTCGGTGCCAGTGACAGTCGTCAAGTAGTGGGACTGTGAGGGAACCACCGATCAGTCGCAGCACCGGTCGAGAGCACTGCCAGGCACCCACCACTCACGACTGGTTCCCAGTCGTCGCTCCCGAGGACCCACGTGAGCGATCGCCGATTTTAGCCACCCGGAGCGCGAAGTCCGAGCCATGGACGAGTCGACCGACGCGAAGATCGACGCCCTCGCCGACGCGCTACGGGAGAGCGACACGGCTGTCGTACTCACAGGCGCGGGCGTGAGTACCGCCTCGGGCATCCCCTCGTTCCGGGGCGAAGACGGACTGTGGTCGGAGTTCGACCCGAAGGCCTTCCACCGGCGACGACTCGACGCCGACCCGGCGGGATTCTGGGCGGATCGGCTCGACCTCCGGGAACGAATCTACGGCGATGTGGGCGGTGACGGCGAGGATAGCGAGGGATCGGACGGAGACGCCATCGAACCGAACGCAGCACACAAAGCCATCGCGGCCCTCGAAGCCGCGGGCCACGTCGACGCCGTCCTCACCCAGAACATCGACGGGCTTCATCAGGACGCCGGGAGCGAGGAAGTCATCGAATTACACGGCAGCCACCGCTACGTCGTCTGTGACGACTGCGGAGCGCGCCAGCGGGCCGACCCCGTCTTCGAGCGGGCGGTCGACGGGGAGTGTCCGCCGCGCTGTGAGTGTGGCGGGGTGTTGCGTCCCGACGTGGTACTGTTCGGGGAGTCCCTGCCCGGCGAGGCGATCGAGGAGGCAAATCGGCTGGCACACAGTGTGGACTGGTTCCTCGTCGTCGGGTCGTCGCTGACGGTCCACCCCGCCGCGGGACTGCCGAGTCGTGCGGCGCGCTCGGGGGCGACACTCGGCATCGTCAATCTGGAACCGACTGAAAAGGACGACGCGGCCGCAGTCGTCGTCAGAGATGACGTGACGACGATATTGCCGGCGATCGAACGACGCGTCTAGAGTTCGACGCCGCCGGGGATGAGACTCTCGCCGCGGCGGAGGCTGCCGTCCTCGTCGTAGACGAGCAGCATCTCCTTGTCGTAGACCGTCGGTGTCCCGTCGCCGTCTGTGATCCTGATCCGATAGCTCGCTTCGTCGTCGTCACTGGCGGCCCCGACGAGCGATTCGATCGCGGCCGGTTCGACGTTCGTTTCGAGGACGAAATCGCCCGTCAACCGATCGCTGATCGAGAGGACGCCCGTCGGCCCGCGGTCGTCACCCGTCAGTCGGTACGTTACGTCCAGATCGCTCCCGTCGACCGTCCCGTCCGCTGTCCGCAGACGCTCTGTGAGCAGTCCGTCGGGACCGTCGTACGTGATCGCGATGACCGGTCGTTCGTCCGACGATTCGTCGACGCCACTGCAGTCGACTTCGAAGTAGTCACGCCGCATCTCGTGGGTCGAAATACGTTGCGTGGCCCAAAGAACGTAACGGCGATTGGTACCACGTCACGCGCCACGCTTTCGACGGACGTGCCGTTCGCTGGTGTCGTCCGGGAGCCGATAGCTTTTATCTACAGTGGGACGCGGTCACGGGCATGACGTGGGTCAAGGCGGAATACGCGCCCGAGTTGGCCGTTCTCTCGACGTGGCTCTCGATGTTACTGCCGTGGTCGGTCGCCTACCACACGAACGGGCCGCTGGGGAGTATTCTGGTGTTCGTGCGCTTTAGCGTCCTCGAATTACAGCTCAGATTCCCCTCGACGATCACTTTCGAGGGAGTCCCCATCGACGTGGCACAGGCGCTCGATCAGGTGTACAGCGGCTTTCAGATCGGTGGGAACGTCTACGTCGCCCTCCCGCCGACGGCAGCCTTCGACTACGGGGGTCCGCTCGCGCTGGCGAACGGTCTCTGGACTGTCGCTGCGGTCGTCTTGCTGGTCGCGTTCGCGCTGAGTGTCGCCGTCTACACTGACGAGTCGCGGATGGACCGACTTCCGTATCCATACCCACGACTCGCCGGTGGATTGCTGGGTGGTGCGACGGCAACACTCACAGTCGCGACGGCGCTGCTGGCCGTCGAGACTGCGACCGTCGGGCTTCCCGTTCCGGTTGGACTGGTCGTCATGGCGCTGCTGTCGGCCGTCCTGTTGCGGGTGGATATCGTTCCCGACGCCCAGACCGACGGTGCCTAATCGGGAACTGCCCGACAGCGCCGAATTTCATTCGCAATATTTCGGGGGACCTGTTTAAGTACGAGGCCACGAAACTCCCAGTCAATCCTACGTGGGGCGATCGATGTCAGGTGACGAGACAACCGACGACGAGACCGGTTCGACACCCCTGTCGGGCGTGCGGACGTGGCTCTCACAGACCGCCCGAATGCTCAGCGGTGCTGCGGTTCCGTCGACGAACTACGATCCACAGCGCCACGGCCGACTCGTCAGTTACGCAAGCCCGGACCAGTACGACGAACTGGACCGCTACTGGCTCAACGCTCCCTTCGCGTTCGCGTCGATCAACTACGATCCCGACGCGGACGAACACTTCTATCAGGTCGTCGAACCCACACTCGACGAGTTCGAGCAGGACCTGCTCGACAGACTGTTTGAGGACATTCGCGGCCCGCTGATCTACCGTGACGACGTGAGCGACGACCCGGAAGCCGCACTCAAGGAGGCGCTTCGCGAGCGGATCGAAGAGTACGGCGTCGTCGTCGAAACCGAAACGTTCTATCGACTGTTGTACTACCTCTACCGGTCGTTTCTGGGCTACGGGCGCATCGATCCGTTGATGCACGATCCGTTCATCGAGGACATCTCGTGTGACGGGGCGGGGCTTCCTATCTTCGCGTATCACGACGGCTACACCGACATCGAGACCAGCGTCGTCTTCGAGGAGGGCGAACTCGACGACTTCGTCATCCAGCTCGCCCAGCGGTCGGGCCAACACGTCTCCGTCTCCGACCCGGTCGTCTCGACGACGCTGCCCGACGGCTCCCGGATCGAACTCGCGCTGGGCGAGGAAGTGACGCCCCGCGGGTCGGCCTTTACCATCCGAAAGTACGCCGACGAACCCTTTACGCCGATCGACCTGCTGAACTACGGCACCTTCAGTCTGGAGATGCTGGCCTACCTCTGGCTGGCGATCGAATCCAACAAGTCGCTGATCTTCGCCGGCGGGACGGCGGCGGGTAAGACCACCTCGATGAACGCCGTCTCGATGTTCATCCCGCCCCGCTCGAAGGTCCTGACCATCGAGGACACCAAAGAGCTGTCGCTGTACCACGACAACTGGCTCTCTTCGGTGACCCGCGAGCGGTTAGACGAGTCCGACATCACGATGTACGACCTGTTGCGCTCTGCCCTGCGCCATCGCCCCGAGTACATCATCGTCGGCGAGGTCCGTGGTGAAGAGGCGATCACGCTGTTTCAGGCGATGAACACCGGTCACACGACGTTCTCGACGATGCACGCCGACTCGGTCCAGACGGTGATCAACAGACTCGAAAACGAGCCGATCAACGTCCCGCGACCGATGGTCCAGAGCCTCGATATCCTCTGTGTGCAGGTGCTCGGTCGCTCCGGCGGCGAGCGGGTCCGGCGGGCCAAGACGCTGGCGGAGATCGAGGGCATCGACCAGCGGACCGGCGAACTCGACTACTCGAACAGTTACGCCTGGCAGGCCGAAGAGGACACCTTCGAGGAGTCCAGCAGCGACTTGCTCGACGAGATCAGGGCCGAGCGGGGCTGGAGTCAGTCGGACCTGCTGCGCGAGATGGACAATCGAAAGCGCTTCCTCCGGTACTTACAGGTCGAGGACATCACCGACTATCGGCGCTTTACCGCGATGGTCAACAAGTACTACGCCGACAGCGAGCAGGTGATGGCCGAGATCGACCGGGCTGGTATCGACGCCCCGACCTGACATGCAACTCGATCCACTGGGGACGGTCCCGCTGTTCGTGGTCATCGCGATCCTCTGTCTCGTGGCCCTCGCGATGCTCGACGAGACGTTCGACCGCTCGCTGACGCGCTTCAGTCGGCGGCTGTTCGGTCGGTACGTCCCCGAATCCGAGGCGCGGGAAACCTTGCTCAAATCGGCGTTCGTGTCCCACACCTATCGGACGTACGCCGCGCGGACGCTACTGTACACGGCACTCGCGGCCATCGTGGGATCGATCACTGGCGTCTACGCCATCGGCGCGCTCCTGCTCGCGATCCCTACCATCGTCGATCTGCTGCTGGGGCTGCCCCGGACGATGGTCAGCGTCCTCGGCATTCGAGGCTTCGAACTCCTCCTGACCGACCAGCAGATCCTCTTGATCGTGATGGCCGGCGGTGTCGCGGGTGGGATCGTCGCCGCCGGTCTCACCTACTGGCTGCGGTGGGAACTCCAGCGCAGTCGAGCGGCTGTCCGCCAGCGGGCGATCGACGAGGGGTTAGGGCGAACCCTCGCCTTCCTCTATGCGCTCTCTCGCGGGGGCGTTCCCTTCCCGACGGCGCTGGGAACACTCGCGGAGAACCGCGAAATATACGGTGCCAGCGCAGAAGAAGTGTCCGTCGCGGTCCGTCAGATGGAGCTTTTCGGGCAGGACATGATCACCGCCGTCCGCGGGATGGCGGATCGGACACCGAGTGAGACCTACCGGACCTTCTCCGAGAACCTCGCGAGCGTTCTCCAGAGCGGTCGAAGCCTCTCGACGTTCCTCAAAGAGCAGTACGAACGCACCAAAGCCGAGCGCGAGCAGCGCCAAGAGGAGATCCTCGAACACCTCGCGACCGTCGCCGAGGCGTACGTGACGGTGCTCGTGGCGGCCGTGCTCTTTTTCATCACGATCTTGCTGGTCTTCGGGCTGACGCTGACTGATACGCTCCTCTTCCTCAAGATGGTCGGCTACCTGATGATCCCGCTCGCGAACGTCGGATTCATGCTCTATCTGGGCCAGCGACTGGAGATTCTGGGCATCGGGAACGACAAGACGACGACGCTACTGGAACGACACGAGACGACGACGTTCGCGAAGCCGTCGGCCGACAAGCGGACCCAACTGGCGGACGGGGGCTACGCCGGCAGCGACAATCAGAAACGGCTCGCGCTGTACGACCGGCTGGCATCGATCAGGCGACTGATCACCTCGCCGGCCGAGACGTTGCTCTGGAACCCCGCACAGATCCTGTATGTCACCGTCCCGTTCGCAGTCGTCTCGATCCTGTGGCGCGGCCCGGCAGCGTTCTCGACCGAGGCGGTCAATCTGCGACTGCTCGACGACATTCTCCTGCAGGCGCTGCTGCTCGTACTCGTCCCCTACGCCGTCCTCAGAGAGCTGTACTCCTTCAGAGTCCGCCGGATCGAGGCTGCGACGCCGGAGCTGCTCGAACGGCTGGCGAGCCTCAACGAGGCCGGAATGACGGTCGTCGAGAGTCTCGAACGGATCAGGGGAACCGACGTGGGCCACCTCAGTGAGGAAGTCGAACGGATCTGGGCCGACGTGCGCTTTGGCGCGAACGTCGAGGATGCGTTGATCAGATTCGGCCGGCGTGTCAGAACGACCTCTATCTCACGGGTCGTGACGCTGCTGGTCAACGCGATGCGATCCAGCGGAAAGATGGGACCGATCCTTCGTATCGCTGCCGATCAGGCCCGATCTGACTACCGACTGCGACGCCAGCGTCGCCAGCAGATGCTCACCTACCTCGTGGTCATCTACATCTCCTTTCTCGTCTTTCTCGTCATCATCGCCTCGGTCCAGGAGGTGCTGGTGCCGGCACTGCCCTCTAGCGTCCCGACGCCGGAGAACACCGGTCGGCTGGGTGTCAACACCGATCAGTTCGAACGCCTCGGACAGGTCGACAAGGCAGCGTACACGCTCGTGTTCTTCCACACGGCGCTCGTGCAGGCCCTGTTCTCCGGGTTCGTCGGCGGCCAACTGGGCGAGGGATCGCTTCGCGACGGTGCCAAGCACGCCGCCGTCATGGTCGGTGTGGCCTACGTCGCCTTCCTCTTGCTGTCCTCGCCCGTGGCGTCGCTGACGATGGACAATCCCACCGCCGGTCAGGAGACGATCGTCGTCGACTCCGTGTCGCTGTCCGACGGAGGATACGTCGTGCTCTATCAGCAGGGCGTCGGTGAGACCGTGATCGGCCAGTCCGAATACCTCGATGCTGGGACCCACCGGAACGTCGAAATCGAGGTGACGGGGACGATACGAGAGGGTGGCCCGATCATCGCCGTCCCCCATCTGGACACGGACGGGGACCGCGTGCTGGAGTACGACGGATTCAGCACCGACCGACCGTACCCGGCACCCGGACAGGGCGAGTTCGTCACGGTCGAGAAAGAGCTCAGGTGAGCGATCAGAGCGGTACCGGCGCGGCATCGAAGGGTGTGTAAACATCCTCGGGCCCGGTGGCCCGAGGCTTTTCTAATTTCCTCAGCCGTGCGCTAGCACTCCCTGCTCGGCAAGCGAGCGGGATGAGGTTGGGCGGCTTACACGCCCCGACCCGGACAGACGCACCAACCGAACCTGCGGCTGGGTTTTGTGAGTCCGGTAATTCGTATTGTGACCGTCGAGTTTCGCCTTCTCTCGCCACGCGATATTCACCGACGCATTCCGGTCAGCGTGATCTTGCACCACGTCACACTCGTCGTTCGTACAGCGGAACCGCCGTCCCTGCCGATACCCCCGTTCACCACAGCACGAACACGTCTTCGAGTTGTAGTAAGCGTCTACGGTATCCGTGGGAATCTCCCGCCACGTCGCCTTGTAGGAGACGAATTTCTCGAACTTGTGGAACGGCAGTTTGTGCAATCGGCGGTTCATATACGACCCGTACTTGATTTCGTCGCGGATACCGCTCATATCCTCGAACACGATAACCGGATTCGAGAACTGTTCTGCGAACTCCACGACAGCACGGGAGAGACGATGCAATACCCACTCGGTGAACCTCTCTACCTTGTCACCGAGTTTCCGGTGGATACTCGGCTTCCCGTGTTGCTGACAGCGTTTCGTGATCGTGTGGTAGCGTTGGCGTTCCTGTTTGACTCGTCCATAATCGAGGACGAGCGTACCCTTCGTCCGCATCGTCTCGCGGTCGAGGGCGGTGAGCGAGACATTGCGCTCGTTGATGTCCACGCCGACCACAGTATCGGTGGTATCAGGTTCGGGCACGTCGAACTCGCGTGTGACCGTGACGTGTAGATAGTACACGCCATCGCGGTATCTCGAAGTGCGGAGCACTTCGATGACTCGTCGAAAATCTCCGATTTTCGAGACAGGAGTTCGGCCTGCCCCACATCCACCTCATCCGACGTGAGGGTATCTCGAAGCTCGTCCATTGCGTCCGGTTCGCCGCGCAGATGCCCGTTCACTTTCTTGTACGGCTTCGGACTGATGCGGACTTGGACGCGGTCTGTGTCTTCGTCCACGGTGAGGCGGTAGCCTTCCGTGTGCGCCATCACGAGCGGGTACGCACCAGATCTATCGGTGCTTGGAGGCGTTGGCTTTCCTCCATCTGGGTCGTCTTGTTCATGCCACCAGTCTAAGAGTGACTGGTAGGAGTCCCACGTTTGGAGGGCTTTGCCGACGACCGCACACTTGTTGTTCCGCAAGAAGTCGTCGCGGTCAACCTCCTTCTGTATCTCGGTGCGATTGTACCCGCGTTGTTTGAGGCGGATGGTGTCGTTGAATACTTCGCGTGAGGCGAGGCGGGCGTCGTGAAGCCACGACGGTTCACCAGACGCTACGTGAAGGCGCGTCTGGATCGTCTTTGTGGCTTCCTCACACATACGTTGACAATCGTTCCAAACTGTCATAAATGAGGGGGTTCAGGCTGGAAAAATATTGCATTCACGCACATTCTATTAGTTCCTGCAAGTATCACTTCGTCTGGTGTCCCAAGTACCGCCACCCGGTTCTGAATGTACTGGAGGAAGATGTGCGAGAGTTGTTTGGTGAGACTGCTGACCACTTTGGGCACGAGATTCTGGCGTTGGAGATCGCGGACGACCACGTACACCTATTCGTGCAAACAGACCCGAAGTACAGTCCGGCGGATATTGCTCGGCAATTCAAGTCGTACTCGGGGAAGCACTTGCTGGAGCGGTATCCCGAGATTCGGGAGTCGCATTTCTGGGGAGGTGGTTTCTGGAAGGTTGGGTACTACGTGGGAACAACGGGTGCGGTGTCGGAGGAAGTGGTTGAACGGTATATCGAGGAGACAGAACATTAGGCCGAGTGTCGGGCTTCACCCCAGACCCCGGTGGGTCGGGGAACTCGCCCTCGCAGGTTTTAGAAGCCCCGGCCGGTACCATCCGGTAATGGAGTTCGCCGACTTTGCGGCGGCCGCCGCCGACATCGAAGCCGAGAGCGCCGACCTCGCGAAGACTGACGGCGTCGCCGCGCTCTTCTCGACTGCCGGTGACGACCTCGCCGTCCTCGCTCGTCTCGTCCAGGGCCGGGTCTTTCCGGCGTACGACGCGACGAAACTCGACGTCGGGCCGAAGCTGTGCTACGAGGCGCTCGCTCGCGCGGCAGGCACGAACGTCTCGACGGGCGACATCGAGCAGCGGGTCGCGGACCTCGGGGAGATCGGTGCCGTCGCCGCCGATCTGGATCTGGGCGGCCAGCAGGGACTGGCGGCGTTCGGGGCTGGCTCTCAGTCCACGCTGACTGTCGCCGAAGTCGGCGACGAACTGACCGCTATCGCGACGGCCAGTGGCGACGGCAGCCGCGACAGAAAGGTCGAGACGCTCTTTGGCCTATTCAACCGCGCCAGCGACGAGGAAGCCCGCTATCTGGCTCGGATCGTCCTCTCGGAGATGCGCATCGGCGTCGGCGAAGGCACCGTTCGCGACGCCATCGCCGAAGCGTTCGACGTGCCCGACCCTGCCGTCGAGCGCGCCCTGCAGGTGACGAACGACTTCGGCCACGTCGCCGTCGTCGCGCGTGCCGAGGGGGCCGACGGACTGGCCGGCTTGCAACTCAGCGTGGGCCGCCCCGTACAGGCGATGCTCGCACAGGCCGGGACCGTCACCGACGCGCTCGACGACTGGGGGACCGCGGCCGTCGAGTGGAAGTACGACGGCGCCCGCGTGCAGGTCCACGACGACGGCGAGTCCGTCCGGCTGTTCTCTCGCAACATGGAGGACGTGACCGACGCGCTGCCGGAGGTCGTCGAGACGGTCGAAACGACCCTCGACAGCCCGGCGATCCTCGACGGTGAGGTCGTCGCCGTCGACAACGAGGGCGATCCACTCCCGTTTCAGGACGTGCTGCGGCGCTTCCGACGGAAACACGACGTGGCGAAGGCCCGCGAGAACGTGGCGGTGCGCCTCCACGCGTTCGACTGTCTGCACGTCGACGGCCGTGATCTGCTCGACGCACCGCTTACCGAACGACGCGACGCGCTGGCGGGGCTGGTCGGTGACGACGATACCATCCACTCGACGTTCTGGCTCGAAGAGGAGACAGACGCCATCGAATCGATCGCTGACGACGCGCTCGCCGCGGGCCACGAGGGGATCATGCTCAAAGACCCCGACTCGACGTACGCACCGGGCGACCGGGGCAAACACTGGCGCAAGCGCAAGCCCGACGTCGAGACGCTGGATCTGGTCGTCACCGGTGCCGAGTGGGGCGAGGGCCGACGGGCGACGTTCCTCGGCACGTTCGAACTCGGAGCGCGCACCACCGACGGCTACGCCACCGTCGGCAACGTCGCGACCGGGATCACGGACGAACAGCTCGCCGACCTGACCGACCTGCTCGAACCCCACATCACCAGCGAGGACGGCCAGACCGTCGACGTACGCCCGGCGGTCGTCTTCGAGGTCGGCTACGAGGAGATCCAGACCTCCTCGACCTACGAGTCGGGCTACGCGCTTCGCTTCCCCCGGTTCGTGGAAGTGCGCTCCGACGTTGCCGTCGGCGACGCCGACACGATAGACCGGGTCGAACGGCTGGCCGAGCAACAGGGCTAACGATCCCGCGAGCACGCTCGGGGTCAGGTCTGTCACGGGCGATTTATACGGCGATCACCCGTACGCCCGAGCATGACCGTCCACTTCGAGGACCTCACGCTGGACTGGCTGGGCTACGCGACGCTCCGTGTCGAAGCCGACGACACGGTGATCTACTTCGATCCGGGTCGCTACGGCGTCCTCACGGGCGAGTGGGACCCCCACGTCGAGGGGATCAATCACCCGCCAGCACAGGACTACGACGCCAAAGACGGCGACGTGGTCTGTGTCACGCACATCCACCACTACGACCCCGACGGCATCCGCCGGGTCGCCAGCGACGACGCGACGGTCGTCCTGTTTGAGGGCATCAACGTCCACGCGACCGACCGCGACGTGGACCGACCAGTCGACCTCGACTACGAGGTCGTCGAGATGTCGATGGAGGACGACCGCCTCGTCGCCGACTGTCCCCTCTGGACCGTGCCAGCGTACAACGAGGACGACGGCCCGAACCTGAACGACGACGGCACGCCGATCCATCCGAAGGGGATCGGCTGCGGGTTCATGATCGAGATCGGTGGCGAACGCGTGTTCTGGCCCGGTGACTCCGACGTGCTGCCCGGCCACGCGGAACTCGACGTGGACGTGTTCGTCCCGTCGATCGCCAAGAACTACACGATGGATCGACACACTGCGGCCGAACTGGCCGAATCGATGGGTCCCGATCTCGTCCTTCCGATCCACTACAACACCTTCGAGTCACTGGAGGGCGACGACGAGGCTTTCGCCGTCGACGTGGCGAGCCGTGGCGTGCCTGTCGTGCTGGATCACTGACGGTCGACTGCGAGAGATTACGCCACCGCAGCAGTCAGCAGATACTCGACTTCCTCGGCGACGGCCGAGGCCTGCCGGGCCTGTGACTCGGCGTAGGCGAACCGGCCGGCGGCGCTGTTCACTGTCGCCGCCGTCGAGCCGGTGTCTAGTCGGCTCGATCCGTCTTTGATGCCTCCGATGGCCGGTTCGACGAACCGCGTCTCGAACCGATTTTCTCTGTCGAGGGTGGCTTCGACCGCCTCGACGGCTGCTCCGCGCAGTGTGTCCAGTTCGTCCGTCGACGGCGTCTCGTCGAACCGCCCGTTCTGGATCTCCTCGACGACCGTCTCCAGCGTCGAGAGCGCCGACCGACGCATTCCGGCTTCGATGACGCCAGTGGCATAGGAGGACTCGCCGATCGCGTCGTGGAGGTCGCTGTTGGAGTGGTCCCGCACGATGTCACGAGCGACGCTGAACCAGACTTCGGCCGGCGTTCCTGACACGTCGCGGCCGAGCGCTTCGATCCCGTTTTCGAGGTACCGTTCGAGCCGAGTCTCCGTGAGCCGAGCGCGCCGGCGGAGCCAGGTCGCCGTCTGCATCATCGGCGGTCGATACGTCACTCCGTCCGCTGGTATCTGCTCCCGGAACCGACGAGCGTCGGTGAGATCCGCCTCCGCACCCTCGATCTTGCCGACGAGATAGCTGACCATGTCCGGGTCGTCGGACGCTTCGTCCGGGAAGGGCGGATACGGCTCCAGTTCCCGAGCCACGTTCGTGAGGATGCCTTCGAGAAGCCGATGCCGGAAGACCACGCGCTCCGGGTCAGTTCCACGATACTCGTGGGCTGCGACGAAGTCACTCCGGGCCGAGCGGATCGCGTCCCGGCGCTCCCTGAGAGCTGCCCGGTCGATCTCTCCCCTGGCCGCCCGATACCGGCCGAGCAGGGCTGCGGCGTCGACGCGGGTCTGTTGCCAGTCGGACAGGCGCCGATGAGGTGGTTCCTGCTCGTCGGCGTTCTCACCGGTGCCCCCATCGTCCCCGTCGCCACCCTCCTCGTCGCCTTCCGATTCGATCCTGTCGAACAATGCCGTTCGTTCGTCCGCGATCTCACTCGCAGTCGCTTCGTTCGGGAGCGACACCGATTCGGGCACCTGATTGAGCAGCGCCACGGCACGGTCGCGGTGAAATTCGATCATCGATTCGGTGACCGTGAACGGATACGAGTACGAATCGTCGGGCACGGACCGCTGGGCGATCTCTCGAAGCCGTCGCTCGTCGAACTTCGATCCCGTCGAAATCGCCGAACAGCCCGCGAACGCGGCGAGGGTGCCGCCGGCAGCCGCCAGCGCGCCGCGGCGGGTCAGTTCGTGGGGCATCACTGTCCCTCCGCCGTGTCTCGGGGACCCAACCGGTCGACACACTCGCTGCTGATGCTCGTCGTCGGCCGGTCGAACTGGTCGCTCGGGAACGGGACCCTGATCGCGATCCCGAGATCGTCCTGCTCGCCCGTCTCGCACGCCCGGTCGGCCGGCAGTCGCTCCCGACACAGCCCCACCCTGAGTGAATCAGATCCCCGCCAGACGCTCTCGACGCGCTGGCGGTCGCACTGTCGAATTTGGCGCTGGTACAGCAGAACGGACCAGTGCTGGAAGTCAGTCTCCCGAACGAACGACTCGAACTGTGCCGCCTCTGCGTCGAACGAGACGGCGTCGAGGTCGTCACTCGAACCGAGCACGAGCGGACGGCCGTCGTCGCCACCGTCACCGTCGCCGGAATACCGGTACGGCGTTCCGTCGGACCGTCGGAGGGTCGCGACGTAGTACTCGGTCACCGGGTCGGTCCGTGGCATCTCGGTCGGCGTTGAGTCCCCGTCGAACGACTGACAGCCGGTCAGAGCTAGACTCGACAGTCCGGTAGCTGCGCGGAGCACGCTGCGGCGTGTGGAGGGCATCGTCTTAGCGAACGCTGCGCGGTGTGCAAAAACCCGTCGGCAGCGATCTCGTCTACCCACGTCCTGATCTCGACAACCGACAGAACCGCTCATTGACGGACTCTCGACTTTCTCACCCACTGAACGCTTTCGGTCGCTCACTTTGCTGCCGCGCCCGAAAGGAGGTTACACCACACACCCGTACAAAGGGTGCATGACTTCTGCACTGTTCGTCGTCAGCGAGGACGGCTACTGGGGAGAGGAATGCATCGAGCCACTCACCACACTCTCGGATGCCGGCGTCGATATCACCGTCGCGACGCCGACCGGGAACCCGCCGGTCGTCGACGAACGATCGGTCGATCCCGAGGAGGTCGGCGAGGAGACCGCCGCACACGTCCGCGAGGTCGCCGAGAGCGACGAGCGCCTGAACGACCCGATCGCACTGGCCGACGCCGACGCCGAGGACTACGACGCGGTCGTCTTTCCCGGCGGTCACGGTGCCGAGTGGGACATCACACAGGACCACCACGCCCGAACAGCGCTTCGCACGGCCGTCGAGAGCGGCGACCAGAAAGCACTCGTCGTCTGCCACGCCGTCGGCATCCTCGCCTTTACCCGCGACTCCGACGGCGAGATGCTCGTCGACGGTCGGGACGTGACCGGCTTCCCGAACGCATGGGAGGAGGGAATCGTCGACGACCGCGACCTGCTGCCCGACGGCCGGAAGCTGCCCTACTGGGTCGAAGACGAAGTGATCGCTGCCGGCGGCAACTGGGACGCCGAACTCGACGCCGACACGTCGGTCACTGTCGACGGCGACCTCATCACCGCACGGGGGCCGCCCTCCTCCCACGCCGCGGCGGTGACGCTGCTCTCGGAACTCGGCATCGAGGAGTGACTCTGAGAGGCTGTCGCCCCGATCCAGTCGCGCGGCGGGGTCATCCTGCTCTGTTCCGCGGATCGAGCGCGTAGTAGACGACAGTCATCGAGAGCGTCAGCAAACCGGCACCGGTCACATCCGGTTTTCCGATCAGTGCGCTGAACAGCAGGAAGAAGAGACCGGTCAGAATACCGATCAACGCCGCGTAGCCGCCGCGTGACCGATTGTCTACCCACGTATCGATCCAGTCGAAGCGACTCATCCGTTGGGTCCTACAGCACGCCCATCTCACTGAGCCGTTCCTCCTGATCTCCCGGAACCGCTGTTCGATGCACGCCCTCAGAGCACGCCCATCTCACTGAGCCGTTCCGGGAGATACGTCTCGGTCACGAAGTCCAGCCCACGCGCTGCGAGTGACTGCTGTTCGGACTTCTTCCCGATGTCGAGTTGCAGTTCGATCTGTTCTTCCCAGAACTCCGTCTGGAAGCGCGGGTCTTCGAGTTCGGATTCGAGGGCGTTGATGTCCGAATCGGAGAGGGGGTCCGTCGGCAGGTCGTACTCGACGATGTCCTGTGGCCGGATGCCGACGTACATCGCCTCGGGGGTCGCGAGGTACTCGGAGAGGTGTGCCGACTTGATCGACCCGTAGGCGACCGAGCCGTAGATTCGGTACGACCACGGGTCGCCGTCGGCGAACACCACGACGGGAAGGTCGAGTTCGTCGTGCATGCGCTTGATGAGTCGCCGCGTGGCCCGGGCCGGCTGACCTCCGAGGTGGACGACGATGCAGTTGTACTCGTCGTCGAAGCCGTTCTCGACGAGGCGGTCGCGCATCCCACCGGTCTCCACCGCCATCACGAAGTCCGCGTCGTTGTCGAGGAACTCGATGGTGTCGGGGTTGTTCGGAATCTGGTAGCCACCCTGTCCAACGTCGTCCTGACAGTGGATCTCTCGGTCGCCACGGCGGGTCTGCTCGCGAAGCAACAGCGGTCCCATCACCTTCGCGCCGGACTCCTCGGGGCGCATGTGGAAGTCCTCGCGCTTGACTTCCGAGACGATCTCCAGGTCCTCGATGAGGTTGTTGGACTCGTCCTGACTGTTGAACTGCGCTTCGTCGAGGTCCCACGACTCCGAGAGGTAGTACAACTCACGCAGGGTCGACGAGCGGTTCTCGTCGAGTTGCTGGGCGAGGAAGTCGATGGTGTAGGTCGCTTTCAGGAGCTTCTGTGCGCCGGAGACGGTCTTTGCCGAGCGGGTCGACGACCGGTCGCCGTACACCCACACGTCCTTGTCCTCGTCGTACTCGATGTTCGACTTCGTGCGTGTCGGAATCTGCATCGACGGTACGTCGCCGTCGGCGAACTGATCGTAAAAGTCCGCGGCGAGGTCGAGCAACTGTTCGCGGGCCTTCTCGTCGTTGGGATTGATCTCTGTACTCATGATTATGCGTTCACCGTGAGTTTCTCCTCGGCGACGCCGTCGACCGCGATGTCGAACTCGGCGTCACCGTCGACCGTGTATTCGAGGACGGCGTCGTCGCCGGCCGCGACGGTGGTCTGCCACTTGACGAACCACTCGCCGTCCATCTCGACGACGTTCGCGCCGTTCGTTACGGCGGGTTCGACGCTCACGATGTCCGTCAGATCGATATCGGCGTTCGTGTCGTCGTTGTTCTCGACGACGACCCGGACAGTGTCGCCCTCGACTTCGCGCTCGACGAGGACGTTGTTCATGATCCGGGCCATCGAGTCGTCGATGTGGAGGTCGTCCTTGCCGGTGACCTCCGAGAGCTTCTCGGCCATCTCCGGCAGGATCGTCGCCAGTTTGTTCTCTTTCTTCCGGCGCTTTTGCATCGACCGACGCTTGTTCAGGTAGCTCTTGAGGTCGCGTGCGGCCTCGCGGATCGCCAGTTCGATCTCGGATTCGATCTCGGGAATGTTGGCGACGGCGTCTTTCGATTCGCTGGTGAAGGGGACGTTCGTCGAGGCGATGTGGACCATGATCACGGCCTCGTCGTTGGGGATGCCGCTGCCGCCCGGCTGATCCAGCCCGTAGTTGCGCCAGTTGATCCCCTTGACCACGTCGGTGGTCGCACACGCGCCGCGCTGGTACACGAGCGGGACGCGGTTGGCAAAGCGCATGACCTGGGCCTGATCGTGTTCGATGTCGCCGCCGTAGGCGATGCCGGCTTCGACGATGAAGGGGTCACCGCCGTGGACCGAAGCGTCTCGGGTCGAGGCGGCGTAGAAGTCGGCGTCGAACTCCTTTTTCAGGCCAGCCTCGACCAGTTCGGCCGTGATCGGTGCGAGGCAGTCCGTCGGCGGCGCGATGATGTCAGTCTCACGCATCGCTTCCAGCAGGTCACTGGCAACGTCGCGGTCGTCGGCGATATCGCCGACGTTGGGTGGGTCGTCGGGTACCTGCGACGCCACGTCCCAGAGGGCGTCGACGATCTTCTCGCGCGCGGTCTCGCCGAAGGTCACGTCGTCCATGTCTTCGGTCATCTCCGCCGCGCGGTCGACGTAGTCTTCGAGGTCGTCGTAGGTCACGCGGTGGCGACCCTCGTCGTCGAACTTATCGGCGATGCGCTCGGCGATACCCTGGACGGCGGCGTCGTCCTTGCGCGTCGTCGTGACCTCGTCGACGAGTTCGTACACGTCCGGCGTGCGCTGGGCCGTGATCTCGTCCCACGCGGCCGCGACGGCGGCCTCGCGGACGGTCGTTCCGAACGTCTTCTCGTAGTCGTCCTCGATTCGGTCGGCGTGACCGTCGACGATTTCGACGAGGCGACTGTGCGCGACTCTGCCCGCTTCGGCGACGGCCTCGGCGACCGAGTCGGCGAACTCGGCGGTCGCCTCCTTGCCCTTGTTCGAAACTGCCTGCTGGACCGCTCGGGCGACATCGGCGTCCTCGTGGCTCTGGGGGCCGTACCACGACATCTCCCGGCCGAAGTGGTGATCGTTGAAGTTCGCGATGACCTCGTCGCTCGTCTTCTGGCCCACGCGGGTGAACTCACCCTGCATGAACCCTGAGACGGAGTACGAATCCGTCGCTTCGAGCATCTTCAGGAGCGTCCCGAGTTCGACGCCGTGGGGGTGGGGGCGGATCTCTTCAGTCTCTGCCGGGAGCTGATCGGTCGTCCGCTCGTACTTGAGGTGTTCCTTTGGCTCGACGAGTTCGATGCGGGCGTGGGGATTGACCACCGCAGTGTGCTTGATGTAGTCGTGAAGCTGCTGGCGAGCCCGCATGTTCGCCTCCATCTCAAGTTCGATCCGGGTGCCGTGTGGCCGCTCCCAGGTCGTCGTGTCCTCGACGCTGATCTCGGGTTCGTTGGCGTCCGTGTCGACGATCAGTTCGAAGTACTGTGCGTCTGCGGTTTGCTCGGTCCGACTGGTGATCTTCGCGGGCTTGCCGCTGGTCTTCTGAGAGTGGAGGACGGCCGCCGAGATACCGATCCCCTGCTGACCCCGGTTCTGCTCGCGCTTGTGGAACCGGGAGCCATAGAGCAGCTTCCCGAAGATGTTGGGGATCTGTTCTCTGGTGATCCCGGGACCGTTGTCTTCGACGATGAGGCGGTAGTAGTCCCCAGCCTCCTGAATCTCGACGTAGATGTCGGGGGTGATTCCGGCCTCCTCACAGGCGTCGAGCGCGTTGTCGACGGCCTCCTTGACGGCCGTGACGAGCGCCTTGGCCCCCGAGTCGAACCCGAGCATCTGCCTGTTCTTCTCGAAGAACTCGGCGATGGAGATGGATCGCTGGCTCTCGGCCAGTTCGTCGGCGATCCCCTCGCCCTCCCCGAGTCGCGACTGATACGAGGTCATTCGTGGCGATACGTATCAGCGGACAGCTTAAAAGGTGTTCGCCACCGGAGTGAAAGTGGTTTGCAGGGCCAGATCGACCTCACGGCTAAACACATCTGCTTTCGGGAAAACAGCGATATAGCGATCAGTACACCGATTCACCACTCTTGGTGCAAGTGGGACACCGAGTATTCTATAACGGTGGGGGTGAGAACCGTCTCTGATACTATCCTGTGGCCGCTAATCGGCTATTTTTCGTCGTTATTCTTATTTTCTATCCGACGTAGCCACTGAATATTTATAATGGTAATGTGTGCAGGATCTTTAAATCAGACTCTAAGAGACTACGTAGTGACGTACAACAACTCGTAGAAACTGGTTGGTGATTTTATTCAATGAATATAGATAGCTGGCTTCCAGATCTCCTCCGAAAGAGCTACACGAGAAAGTTTGCAGTTGTCGCGCTGGCGATACTATTACTCGTCGCTGGGATCGGTCTCGTGACCGTACAGACGGTCTCCAGTGAGGTCAGTGAACAACAACAGCAAAATCTACTCACGAACGCTGAACTCGAAGGTGATGCCGTCGATCAGTGGGTGACGACGCAGCGAAACACAGCCAGAACGGTCTCGAAACAAAGCTCGCTCAAGCTCGGCAACGAGCTCGAATCTCGGGCTGCACTCAGAAGCGAGCTGTCACACCTCCCGCCAGAAGTCGAGACGCTCTATTATTTTGAGCAGGAGAGTGGCACGATCATAGCGAGCACGGATCCTGATCTCGAGAATCAGTCCATCTCGGAGACGAATATCAAGTGGCCACAGGGCATTCCCTACCAAGAGGTCTCGTTCGATGGGCCCGAATCAGTCGTTCAGTCCTGGGTGTACACTGATCAGAACGGGGCACCATCGGTGGTAATGGTCTCACCAGTTCCGGGAACGAACTACATATTTGGATTGAAAATCCGGATGAGCGAACGTGCTGAGCGGTTCCGAAGCTCTATCGAGGGGACGCGGACGACAGTGATCGGACGTGGCACCGGGGACGTTCTGCTGGATCGGAACGAGAGTGCTATTCTCGGAACCTACAGTGGCTCCGGCGCTGAAGAGATCAGAACCGCCGTCAACAACAACCAGAACGGCACACTGGTCACGGATGACTCCGTCGTCGCATACACGACCGCTCTTGGTGGCGATGCAAACTGGGTGGTGGTGAAAAAAGCACCCAAGACGGCCGCTCTGCGTACGCAGTCACAGGTCCAGCAGAATATCTTCGTGCTGATCGGAACGGCACTGATCGGGCTGGTGCTACTGATCTTTATGATCAGGCGAGGGCCGATCAGCTCGATGAAAGAGCTGTCCTCACAGGCGAGGGCGCTCGCAAACGGGGACCTCGACATCGAGATGTCCGACGACGGCCGAATCGACGAGGTCGGACAGGTCCGCACGGCGGTTCGCGATATCACGTCGTACCTCCAGACCGTCGCCGACCAGGCCGACGCGCTGTCACGACAGGACTTCGACGCCGCCGCCCTCGACGAGCCGGTTCCGGGCCGGCTCGGCGACTCGCTGGACGCGATGCAAGCGGATCTGGAGGCGTTCATCGACGACATCGAGACGGCTCGCAACGAGGCGGAAGTCGCCAAACAGGACGCCGAAGCTCTCGCTGACAGCCTCGAACAGCAGGCAGCGGAGTTCGGAACGGTGATGGCACGGGCCGCAGACGGCGACCTCACCCAGCGACTCGATACGAACATCGACAACGACGCGATGCGGGACATCGCGGAAGCGTCCAACGAGATGATCGCGGAACTGGAACGAACCGTCGTCGAAATCGAACGATTCGCACGCGATGTCAACGATTCGAGCGAGGAGATCTCGGCCAGCGCGAAAGAGGTCCGAACTGCGAGCGAACAGGTCGCCGAGACGATTCAGGAGATCTCCAGCGGGGCCGAACAGCAAAACGAGAACATCCAGCAAGTGACAGACGAGATGACCGATCTCTCTGCGACGATCGAGGAGATCACGTCCTCGACCGACGAGATCGCGACCAAGGCCGAGCGGGCCTTCGAGACCGGCGCACAGGGTCGTGAGTACGGTCAAGAGGCGACCGAAGAGATCGAAGCGATCGAGCGAAAGGCGACCGAGATGTCCGAGCAAGTCGAGACGCTCGCGACCGAGGTCGAACGGATCGGTGAGGTGGTGACTCTCATCGACGAGATCGCCGATCAAACGAACATGCTGGCGCTGAACGCCTCCATCGAGGCCAGTCGGGCCGGCGAGGCCGGCGAAGGGTTCGGCGTCGTCGCCGACGAGATCAAGGAACTCGCGGCCGAAACACAGGAGGCGACCGACGACATCGACTCGATGATCTCCGAGATCCAGTCGGTGACCGACGAGACTGTCGCAGACATGCGCGAGATGGGAGAGCGGGTCGACACCGGTCAGGAGACGATCAGGGAAGCCACCGAGGCCCTCGACGAGATCGTCGAGCAGGTCGAGGAGACCAACTCCGGCATCCAGTCGATCAGCGACGCGACGACAGAACAGGCGGCGTCGACGGAGGAAGTCGTCGCGATGGTCGACGAAGTCGGGTCGATCAGCAAACAGACGAGCGCACAGACCGAGAACGTCGCGGCCTCTGCAGAGGAGCAGACCGCCTCGATCACGGAAGTCACCGAGAACATCCGAACGCTCTCGGACCGAGCGGGCGATCTCAAGGGACTCGTCGAGTCCTTCGAGACGGAGGCAGACGGCACCAGCGGGCACGGCGATGGCGACCAGAGGGGCAAAGCGGCGACCGGACCGGCTGACGGCCAGTCGTGATCCCGTCTGCACTATCAGACAGGGGCTGAACTGTCAGACGGCGCAACCGCTTCGCGTGCGCGTGCGGGAAGTTTAAGACCCCCGCACGACTAGACGCAGTAGATTCTATGTCACAGGACCGTGATTACGGTGCGGAACAGATTCAGGTTCTGGAGGGGTTACAGGCCGTTCAAAAACGGCCGGCGATGTACATCGGTTCGACCGACTCCAGAGGCCTCCATCACCTCGTCTACGAGGTCGTGGACAACTCCATCGACGAGGCACTGGCGGGGCATTGCGACGAGATCACCGTCACGATCCACGAGGACGATTCTGTCTCTGTCTCCGACGACGGACGCGGGATTCCGGTCGACACCCACGAGAAACACGACCGGCCTGCGCTCGAAGTCATCCTGACAGTCCTGCACGCTGGCGGGAAGTTCGACAGCAAGTCCTATCAGGTCTCGGGCGGTCTCCACGGCGTCGGCGTCTCCGTGGTCAACGCCCTCTCGAAGTGGCTCGAAGTCGAGGTCAAGCGCGATGGTGCGGTCTGGAAACAGCGCTTCGACCACGGCGAGCCAGAATACGATCTCGAACGGGTTCGCGATATGGAACCGAACGAGGAGACGGGAACGAGCATCCGGTTCTGGCCCGACGACGACATCTTCGATGCCACCGACTTCGTCTACTCGACGCTCGCCTCGCGGCTTCGCGAACTCGCCTTCCTCAACTCAGGCGTCGAGATCACTCTCGAAGACGAGCGCGACAGCGAGTCCGAGACGTTCGTCTACGAGGGCGGCATCAAGGAGTTCGTTCAGTATCTCAACGAAACCAAGGAGCCGCTGCACCGCGACGTGATCTACTTCGAGGGCAGCGAGGACATCGAGGAGGGACCGGTCCAGGTCGAGATCGCGATGCAGGGCACCGCGGAGCTACAGGGATCGATCCACGCCTTCGCGAACAACATCAACACGCGCGAAGGTGGGAGCCACATGACCGGCTTCAAGACAGCGCTCACACGCGTGGTCAACGACTACGCGACCGAGAACGGTCTCCTGAACGACCTCGACGACACCCTCAAGGGCGACGACATCCGCGAGGGCCTGACCGCCGTCATCTCGATCAAGCACCCAGACCCGCAGTTCGAGGGCCAGACCAAGACCAAACTGGGCAACAGCGAGGTCCGGGGCATCGTCGAGTCGACGATGCACGACGGGCTGGGGACCTTCTTCGAGGAGAACCCCGACACCGCCGAGGCGATCATCGGGAAGGCCGTCGAAGCCGCCAAGGCACGGAAAGCGGCCAAAAAGGCCGAAGAGCTGACCCGGCGCAAGTCCGCGCTCGAATCGACCGCACTGCCCGGCAAACTCGCGGACTGTCAGACCCGCGACCCCGACGAGGCCGAACTGTTCGTCGTCGAGGGTGATTCGGCCGGTGGGTCGGCAAAGCAGGGCCGTAATCCGGAGTTTCAGGCGATTCTCCCGCTTCGCGGAAAGATCCTCAACGTCGAGCGACATCGCTTGGATCGGATTCTGGAGAACGACCAGATCCGCAACGTCATCACTGCGCTGGGGACCAGTATCGGCGACGAGTTCGACATCGACGACATCCGCTACAAGCGCATCATCATGATGACCGACGCGGACGTCGACGGGGCACACATCCGCACGCTCCTGTTGACGCTGTTCTATCGTCACATGAAGCCGCTGCTGGAAGCCGGCTACGTCTACGCCGCCCAGCCACCACTCTATCGGGTTCGGCACAAGGGTGAGACCTACGACGCGATGACCGAGGCAGAACGCGACCGAATCGTCGAAGAGAAGTGCGACGGGAATCCGAGTCAAGTCCAGCGGTTCAAGGGACTTGGCGAGATGAACCCCCAGCAACTCTGGGACACGACGATGGACCCAGACCAGCGTATCCTCAAGCAGATCACTATCGAGGACGCCGCCGCCGCGGACAAGATGTTCTCGGTGCTGATGGGCGACGCCGTCGAACCGCGCAAGGAGTTCATCAAGGAACACTCGCCGGAAGCCGAATGGGTGGACATCTAAGATGAGTTCGGAAGCACCTGATCCGACGGACGTGACTGCCGCCTCGCGCGTCGACCGCGTCCGCATCGAGGACGAGATGGAACAGAGCTACATCGACTACGCGATGAGTGTCATCGCCGGTCGTGCGCTCCCGGACGTACGTGACGGTCTCAAGCCCGTCCACCGGCGCATCCTCTATGCGATGCACGAGATGGGAGTCACCTCCCGCTCGGCCCACCGCAAATCCTCCTCGATCGTCGGGGAGACGATGGGTGACTACCACCCCCACGGCGACAGCGCCATCTACGACACGCTCGTGCGCATGGCTCAGCCGTTCTCGATGCGGTATCCACTGGTCGACGGCCAGGGGAATTTCGGCTCGATGGACGGCGACCCCGCGGCCGCGATGCGATACACTGAGGCCCGAATGGCCTCGATTTCCGAGGAGTTACTGGACGACATCGAGAAAGACACCGTCGACTTCAAGTCCAACTACGACGACCGCCTGCAGGAGCCAGCAGTCCTGCCCGCGGCCGTCCCGAATTTGCTCGTCAACGGGTCCTCGGGCATCGCCGTCGGGATGTCGACCAACATCCCGCCACACAATCTCGGTGAAGTGATCGACGCGACGACACACCTCATCGACAACCCCGACTGCGAGGTCGAGGACCTGATGGAACACGTCAAGGGACCGGACTTCCCGACCGGCGGCAACATCGTCGGCAAGGACGCTATCTACTCGGCCTACGCCACTGGTCGGGGCCGCCTGCGCGTTCGAGCGGAGTACGAGGTCGACCACGAGGACAACACGATCGTCGTCACGGAGATTCCGTTCCAAGAGAACAAGGCCCGGATGGTCGAGCGCATCGCCGAGGATGTCAACGAAGGCTCGATCGAGGGGGTCTCGGACCTGCGTGACGAGTCCGACCGTAACGGCGTTCGCATCGTCATCGAACTCAAGCGCAGCGCCAACGTCGACGTGGTCGAGAATCAGCTACTGGAGAGCCATCTCGAATCGACCTTCGGCGTGATCAACCTCGCGCTGGTCGACGACGAACCCCGCGTGTTGACGCTGAAAGAGACGCTCGAACACTACGTCGAACATCGCCGCGAGGTCGTGCGCCGTCGCTCGCAGTTCGAACTCGACGAGGCCGAGGACCGCGCTCACATCCTCGAAGGCCGACTGAAGGCCCTCGAAAACGTCGACGACGTGGTCGAGCTGATCCGCAACTCCGAGGACCGCGACGCGGCCAAGACCGGGCTACAGGACCACTTCGGCTTCTCCGAGGAGCAGGCCGCCCACATCGTTCGGATGCAACTGGGCTCGCTCACGTCGATGGAGACCGCCGAGATCGAATCGGAGTACGAGGACGTACAGGCCCGCATCGAGCGGCTGGAGGAAATCCTCGGGAGTGAGGAGGAACTGCTCTCGGTCATCAAGGACGAACTGCGCGAGATCGCTGAGGAGTACGACGACGACCGCAAGACATCGATCCTCGAAGCCGAGGGGCAGGTCACTCACGAGGACCTCATCCCCGAGGAAGACTGTGTCGTCGTCATCACCGAGGACGACTACATCAAGCGCATGCCCGTCGACGCCTTCGACCCCCAGAACCGCGGTGGCAAAGGGATCATCGGCGCGGATCCCAAAGAGGGTGATCGCGTCTCGAAGGTGTTCCGGGCAAACAGCCACGACTACCTGCTCTGTTTCACCAATCAGGGGCAGGTCTACCGGCTGAAGACCTACGAGATTCCCGAGATGTCCCGCACTGCACGCGGGAAATCCGCGGTCAATCTCATCGATCTGGACGACGGCGAGGAGATCACCGCCGTCGTCTCGACGGACGACTTCGAAGAGGACGAGTGCCTGACGATGGTCACCCGGAACGGCTACGTCAAGCGCACCTGCGTCGAGGACTTCGAGAACATCCTCTCGACGGGGATCATCGCCGCCAAACTCGAAGACGGTGACGCGCTCGTCGACGTGGAAGTGACTGACGGGTCCAAGGACCTCGTCATCGCCACCGAAGGCGGGATGACGATCCGCTTCGACGAAGCCGAAGCCCGCGAGATGGGACGGTCGGCACGCGGCGTCAACGGCATCAAACTCAAAGATGGCGACGCCGTTGCCGGTCTCGTCGCGACGGACGACGACGACGACCGATCGCTCCTGACGGTCACCAAGCGAGGCTACGGCAAGCGCACCCTGCTGTCGGAGTACCGCCGCCAGTCCCGGTACGGACAGGGACTGATCGACATCAAGACCGACGACCGCAACGGTCCCGTCTCGACGGTCAAGGCCGTCCCCGAGGACGACCACCTCGTCATCATGAGCGAGAACGGCCAGATCATGCGCATCCGGGCCGGCGACGTGTCACAGGTCGGCCGCAACACGAAGGGTGTCAAGATCATGGCACTCGACGGGGACGACCAGACTGCCAGCGTAACCGTGGTGCCGGCAGCAGTCGAAGACGACGAAGCAGACGACCAATAGCGGGCAGACCGCGCCGCTGGCGCGGTCCGGTCGAAGTGTGGGGTTACAGGATCTGCTTTCCCATCGCACTCGCAGTGAGTTCACAGGCCAGTTCGGCCGTCTGATTGTGCGTGTCGAGGATCGGATTGACCTCGACGACCTCCATCGAGTGCAGCGTGCTCCCACAGTCGGCGACGTACTCCATCGCAACGTGAGCCTCGCGGTAGGAGACCCCGCCACGAACGGGTGTCCCGACGCCGGGCGCTTCGTTGGGATCGAGCCAGTCCATGTCGAGGCTGACGTGCAGTCCGTCGGTCCCGTCGGTCGCAACAGCGAGCGCGGATTCGACGATGTCGGTAACCCCACGGTCGTCGATGTCGCTCATCGTGTACGCAGTCACGGGCGAGTCACGGATGAGCCGTTGTTCGCCCTCGTCGAGGTCACGGAGACCAACGAGCACGACGTTCTCGGGGTCGACGTTCGCTGCCTTCGCCCACTCGCGGTCTGCGAACTCGCCGATACCGAGGATGGCCGCCATCGACATCCCGTGGACGTTGCCACTCGGCGTCGTCGTCGGTGTGTTGAAGTCGCCGTGGGCGTCGAACCAGAGAATGCCAAGGTCGTCCTCGGGTCGTGTGCCGCCAACGGTGCCCATCGCAATCGAGTGATCGCCACCGAGCACGAGTGGAAACTCACCGGCACTGATCGTCGAGTCGACTGCCGAGGCGATCCGTTCACAGACGAGTTCCGTCTCGGCGAGGAACTTCGCGCGTCCATCGATCGGTTCACCGGCCGACGGGTCCGACTCTTCGGGTCGTGGTACGATCACGTCGCCGTAGTCGCGACAGTCGATCCCGACGGCTTCGAGCTGGGCGGCCAGTCCGGCGTACCTGATCGCCGACGGCCCCATATCGACACCACGGCGATCGGCACCCAGATCCATTGGTGCCCCGATGAGTCGTACCTGTCGGTTCATACGTAGAACCCAGTCGTTCGGGGTACAAAAAGATCGGCTCGACAGCGACTCGATAGCTGAATCTACCACTCTGACCACCAAATGGCGATGTTCTCGACGCGTGCGGGAGACGAATCACTCCCCTGTTCGATTGTCCCGAGCGAGACGTTCGTTCCCACGGTTTTTTGTAGCAAGCAACGTGAGTTCACCGTCGGGTTTAAGGACAGGTACGACCAATCCTTGTTTATGTCATCAATCGAACTCACCCCCAGTCAGAAGAACATCTTGCAGGAACTGGTCAATCTGTACAAAGAAAGCGAAAGTGCAGTCAAAGGGGAAGACATCGCGAACAAAGTAGACCGAAATCCGGGGACGATTCGAAACCAGATGCAGAGCCTGAAAGCCCTCCAGCTCGTCGAGGGTGTCCCCGGTCCGAAGGGTGGCTACAAGCCGACGGCCAACGCCTACGACGCACTCCAGATTCAGGACATGGACAACGCGGCGCGGGTCCCGCTCCGACACGACGGTGAGTTGCTCGAAGACGCCAACGTCGAGGAGATCGACCTGACGAGCGTCCACCACCCAGAGAAGTGTCGCGCGGAACTACAGTTGCAGGGATCGATCTCGGATTTCCACGAAGGTGACTCGGTCACCGTCGGCCCGACACCCCTGTCGAAGCTCCAGATCATCGGAACACTCGCGGGCAAAGACGACACCAGCAACAAACTCATCCTGACCATCGACGACATGCGCGCACCGGCAGGCGAACCGGAACATTAATTCTACCATCCGTTTCCGAATAGTAGATATTTAGCGTTTCCAACTATTATTCAGACCTTCATTTCGTGACATAAATAATAAATGCAGTCCTCCTGAATGTTTGATCGTCCATGACGGACAAAGACATTGGGGGGAGTACCAGACGAACCTTCCTCGGGACGGTAAGCGGGATCGTCGGATCAACAGTAGTCGGCACTGCGGCCGCAGTCGAAGGACGCGATCCGGACGGAAACGGCGGGGAGCACCGCGAGGCGGGTGAACTCATTGTCGGGATGGAGCCAACGGCGAACGCCGCCGAGACGAAGGCGACGATTCAGTCGGGGCTTCCCGAAGGGGCCTCGGTCGTCAGTGAGAACGACACGCTGGGATTCATGGAAGTGCAGTTGCCCCAGCAGACCGGACCACAGGCACAGTCGGCGGCCAAGAAAGACCTGGAGAACCAGCCCGGCGTCGCGTACGTCGAACCGAACGCGATCTACCATCCGATGGTCATCGACGTGGACGACCCGCGGGTGGGAGAGCAGTACGCCCCCGAACTGGTCAACGCCGGTGGGGCGTGGGAGACGACGCTCGGCTCGACCGACGTGACGATCGGCGTCGTCGACCAGGGGACCCAGTACACCCATCCGGACCTCGAAGCGCAGTTCGGCGAGGTCAAAGGACGGGACTTCGTCTCCGATGACGACGATCCGAGCCCGAGGAGCGGGAACGGCCACGGGACCCACGTCTCGGGCATCGCGGCCGGAACGACGAACAACGCCACGGGGGTCGCGGGCATCTCGAACTCCTCGCTGCTGGCCGCACGCGCGCTGGGTGGTCAGGGCGGCGGTGGGACACTGAGCGCGATCGCAGACGCGATCGTCTGGTGTACAGACAACGGTGCCGACATCATCAACATGTCACTCGGTGGCGGCGGTGCCACCCGGACGCTGCGGAACGCGTGTGACTACGCGTTCGACAACGGGGCATTGCCGATCGCAGCGGCAGGCAACAGCGGCGAGCGAGGAATCTCGTATCCGGCGGCCTACGACTCCGTCGTCGCCGTCTCCGCGGTCGGCCCCAACGAGTCACTGACCGACTTCTCGCAGTACGGCCCTGGTGTCGACGTTGCCGCGCCGGGACTGAACGTGCTCTCGACGTACCCGACCGACGGCTACAACTCGCTGTCGGGCACGTCGATGGCCTGCCCGGCGGCTGCGGGCGTCGCGTCGCTGGCCCTCGCGGTCGATCCGAGCCTCTCGCCACAGGAGCTCAAAGACGTGCTCACCGAAAGCGCGCGGGACATCGGTCTCCCGTCGGACCAGCAAGGCAGCGGTCTCGTCGACGCCGGTGCGCTCGTCGACGCCGTGAGCGACGACAGCGGTGGCGGCGGCGACGAAGACGCGACGAGTGGATCGCTCACCTTCGACGATCAGGTGCTGGGCGACGACGGGAACGTCACGGTCAGCGACGTGACGACGAACGGCGACGCGACGGTCGTGGTGACCTATCCCGACGGCGACCAGAACGTGGTCGCGGGCGTCTCGTCTGCAGACGACGCCAGCGGCACGGACGTGCCGGTGTCGGTCCAGGACGACGGCGGATTCCCCGGCGAGCACACGGCCTGGGTGTTCGGCGACGGAGACGTCGAGAGCGTCGCGATCAGCGACGACGCGACGCCGGTCGCCGATAGCGCGCTCGATTCCGACACCGCAGTCGTGTCGGACGGCGACGACGGGGGCGGCGGCAGCGACTACCCGCAGTGGAACGCGGACACCGCCTACACCGGCGGCGACCGTGTCGTCTACGATGGCTCCGTCTGGGAGGCCAAGTGGTGGACTCGTGGCGACGAACCTGGTTCGAACCAGTGGGGACCGTGGGAAGAAGTCGGTCCGGCAGACGGCGGTGACGGCGGTGACGGTGGCGACGGCGGTGACGGTGGCGACGGCGGTGACGGTGGTGACGGCGGTGACGGTGGCGACGGCGGTGACGGCGACTACCCGCAGTGGAACGCGGACACCGCCTACACCGGCGGCGACCGCGTCGTCTACGAGGGCTCCGTCTGGGAGGCCCAGTGGTGGACCCGTGGCGACGAACCCGCCGAAGAGAAAGCGGTCTGGGAACGCGTCTCCTGATCGCTGTCGCACCGTCGGCCGCCGATCCGTGACTGCGTTCGCGACGCCGGGTCGCGAATAGCACACCGCAGTGGACGGCTGACAACGCGACCCCAGCGCCCGCCATTCCCGTCGAATCGGGGCGACGTGGCGAAGAGACAACGCAGTTGCCACGCGAATGTGATTTCAAAGCCTTTGTATCACCCGCTACCTGAGCCTTTCACACATGACCGACAACGTCGTCGTCCTCGGCTCTGGGTACGCTGGTGCGGGCGCAATCAAGAGCCTCGAAGAACAGATAAACGGCGAGGCTGACATCACGTGGATTTCGGATACCGATTACCACCTCGTCTTGCACGAGTCCCATCGCTGTATTCGCGATCCGAGCGTCCAGCAGAACGTCACGATCCCCATCGGCGACATCAAGTCCCGAAGTACGGACTTCATCGAGGCGGCGGCCGTCGACATCGACACGGACGACCGCGTCGTCGAACTCGACGACGACTCGACGGTCGAGTACGACTACCTGCTCGTCGCGATCGGGTCCCAGACCGCCTTTTTCGGGATCGACGGTCTCGAAGAGCACGCCCACACGCTCAAGTCGCTCGACGACGCGCTGGGCATCCACGACGCCGTCGCGACCGCGGCGCGTGAAGCGACCCAGAACGACCCTGCCCAGATCGTCGTCGGCGGGGCCGGTCTCTCCGGCATCCAGACGGCGGGTGAAATCGCCGAGTTCCGCGACGAACGTCGTGCCCCACTCGAAATCCACCTTGTCGAGGGCCTCGACGAAGTGATGCCCAACGGCGACGCCGAACTCCAGGGGGCCATCCGCAAGCGACTGGAGGACAAGGACATCAACATCATGTGTGGCGAGTTCATCGGCGAAGTCGACGAGGAGACCGTCTATATCGGCGACGACGAGGAACTCGACTACGACGAACTCATCTGGACCGGCGGCATCACCGGCCGCGACGCAGTTCGTGACGTCGAATTGGAAAAAGACGAGCGCTCCCACCGACTCGACTCCGAGCAGGACTTCCAGACCTCCGACGAGCGCGTGTTCGCCATCGGTGACTGCGCACTGGTCGACCAGCCGGGCGAGAACCCCGCACCACCGACCGCACAGGCGGCCTGGCAGGCCGCCGAAGTCGCCGGAAAAAACCTCGCACGCGCCGTCCGCGGACAGCCACTCGACACCTGGACCTACGACGACATGGGCACCGTCGTCTCCGTCGGCGATAAAGCGGTGGCCCACGACGTGAAGTACATGGGCATCTCCGCCCCCGTCTCTACGTTCGGCGGCTTCATGGCCGAGAACCTCAAGAAAGCCATCGCCGCCAAGTGGATCCGCAAGGTCTCCTCGACCGGCCGCGCCGCGAAGGCGTGGCCCGATATGTAGCCGGGCGCGACAGTCAGAGGGACGTGCGTCGGGTGCGACTCTTACTACCGCGTGTGCAGTAGTTGTGCTATCAGCAAGGCGAGTCCGACCAGTAGGACTCCCACGCCGATCGGCCCGGTGAGGATGTCGAGAAAGAAGTGGAACAGACCGCCGCCGACCGACGCCTCTGGTGGGAAGGGCGGCGCGACGAGTGTCGCGTCGGCGGGAACCGGCTCGATCCCGAACGGAAAGCCTCTCGAACGACCAGTGACATCGGGGTGTGCGATGATCCCGAGCCACCCCAGATACGTGACCGTGAGCACGCCACCAAGTCTTTTCACCGCGCTGGCATAGGCGGAGAGATACCAGTGTGTACTGGGCTGTACGTGTGGGCGGTGATACGATTGCATCTGGCTTCCCTTCTCAGTCGGCTGTCAAAATATTTTCGTGGCTCGTCACCGCGAACAGTATCACAGCGGCAGCCCGGCGTGCTAGCAGTTCTACCCGTCAAAACGGCTGCTTGTCGTATCTACTCTTCTCGTTGCCCGCTACAATGAGGGCCGATACAGGACGACGAGGTGGATCGCCAGCGTCGCCACACCCGCGATCACGAGCGGTCCCAGAACGAAGTCACTGGTAAGCCGCGAACACAGATACGCCAGCGCCTGCTGGACGAGCGACGGGAATTCGTGCGACTGAGCGGCGAACTCGCTTTGCCACGGCCCAAGGTCTCTCCGAGTGAGCCGAATCCCGAGCGTGTTGTCTACTAACATCTGGACCGGTATCCCGTGCATATGCATATCGCCAGGCCAAGTGAACGCATCTCCGACGCCCCGCCGCGAGATCGCGACGTAGTGTCGACCGAGTGGCAACGTTTTCAATAGGCAAAACGAAAAGAGAACCACCCCGATCGTTCGCCGAATCGCTCGCCTGTATGCCGAGGCGTACCAGTGGCGATCCGGTTCGATCTGTGGCCGTCTGTGCGAGTGCATTGTTAGTTCGTGACAACTCCGTGGTGGATAAATCTATTCCCGGCAGACACGTTCGGTAGCCGTCGACTTACAGCGACAGCCCGGCGTGCCAGTGGTCGGCACCGCTTTCTTCGACCGCTGCGTCCATCCGGGCGAGATACTCGACGGCGAGAGTCGCCGTCCGCGCGGCTTTCCGCTCTCCCTCGGTCCGAAATTCGCCGGTCACGCGGTTCGCGTAGACCGTACAGACCGCCCCCGCGCGCAGGCCGTAGACGTTCGCCAGGGTCAGGATGGCACTGGCCTCCATCTCGAAATTGAGGACGCCGGCCTGCCGGAGTTCCTCGATACGCTCCTCGCTGCCTCGGGCCTCGAAGCCGCCGAACCCCGGCCGAGACTGGCCGGCGTAGAAGCTATCGGTCGAGCAGGTCAGTCCGAGGTGGTAGTCGTAGCCCAGTTCTTCCGCGGCAGCGACGAGCGCCGAGACGACGCGGTGGTCGGCGCTGGCGGGGTAGTCCTCGCGGACGTACTCCTTGCTGGTCCCCTCCTGGCGAACCGCGCCGGTCGTGATGATCAGGTCGCCGACGGCCGTCTCCTCTCGGATCGCACCGCAGGAGCCGACCCGGAGCAGCGTCTCGGCGTCGACGCGGGCCAGTTCCTCGACCGCGATGGCCGCAGAGGGTGAGCCGATGCCGGTCGAGGTGACTGAGATTGGCGTCCCGTCGTAGGTCCCTGTCGCCGTCCGGTACTCGCGGTGGTCGCCGACGATCTCGTGGTCGTCCCAGGACTCGACGACCTTGGCGACGCGTTCGGGGTTGCCCGGCAGGAGGACGCTCGATGCAACGTCGCCCGGTCCGACTTCGAGGTGGTACTGCTCGCCGTCGTTGGGGTCTTCGCTGGCGGCGCTGTCGTCGGCGGTAGTGTCTTCTGTCATTCGAGGTGGTCCTGCGTGATCGTCGCCGGAATCAGGTCGCCGAGTCGGTAGGTCGTGGTCTCGCCGTCGCCCTCGTCACAGATCACCGGGAAGTCCTCGTCACAGAACTCGATCAGTGTCTGGCGACACATCCCGCAGGGCGTGACGCCGTCGCGCTCCTCAGACGTGACGGCGATGCGCTCGAACTCGCGGTGCCCGTCACTGATCGCCGATCCGATCGCGACTTCCTCGGCGTGGAGACTGTTGCTGTAGTTCGCGTTTTCGATGTTACATCCCGTGTACACCGAGCCGTCGACGGTCTCTATCGCCGCGCCGACGTAGTATTCGGAATACGGTGCGTGCGACCGCTTGGTTGCCGCTCTGGCGGCCTCGACCAGCGAATCCATGTCACGGGAGAGAACTGGGTCGGTGAAATAGCCACCGCCGAGAGGGGGACGGGTGACGGTCCTACTGCGTCGTCGCGACTGCGTCTTCGACGACTGAGACGACATCGGCGACGAGGTCGTCGACGGCGTCGCTCTCGGCGTAGACTCTGACGTATGGCTCAGTGCCCGACGGTCTGACGAGCGTCCACGATTCGTCCGGGAAGGTCAGCCGAACGCCGTGGTCGGTCGCGACTGCCGCATCGGGGAATCGATCCGGGAGCGTGGTTTCGAGGCGGTCCATCACGGCCGGCTTGTGCTCGTCCGGGCACTCGACGCTGCGCTTGCGGTAGGGGCGTTCGGTGATGGGTTCACGCAGCGTCGCGAGCCCCTGCTCGGCCACGAGTGTCGTCACCAGGGCCGCACTGACGACGCCGTCGATCCAGCCGCCGAAGTCGGGGTGGACGTGCTTCCACGGCTCGGCCGCGAAGACGACGGTGCCTGTTGCGGCGTCGATCCCCTCGTGGAGTGCGCCGAGACGGACCCGCTCGACGCGACCACCCGACGCCGTGACGCGTTCGTCGATCCGGCCCGAGGCGTTGGGCGTGGTTACGACGACCGGATCGTCGGCGTCGCTCTCCCGTACGTAGTGTTCGGCGAGGATGGCGAGCACCGTATCCTCGTGGACGACATCGCCGTCCGCATCGACCACGACGATCCGGTCGGCGTCGCCGTCGTGTCCGATCCCGAACGCCACGTCGGTGGCTGCGACGAACGACCGCAGATTCGAGAGCGATTCGGGCGTGGGTTTGCTCTGGCGAGCGGGGAAGTACCCGTCGACCGATGCTTCGAGCGCCCGAACGTCCGCACCGATCGCACGGAGTACCTGCGGCGTCGCGAGGCTCGCCATCCCGTTCCCACAGTCGACCGCGACAGAGAGATGGTCTCCAACGGTCCCGTGACGCCGCGCGAAGTCGGTGACCGCGCGTCGGTACGCCGGTAGCGGATCGCCTTCCCGCCGGTCACCCCACGCTCGCCACTCGGTGGCGTTCTCGCCATCCGCCACGCGCTCTTCGACCCGCTCTTCGCCGACGCGGTCGTACTCACTGCCGTCGACGAACAGTTTGATCCCGTTGTCGGCAGGTGGATTGTGACTCGCCGTGATCATGACGCCGCGCCGGCCTCGCGACGCGTACGCGAGTGTCGGCGTCGGACACTGGCCGATTCGAACGACCGAGGCACCGGCGCTCTCCAGCCCCGCTTCCATCGCCGCGGCGAGTGCGGGACTCGTGGTTCGTCCATCGATGCCCAGCACGAACTCCGCGCCGTCGTGGCCGACCGCCTGACCGATGCGAAGCGCGCGTTCGGGCGTGACCTCGTCTGCGACCCGCCCGCGAATCCCTGCGGTCCCGAACAGTTCCATGTTGCAGCGATAGGGGGGCCATCACTTGGTGCTAGCGGTACACGGACTGACGAATTGAAAACAGGAGACGGCCGATAGCTCGCCTCTAATAGCTTCGAAAATCACTGCACACCCGGTCGCGCGACAGCAGTGCGACCGGTGTGTCGATTGTTGCGATAGTGTCCCTCAGTTCGGCGTCGCACCTGCGTATGCGTCCTCCAGTCGGAGGACGACTTTGTGGATCGGGAGTGTCATGCCTAGCTTGCCAAACACCAGTGCGAGTGGTAGCAACACGATGCCGAGCAGGAGGCTGAGCTGGTACAGTGCGAACACGCCGCCGCGGTACAGTTGGGATTCCATCGTCCCTCGCTCAGCAATGGGTGAGTTGCAGTATATAACTGTTTGGATCGTTCAGATACTCTCTATCGGGCTTCCGTCTGGTGGTTTTCCACATCTGGCGTGGAACAGAGCTATGGAGCGTCCGACCACCCCATGTCGGGGTAACGATGCCATTGGCACGACCGGTCGTTTCCATAAGTTATGGCGATAGTAAGGGTCTCGTGCGCAGTCGCGAATCAAAACACACGTGTAGTGGGACCGTCGAATGACGTGTATGAACTATCTCGTGGCGATGGAAGCAGCCTGGTTGGTTCGTGACGTCGAAGACATCGATGACGCGATCGGAGTCGCGGTCAGCGAAGCAGGGAAGCGGCTCAATCAGTCCGAGATGGACTACGTCGAGGTCGAAGTCGGGGCGACGGGCTGTCCGGCCTGTGGTGAACCGTTCGATTCGGCGTTCATCGCTGCCGACACTGCCCTCGTCGGACTCGTCCTCGAGATGAAAGTGTTCAACGCAGAATCGATAGAACACGCCCAGCGCATCGCAAAGAGTGAGATCGGTGGCTCCCTGCGCGACGTGCCACTGAAGGTCATCGACACGATCGAATTCGAGGGCGACGAAACAGATACCGACGCCCAGTCCTGATACGACCGGCTGTAGATCTGTGACCGATTTCGCAACCCTGCGGTCGCGAATCCGTTCACGAAGTGACATCCGGTAGTACGAACCGAGAGTCGACTCACGTCGGCCAGTTGCCGCCCGAACTACCAGCAGCCTTGCTGGCGTCGGTGTCTTTTTATATAACCACAGGTAATTGCGGATATGGAACTACCGACGCCCGACGACCTGCGGGAACGCAGGAACGAACTCGGATTGACCCAGAGCAAACTCGCCGAACGCGCCGACGTGTCCCAGCCACTGATCGCACGGATCGAGGGCGGGGATGTCGATCCGCGACTGTCGACGCTCCGCCGGATCGTCAACGCGCTCGAAGAGGCAGAAGGCGGCATCTTGCGCGCCGAGGAACTGATGAACGCCCCGGTCCACAGCGTCGCCCCGGACGATTCGGTCCACGAGACACAGGACATCCTCGACGAGGGGAAATACTCACAGGTCCCGGTCGTCCGCGACGGGACCCCGGTCGGCCTCATCGGTCACTCCGATATCATCCACCACGACCAGGACAACGTCGGTGAGCTGCCGGTCGCCGACGTGATGCACGAATCGATCGCTACCGTCGAGACCGACGCCACGATCGACGAAATCGACGCCTACCTCTCGCACAACGACGCCGTCCTCGTCGTGCAGGCCGGCGAGACGGTCGGCATCATCACCGAGGCCGACATCGCGGCCAACGTTAGCTAACAGATACGCATCCGTTGCCGACGATCTTACTACGTTTAGACACCGTCTACCGGCCTGAACGGTCAGTCCCCCTTATACTGACCGCCACTGTTGAACGATCCAATGTCACAGGGTGCCACGGACGACGACCTGCAACGACAGCTTCAGAACGCGCTCGATCTCGCTGATTGCGAACGGGTGAGGTACCATCTCCGGGAAGCCATGCAACTCAGGATCAGTGACACGGACGGCGAGTCGTCCGAGTCGACGGGCAGTTGCTGATCAACTCAGTTCCAGTCCACGAATTGCGACACACCCGTCTCCTTCGTCGACGTGGCCGATGATCCGGCCGTCCTCGGTCGCTTCGACGACCGCATGAGCATCGTCTTCCGGCAGCGCAGCCACGAAGTCGATCCCGCATCCACCTTTTTGGGCTGCGGGTACATCGCTTCGCTCCTCACCACTTGCCCAAAAACGTGGGCTAAAAGCCGGCCCTCACTTCGCTCGGGCCGGTGAAACCGCGCCTGCGGCGCGGTATGCTCGCTAGTCGGCCAGCTTTAGCCCACGAATCGAGACGCACTCGTCACCGTCTTCGACGTGGCCGATGATCCGGCCGTCCTCGGTCGCTTCGACGACCGCTTCGGCGTCGTCTTCGGGCAGCGCCGCCACGAAGCCGGTGCCCATGTTGAACGTCCGGTGCATCTCCTCGTCCGAGACCGAGCCTTCGGACTGGACGAAGTCGTATATCGGCTGGGCGTCGAAGGGATCGGTGATCTCGTAGCGGTGGGTCCCCATCCGGGTGAGGTTCGTCCAGCCACCGCCGGTGACGTGGGCGGCGGCGTGGGTCTCGTGGTCTCGCAGCGGGGCCAGCACTTCGCTGTAGATGCGCGTCGGCGTCAGAAGCGCCTCGGCGATGGTCTGGTCCGTGTCGTGGGGATAGGCGTCGTTGTACTCGTGATTCTTCGTGACGGCCTCGCGAGCGAGTGTCAGGCCGTTGGAGTGGATGCCCGAAGAAGGCCAGCCGACGATAGCGTCGCCCGCCTGTGCCTCGCCAGGGAAGACGCCGTCCTTGGGTGCGAGACCGGCGCAGGTGCCGGCGATGTCCAGTCCTTTGATCACGTCGGGCATCACCGCCGTCTCGCCGCCGACCAGTGCGACGCCAGCACGCTTTGCGCCTTCGCTGAGACCGGCACCGATCTGTTGGGCTTCCTCGTCGTCGGGTTCCTCGACGGCGAGATAGTCGACGAAGGCGACCGGTTCGACGCCAGTCGCGATCAGGTCGTTGACGTTCATCGCGATGCAGTCGATCCCGATCGTCGAGTAGTCGTCGATGGCCTCGGCGACGAGCAGTTTCGTTCCGACGCCGTCGGTCGCGAGCGCGAGGTACTGGTCGCCGATGTCGACCAGTCCGGCGTAGTCGCCCTCGAACTCGCCGGCTGCCCCGATCAGTGCCGCGGTCGCTGCCTCGCTGGCGTCGATGTCGACGCCGGAGTCGGCGTATGTCAGCCCCTCGCTGTCCTCGTCGTGCTCGTCGGTCATACCCGAGAGCGGGCGGGCCGAAAGCAAAAGGCCACCGTTTCGGCGAAGGGACGGCTCAGATTCCGCCCAGCAGGACCAGCAGTGCCAGCCCGATACTCGGGACGGCGACGGCCGCGTACACGCCTTTGTTCCACGCGAGGACTTTCGTCCCGTCGAGGGGACCGAACGGAATCATGTTGAACCCCGCCAGCAGGAGATTGATGTACAAGCCGAAATTGGCCGCGGTACTGAGGAACCCACCGACGTTCGCCAGAATGGCGACAAGTCCGAGGACGAAGAACACGACAGCGAGAGCGACGTTGGTCACCGGACCGGCGAGCGCGATCAATCCGTTCTCGCGTTCCGTGATTCGCCCGCGGTGGTGGACCGCCCCCGGCGCGGCAAAGAGGAAGCCAGCGAGCGCACCGACGATTGCCAGAAAGAGCATGTTGTAGTCGGCCCGGAACTCGGCGACCTGTCCGAATCTGATCGCCACGACCTTGTGTGCGAGTTCGTGGAGCAAGAAGCCCACCCCGGCGGTGATCAGACTGAGCAGTAGCGCACCAACGAGCTCGCTCGGATTCGGCACGCGTCCCGCGGTCAGGGCCGACAGCAGGCTACGGTTGAGGAAGACGGCGAACGCGACGCCCAGCGCGAGCCACGCGATGCCCAGATCCTTTAGCTCTCGCTGACTGAACCGGATGTTCACTGCACGAGCCCCCAGAGAAGCTCGATACTGTTTCGCGCTCCCTGGATCATGAGCCGGACCACGCCGTCGACACCACCGACATCAGCCGCGAGGATGGGGAGTAACGTCGTCGCGAACAGCGCACTCGCGATCATGCTCCCGACGTTCGTCATCGCGACGATGAGGATCAGTCTGAACAGCGGCACTGCCCGGAGCCGTCGATAGATGTCGGCCAGCGGCGCCTCCTCGTCGTCGAGGATTTCGTTGAGTCGACTGATGTCGGCGACATTGACACTGAGATAGCGCAGTTCGACGTAGCCAGCGAACCAGCCGGGAGCGAGCAACGGATTGACACTCGTCAGCCACGCCACCGCACCGCCAACCGTCGAACTCGTCCAGTGGGCACCGGCGAGACGGGCAAGCACCGCGGCGATGACCCCATTGACGAGGAACCACGTTCCGAACACCTTGAGCAAGAACGCACTCGACGCACCGGGAACGCCGGTGTACACTGCCATCGCGAGCAAGAGGAAGAAAGCCAGAAAGCCAAGCGTGAACAGGTAGCCAAAGATCTTGTACGGAGAGAAGCGACTGCCGGTCTCGCGACCGACGAGGGTCTCTTGTGGGGGCAGCGTCTCGGGGTGATCGAGGTACCGCTGGATGCCCTCACGGTGGCCGGCACCGACGATAGCGACGACGTGATAGCCAGCCTCCCGCAGGTCGACGAGGTTGTGTGCGATGTACGCGTCGCGTTCGTCGATCAGTGCCTCCGCACCACCGGGCGAGAACTGCCGAAACTCCTCCATCATGGCCGTGACCACGTCGACATCGGTGAGTTCCGCGGGGTCGAACTCCTCGTATTCCTCGCCGTCGTCGGCCCACGAGAGGAGCGCAATGATCGGTAGCCCGACGATGATAGTGATCCCGAGCGCGATGATGAGTGCGTCCGCGACGGCGATTCCGAGGCCGCCGAGACCACCCACCAGCGGCAGCGAACTCGCAAGCCAGTTCCCGGTCGGCAAGAGCAACGGACCGATGGTGGACTCGACGACGATACTGATCATCGCCCCCACGGTGAAGCCGAAGGTGAGACCGACGACGCGTGATTCGCCCATCCCGGCGAGCAAGGCCCCCACCAGCGTCAGCTTCTCTTTGAACGAGAGGCGTGCCCAGAACCGCTGGACCGTCATCTGAATATCACGGTCGACCAGCGCCACGCCAAGTCCGAGGTCCTCAGCCGTCTCGACGGCAGCAAGCATATCTGCGCCGGGTGTCACGTCGAACCGGTCACCCAGTCGAGTCTGGACGTACGAGAGCATCCAGTAGGCGAGGAATTGAAAGACGGTGTTGCCACGGAGTAGATCGCCCGCGTCGAGGTCGTCGGGTGTCTCACCCTTCATCTGTCGGTATCGACCGTCGTCGAGTTCGACAGCAACCACATCGGGCTGTTCGTCTTCGATCGTCCGTTCGACCTCCTCGACACTGTCTTGAGAGACGTGTGCCGTCCCCACAACCGTCACACGACCATCGCCACCGCCGTCGGGTGGCAAATCTCGTGTGATCTCGGCACGGTCAGTCATCACATCGGCTACACGGGCGCCACTGTTATGCGTTACTGTCGGCACCGAGTGTCGAAGCCGTGTCAATTATCGATTTATCTGTCAAGTCATTCTCTGCACCCACCGAGAGAACGTCCAGACGGATCGACGCTATCGCCTCGAACGGTAATAAGACTAAAATACCAGACGGTGGTAGATTACGTTTCAGTTAGTACCTTTCGAAAATCCCAGAAATACTGATATATACGGCTTTTCTATACACGTTCGAGTTCAATGTACGATCTAACTGGATTTCAGCGGGACTTGCTTTACGTCATCGCCGGCCTCGACGAACCGCACGGTCTCGCGATCAAAGAAGAACTGGAGAAGTACTACGAGAGTGAGGTCAATCACGGGCGTTTGTACCCCAACCTCGACACGCTCGTCGAGAAGGGCATGGTCGAAAAGGGACAGCGAGACCGGCGCACGAACTTCTATGCCCTGACGAGTCGTGGCGAGCGGGAACTCAACGCCCGCCAGGACTGGGAATCGCAGTACGTCACAGCGTAAAAGGACGTGCACCACGCGGGTAGCACAGGGCTGACAGCGGTAGTGCTGTCTTCTCGATCACTGGATTGAGGGTCCCGGCGACGAAACGGACGAGTGATGGTGACGCTGCTGGAGACGTTCCTCGAAAACCGCTGGCTCGTCGGTCCAAACCACGCCAACAACCTCGAAACGACACACGGCGGGCACGTCCTCAAGTGGATGGACGAGGTCGGTGCCCTCTCGGCGATGCGATTCGCGGGCGAGAACTGCGTGACCGCACGGATGGAGCAAGTGAACTTCAAACGATCCATCCCCGTGGGAGAAACGGCCGTCGTGAAAGCGTACGTCTACGATGCCGGCGAGACGAGCATCCGGGTACGTCTTCGCGCGTACCGGGAAGATCCACAGACTGGTGATCGACAGCTGACGACCGAATCGTACTCGGTGTACGTCGCCGTCGACGATTCTCACGAGCCGACGCCGGTGCCAGAACTCACAGTCTCCTCGGAGCGTGGCCGTCGACTTCGCGACGCCGCGCTCGACGATACCGATACGCGGCCGTAGAATCGCTGTCGACGGTCGCGGCTCGTCCACTCCGACCACCGCGATGGCCCGATGCTGCCACGCTTATGTCGGGACCGTTCTAATTCACGCTCATGACAATAGATATCGACGCGCCAGCCCCGCCGGAACTGGACACCAGTATGGATGCGAGTGACTACGACGACGTCGATGTCGACACGAGCGAGTACCGACGAGAGGAACTGGCAGCGTTCCTCACCGACGGGGCCTGGGAGCAGGCGTTCGACGAGTGGGCCGGACAGACAGGCCTCGACGACGAACAGTTCCAGATCGTCCTCGATCTACAACTCGTCCAGCAGTTCGACTTCTTCTGGGACGACTTCGCACAGCGTGTCGGCTATCACGCGCCGGGCTTGCCCGAAGACTGGCGCGAGCGCGACATCCACCCTGATCTGGAGTCGTGGGACACCGTCTCTGGGATCAACGCGGCGATGGCAGAACTCGGCCAGACCGTGAGCGAGACACTCAAGCGCGACTTCGTCGATTGGGAGAGCGACCCGGATCTGCCTGACGACCTGCCAGACTTCGATACGGAGTGACTCGCACCACTGATGGCTCGCTTCGGTGAGCGAGTCACTGCGGCGGACAGTGACACGAAGAGAGAACTGTGCTGTTACTCGGGCAACGGATTGTAGTTTCCGTTGATGTCCCACTCGTGGAGACAGTAGGGGTTCCCGCTCGTTTTCTCGCCATCTTCCTCCGTGATCGTCCACGTATCGGTTCCGTCGTCCCAGACGTCGTGGCGACCACAGCGTTCACACGTTCGTTCGGTCGGTGGGACGAGTGTCGTCATACACCGAGAGAGTGGTCGAGGAATAATTAGCGTGCCGGTCCGGTTCAAGACCGGCACACTCCGGTGCGGTCAGTCCGCGGTCGACGTAGCCGTGCTGGTCGCCGTTTCCGCGGCTGTCTCGGTGGTCGTATCCGTTGGCGTCTCGGTGCCGGTCGGCGTCGCGGTTTCGGTCGTCGAGCCGTCGTCCGTGCTGTCGGTGCTCGATCCTGCGTCGTCGGTCGTGTTCGACTCGGTGGTCTCGTTCGTCTCGTTTTGCCCGAAGAGGTCCTGAGAGCTTGCGACCTGCATGTCGACCGTCGTCGTGGTGTCCTCGACGCCGAGGACTGCGCCCTCAGAGACATCCGCCGATCCGTTCCACGTCGTCAGTGTCCGGTTCTCGAACGTCTGTGCGGAGAACTGGTAGCTCCCATTGGCTCGAACGGAGACGTTCGTGTACCCGTTCTCGGGGCCGTACTCGTCGTACCCGGTCGTCGAGTAGGGGACGGTCATTTCGAACGTACCGTCGTCGTCCGTCTCGGCACGCTGGGTGTAGTCGAACGTGTCGTTCGAGGCTGGGTTGTACATCTCGACGGTGGCCAGCACTGTCGAGTTGGCTGGCCCGGTCCCTTCGACTGTCGCACCGGGGACACGTTCGAAGAGCTTCAGCCACTGTGGCGAGGTCGGGTGGAAGACCTGTTCGCTGGTCTGCTCGGGCAGACACGCCACCTGTCCGGATGTCGTCCGTGCGGTAATGTTCGATCCACACTGAGACGTGCTGTTGACGAGTTCGTAGCCCAGCCCGCTGATCTGTGCGTCAGTCAGGATGCCACGGTTGTAATTCCCGCTCTCGGTGGCCGATTGCTCGCTGCTCCCGACGAGCCGGTAGTGTTCGAGCGCTGGGATTCGCTCGGCGGGCAGTGCACCGATACCGCCGACGGTCGACGTGGTGTCGTTGGCCGTGTACGCCCGAGCGTTCGCTATCGTGCGGTTGAAAAGCAGTGCGCGCCTGCCGGTCGTCTGGCGGACCTGCGACCCTTGCAGGGAGCCGATACCCCAGTCCACGACGACAGGCTGTGGCTCGACCGAGCTACCGTGATAGAGGTAGAGCCGGCTCGTCATGCTCTCGTAGTAGGACTGGCGCTGCACCATAAAGGAAGGACCACGGAGCGAGCGAGCGCCGCTTGAGTACACTCGGTTGTAGTAGTCCTGACGCGTTACGTCAGAAACGTTGTAGAAGTTCGGTGGCGCGAAGAACTTCCCGCCGACGTCGCTGTTTGCCTCCGCCATCATCCAGTCGACAGCGACGTATCGGGTCTCGGCGTCGTCCTCGTCTATCTTGTCGAGCACGTCACCGGCCTGGGTCTCGTTGGGCGCGAGCAGGAAGTTCGCGGCGTTAGTCGCGCCTTGCTGGAACGGGTTCGCGTTCGGGATCCGTTCACCCTCTGCCGTGATCCAGTGACCGTAGTCCCACCACGAGAGGACGCCGTACTGGCCGGACTGGTAATCGTAGTTGCTGACCTTCTCGTAGCTCCCGTAATAGTCGAGTTCGTTCGACGCTCCGCCGAACGTTCCCTCGTCGGGTGTGTTCTCTTCCATCCAGCCCAATCCGTTCGACCAGGACTCGATGTCCTGACCGGGGGAATCGTACCGATTGATGTTCGTCGGCCCGGCGACTGCCGTCATCGGTGCGATGATGAGCAACGCGATCGCGACGACGGCGAGCACCTGATAGCCTTCGACGTTGATGCCGTCGCTGTCGACGAGTGTGAAGTCGTCCCCGTCGGGTTTGAGCTGTGCGAGTGCTTGCCCGACGACGTAGGCCGTCAACGCAGCGATCGGGACGGCCAGATAGTAGGTGAACCGAACTTGCGTGATCGATGCGGCGAAGATGAACAGGCCCCAGACGACCACGAGCAGTCGTTGCGGTGGAATACGGCTGCCGATGACGTTTCTGAACAGGATCACTACGCCACCGAGCAACGCGATGAACGCTGCAAAGCCGTGAACTTGGAACAGGTACGTCGCTGGTTGACTCATGGCACGAATCTCACCGACTGTCCCGGCACGGCCCGATGGTTCGATGCCGACGACCCCGCCGAAGATCCGAACCAAATTGTTCGCGAACAGCTCGAAGATTCCGGGTGCCACGACGCGGACCGAGACCACGCCGAGGACGATGAGACCCAGCACAGTCACGGGATAGAAGACACCGTCGATGTCACGGTCTTCCCAGACGCGAGCCAGCCACGCCATGAAGACGCTGCCGCCAGCGACGAGGAACGCCAGTGTCGGGTGGAGCAGCGAGAAGTCGCTGACGATGAACGCCGACGTAGAGAGTGGGATGAAGAGGAGCACACCGGCCACACCGAGTGCAATCGCCCCGACGATAGCAGTGTGTTCTGGGCTTTCACCTCGGGCGAACTCGGCGAGCAACTGGACGAGCAGATACGTGCCGAGGATACCGATGAGCAGGATGCCGAACGGCCACGTCCAGATATAGAGGGCGATGGCGACGCCGGCGAGTGAACTCCAGACGAGCGTCGCCCGGAGACCGTCGATGTCGCGGTCGACGAACTGCTCGTAGACTGGCTTATCGCGTCGGGCGACAGTCACTGCGACCATCACACCGAGCACACTGAGCGTCTGGAAGAGTGCCTCGACGATGTGGTGGTCCGAAAAGCCGACCATGCTCCGTTGGAGGATCGATCCCGACGAGAGCGCGAGGACGGTCAGGGCAGTGACTCCACCGATCCGACCACCCAGTCGTCGTCCGATGAGGTACGTGGGGATACCGGCGATGACGGCGAAGAGAGCCGGTGCGAAGAGGACAACGAGTCGGATCGTGTGGTCGCTGGGCGATCCGAGACCGACGACGAGTGCAACTGTCGCCATCAACTGGTCGAACAGCGTCCCGAACTGACCGGACGCGTTCCCGACTGGGAAGTACGTCCACGGATCGAACGGCATCGTCTGTGGCCAGTTACGGACGGTGAAGGCTGTCGAGCGGTAGTGATACCAGGCGTCGTTGCCAGTGAACAGCACTTCGCCGTCGACGACGAAGTTTTCCCACGGTCGAACACGATTCCACAGCATGAACCCGAGGAGGAGGGCGCCGAGAACGAGGTGATAGTACTGGGACACCAAGTCGACGGCCCGCTCGAGTTCTTCGTTTTCTTCGAGACGGTCCCGCCTGTTACTCATTAGCCGAACGAATTGCCATGGCGCGCATAAGCCTTGTCATATATCGTTGGATCGTCGGTGGGTGAAACCAGATCACACAGAACGTAAGACGGCCCGAAACTGCCGATCGGAGAATATAAAAACATATGGGACGGCGAGAGGCAGGAGAAACTATGCGCATCTCCGTTATCCTCTGTGAACATACGCTTGATCGTTACGACGACTGCCACGAGGCAGCAGTCAGTGTCCTCGGTCAGACCTACGACGATGTCGAACTGGTGCTGGTCTCTGACGGGAACGAACGGGTGGACGAGCGGTTCCGTTCGGACTTTGGTGGACAGAATGATGTCGTGATTCATTGTAACGACGAGAACGTAGGGCTGCTGCAGAGCCGAAACAATGGGGCCGGGCGTGCGACGGGAGATGTCGTAGCATTTCTCGACGACGATGCAGTCGCGGACAAGCGGTGGATCGAAGCGCTCGTCGATGTCTACGAGAGTCACGACATTCCCGCGGTCGGCGGACGGATGGTCCCGAAGTGGGTGGCCGGCCGACCGACGTTCCTCCCCGCAGAGTTCTACTGGCTCGTCGGCGTCACGAACCGCGGATTCGGACCGGACGGTGACCTGACGACTGCCGGTGAGGTGCGTAACACGTTCGGTTCGAACATCTCGTTTAAGCGTGAGGTATTTCTCGCTCTCGGTGGATTCGAAGACGAGATCGGTGGCCGTCAGGGAGAGAAGAACCTACAGGGCGGGGAGACAGAATTGTGTGCCAGACTGAAACAACGGTATGACTACGGCGTCTACTACGAGCCAAAGGCACTGGTCGCTCACAAGGTATTCGACTACCGGATTAAACCCACATGGCTTCTCAACCGGGCGTTCTGGCAAGGCTATTCGAAACGCGGGATGGAGGTTCTGGTACCCGAGTCTTCAGGAACCGAGTCAGCCTTCTTGAGTGCACTGTTGACCGAACACATTCCGACCCGTCTCCGAGCACTCGTGACTTGCCCGACGATATCGGGTCTCATCCAGCTGGTCGCGTTACTGGTCTTCACTGGTACAGTGGGTGCAGGCTATCTCTACGGACTGGCGGTGTGGAGGTGACGATGTCGGGACCGGATCACGCGCTCCCAGATGTCTGTGTTGTCACCCATCCGTTGTCGGCGGCGGGCGAAAATGCGACTCGGAGTCTGTTGGATTTGCTCGCGGCGATTACCAACGTATCGCTCGTAACCGCCGACCTTCCGGCGGATTCGGATATTCGTGAACAGCGGGAGTTGATTGAGGTGACCGAACAAGGGGCGGGACAGTCAAGCGTCGTCGTTGCAGCCATTCGGTTCGTCCGGAACCAGCTTCGGATGTGTCACATCCTCGCCGGCCGTGAAGAAGAGATCGTCCTCTTCTACGGCGCGACATCGTACTTGCTGCCAATACTCGTCGCCCGCATGTTGGGGAAGACTGTACTCGTCGAACCCCGTGGTGACGTACCGCTCACCCTCCGCCTGAACTGGGAACAGGGCCTTCCGAACGTCCTTGCTCGGGTGCTTGCGGGATCAGTCCGCTTACTCGAATGGGGTGGATTCACCGTCGCTGATGGGGTCGTGACATACACGCCATCGATGGCGCGAGAATTAGGCCTCGATCCAGACGGTACGGCGGTGTACCCTGACGGTGCCCGGTATGTGGATACAGATCGCTTCGACGTAAAGAAACCGTATTCTGAGCGTGACCTAGTCGTCGGATTCGTTGGTCGTCTCGACGAGGAGAAAGGGATCCGGACACTCGTACAGGTAGCACGCACACTACCCGGAGAGTATACGTTTCGATTCATTGGTGACGGGGAATTGCGTTCGTGGATCACCAAGGAGCTGTCCTCGGAAATCGAAGATGGACAAGTCGAATTGACTGGATGGGTCGACCACGACGACGTGCCGGAAGAGCTGAATGACCTCGCGTTACTTGTGTTACCATCTGAGCCAACCGAGGGACTCCCGACAACGATACTTGAAGCGCTCGCCTGCGGGACGCCAGTGCTTGCGTCACCTGTCTCCGGTATTCCGGATGCCGTTAGGCCCGAAGAGACCGGCTTTTTCATCAACTCCCGGGAGCCAGATGCATTGGTAGAAGCGATCGAGAAGGCTCTCAGACGTGCTGATCTTGGAGATGTTAGTGAGCGGGGTCGGTCGTTGGTAGAAAACCAGTACAGCTTCGAGGTCGCCTGCGAACGATACCGATCAATCCTCTGCTCTGTCTACTGATACGGGGAATCTGGCGCGGCATGTTCATCCTGTGCGCTGACATCAAAACAGACAACAGGTGAAGGGGCAGGCCGCTACATCTCGGTCACAGACGAAAGTTTTTCATCCTGCCACTCCACATTTGCGCTCACTGAATTGATGATTCCGCCCCATGGAAACAAACTCGTTGACCGATTTCTCTCGCCGGAACGAAGCGATCAACTGAAACGAGAGTTTGAAGAGTATCCAGCGATCCGGCTTGACCAGAACCTCTACTACGACTTCATCAACATAGCGAGCGGCGCTTACAGCCCGTTAACCGGATTCCTATCGCGAAATGATTTCTTGAAGGTAATCAATGACATGACGCTTGAGGGGGGCGAAGCGTGGACGCTCCCGATCGTGCTCGATATCGACACGGAAATGGCGAATCGGGTAAATCCTGGTGATAGGGTGGTGATCACCGGTCCAAATGAAGAGAGGCTCGGCGTCCTTGACATCGACGAGATCTACCGGTATAACGGGCACGAAGCCGCAGAGAAGATCTTTGGAACTAGAGACACCGACCACCCCGGCGTGGCGATGTTCCTCGAGAAAGATCCGTTTTTTGTTGGCGGAGAAATCAAGGCGTTCAATGACGCCGACGGCATGGACAAGAACCACTTTCTGAAGCCAGTAGAGTGCAGAGTGCTATTCAAACATAGGGGCTGGGACACTGTTGCCGGGTTCCAGACGCGGAATGTTCCTCACCGCGCACATGAGTACTTGCAGAAGTCAGCCCTCGAACAGACCGATGGGATCTTTATCCAGCCAAAGATTGGGGAGAAAAAGTCGGGAGACTACGTTAACGAGGCGATCCTCTCAGCGTACGATACGCTCGTCGACAACTACTATCCCGACAACGCGGTCGTTCTGGGGATGTTCTCCTCACGAATGTGGTACGCAGGGCCCCGAGAAGCGGTGTTCGATAGCATTGTCCGCAAAAATCACGGCTGTACGCACTTTATCATCGGCCGTGACCACGCTGGCGTCGGCGACTATTACGGAGACTTCGCATCACAAGAGATATTCAACCAAGTCGGTGAAATTGGAATCTCACCGCTGTACTACCACTATGCCTTCTTCTGCCATCGGTGCGATGGCGTCGTTTCGGAAAAAATCTGCCCGCATGAATCTGAAGATCGAGTTGAGCCGAGTGGGACAGAACTCCGGAAGACGTTGGGTGCCAGTGAGCTCCCGAACGAGAAACTGATGCGTCCGGAGGTAGCCGAAAAGATATTGGGAATGGACGACATCTTTGTGAGTGGTTGACAATGTTTACGCTCTGGTTCATGGGCCGTCCGGCTTCCGGAAAATCAACGCTAGCAAGTCGTGTCGAAGACGAACTGATAGAGCTTGGCCTCCCGATGGAAAATCTAGATGGAGACAATTTGCGTCAGAACCTCCATCCCGATTTGGGATTCTCCCGAGAAGACCGCCGGCTCAACAACAAGCGAACCGCATACATCTGCAAACTTCTCAATCGAAATGAAATCCCTGTTATTGTCGGGATGATCACTCCGTTCCGAGAGTCACAGCGTCAGGCTCGCGAAATAATCGAAGACGAGGGAGATTTCGTCCTCGTCTATACGAAGTGCTCTCTCGAAGAGTGCGAACGCCGCGATCCGAAGGGACTGTACCAAAAGGCCCGGGAGGGGAAGATAGACAAGTTCACCGGTGTCAATCACCCCTTCCAAGAGCCACACGACGCCGATCTGATCGTCGATACGGGGAATGACTCCCTCACTGACTGCGTGGGCCAGGTCATGCGCTACCTGGAAGACGAGTCCCTCATCGACCAGCCAGTCGAGGGATACGACTTCAGTATCTCGAAAAACCAGGAACTGTCGGTCAAAGATTCTTTGCGGTCCAAGGGTAAACTGGACGAGTAACGTCGGATCGGAATCGTTTCTACTCTCGCAGGATACGTCACAAACATGTACGAAGATGTCGTTGCCGACCTACACGTGCACACAAACGGGTCAGATGGGACGGACACACTTCAAGAGCGTATCGAGCAAGCTCGGGCGCGCAATCTGGATGCAATTGCAATCACGGACCACGACCGGATAATCAACGAACTCGATGCGGGCTCTCGCGAGATGGGGGGCATCGAAGTCGTTACCGGAGTTGAGGTCCGCGCTGATCTCTTCGGCACGAAAGTGGAACTCCTGGGTTACTACGTAGACCCAGCGGACAGCACTCTCAGCTCGGTATTGAAGCGAACGCGACAGTTCCGCCGAACGAGGAATAGCCAGCTAATAGAACGTTTGAACGCTGTAACCGAGCTTGAACTGGAATATCAGACGCTCCGCGAAACGGTCCGTGGAGGAGTGGGGCGCCCACACCTCGCAGGATTCCTCGTCGAGGAGGGGTACGTGGAAGATATCGGTGAAGCGTTCGACGAGTACCTAACAGAGGGGGCAGAATGTTTCGTTCCGATGGAACGCATCCCTTGCCGCGAAGTCATCGACGCGATCCAGACGGCGGGTGGCGTGGTGTCTCTGGCACATCCCGGTAGAATTCGCTCGGACCAGGTACCAGAGATGGTCGCCACCGCTGTCGACTACGGACTTGACGCAATCGAGACGTGGTATCCATACAGTGACAGGGAGTTCGGGGTCACAGATGCGAGTGAACTGGCTGAAAAGCACGATCTCCTGCGGACGGGTGGTTCTGACTGTCACGGGAGAAACTCCGGGAAGTTCCGTATCGGAACGTGTGGTGTCTCTTCCAGATGGTTTGAGCAACTTCAGTCAGCACGGCCCTGTTAAATAGGAAAGCATTCAAGTCATAGTACGAGCCGGTTATGCTCATGGGACTGAAACTCGGACGTACGGCTGCTTTCCATTTTCTGACACAGGTTGTGGTCTCTCTCTCCGGATTTGTTGCGACTTTCGTGATCGCCCGTCTACTCGGTCCTGAGCCGCTCGGGTACTACGCGAAAGCGACTGCCGTCCTCTTCCTCACTGTTGTCCCAATTTTGGCGATTCACACGGCCATCATGAAACGGATCAGTGAGGCCGACGACAGGGAATACTTCGGTGCCGGCGCTCTCATGATCGGCACCGTGGTACTCTTTTTGGCCGTCGGCTCGCTGCTGGCTCGCTCACATCTTGAGGGCTACATTGGTGCGCCAGTGACTGAAGAGTTTCTTCTCCTGTTGCTTGGGACCGGACTATTCAAACTCGTTCATGGAGTTCTGAGTGGTGAAAAGCAGGTCGGGAGGTCCGGCCTCATCCAAAGTATAGATCGAATCCTCCGAACGCTTCTACAGGTCAGTCTCATACTGATCGGCTACAACGTTTCGGGGCTACTCCTTGGCCATGCAATCGCGCTACTAACTGCTGGGTTTCTCGGCATGTTCTTTGCAAAGTCACGGCCCAGACTTCCAAACCGCGCACAAATCAGTAGAATTGCGGCGTACGCACGCTTCTCGTGGCTGGCACGGCTGAAAGGGAGAGCTTTCGGCTGGACTGATACAGCAGTATTAGGCTTTTTTGTTGCCTCCTCACTGATCGGGATTTATGAGGTGGCGTGGGCGCTGGCATCGACACTGATTCTTGTCAGCAATTCCGTTCAGCATACCTTATTCCCGGAGTTCAGCGATCTGAGCACCGATGGCAACTACGATCAGATCCATCACCTGCTCAACGAAGGACTAGTATTTACCGGTATCTTCACCATCCCTGGGTTGGTCGGTGCATCTCTTATTGGTCCGAGAATACTCGGTATATATGGTGGTGCTTTCCGGTCTGGGGCATCGATACTGGTGCTGTTGATTGTCGCACGACTGATCGCCTCATTTGGCGAGCAATTCATTTCAGCAATCAATGCCATCGATCGACCTGAAGTCGTTTTCCGGATCAGTGCCGCGTTCATTCTGTTGAATGTAGCACTCAATGCAGGTCTTGTCTGGCAGTATGGGTGGATCGGAGCAGCGTTCGCGACGACGGTCTCATCTACAGGACTCTTTCTGGCTGGGTTCGTCGCGGTCACTCGCCTCATCGGTCGGCCTTCACTCCCGTGGCGCTCCTTCACAGCTCAGGTCATCGCCGCACTGGGGATGGGTGTGGCGCTGTTCCTTCTTCGGGAGCAGGTCCCGTCAGGTCATTACTGGACGATCACACTCGTGTTAGCTGCTGCCGCGGTGTACACTGGCATCCTGATTACGATTTCGAAGCGGGTCCGCGAGAAAGTCCGGAGTCTCCTCGGATCAACTGGGACGGTTCCGGCATGAATTTGCATCAGACTGCCTTGTTGAATCCACGGACAGCGTAGCGATCACTGTTTGAGTGCTTGTTCGAGGTTGTAGACAGCGACGGTGAGCACCAGTTCTCTAAATTCGCGGTACCAAGCGCTCGGCCTGACAGCGACCCGAATCTGCGCTTGATGGCCGAAAACGCCGTTTCGGCCATCCATCGCTGCCCGTAAAGATCGCTGTCCAACCGTGCGTTGTGGGCGTGGTCGTAGTGAGCGAACAGCCGATGTCTGATGGCCGGCCGGACGCCTTCGGCGCGGAGTGCGTCCCGCAGTGACTGATCGTCGTAGCCTTTGTCACCGGCGAGACTCTCGCTTTCGTCGGTATTACGGAGCGCTACTTGACGGCCCACCTGTGTATCGTGGGGCCAGTGTGCCGAACAGTGGAGGTCGAGGATGGCACACGATTCTGTGTCGACCAGGGCCGTCGTTTTCAGCGTCCGTATGTGGCGATCCGATCGATCGACGTAGTGGCTGGATGCCGCTTCGCGGTCGAAAAACGTGGCATCCATCGCCCCATGCCCGCCGGGATCGCAAGCAGTCGCTGACCGACGGAGCAGTTGTCGCCAGACACGAGTGGGCACCCGCTCGAAGGACCGCCACATCGTCGAGGGTGCCGGAAATGCCGTCCGCGCCAACTGCAACAGACCACGAACGCGATCCATCTCGCTCGCCCAATCGACGATTTCGCGGTACGTCGCGTCCATGTGAATCCGCAGAAAATGTAGCGTCAAGTGCTTCCAATCCGCAAATCCGTTGCCAGCCGGGTCACTCACCACCGCCGTGGGGCTGGCGGCACAGCGTTTTTGAGCCAGCGATGCGGCTTGTTTAACGAAGCGGAAGAGTATCTTAGGCACATTCACTCGCTCCGCTTCGCTTCCACCTTCAGAGCGACGCTATCCTGTCGCCGTCAACGGATTCAACAGAGCACATCAGACGGCGTAACCGATATCTCGGAGGAGTTCGTTCAGTTCGTTTTCATCGTACTCCGTCTCCGAGTCAGCACGCTCAGAGGTCACGTCACGCCGGTCGCCTTTGTGATATTCGAGCCACGGAACTTCGACGAGCTCACTCATATAGATCCCGCGGGGGTGTCCGTACCGTTTAACCGGAAGAGGAGCCTCACGCTCACCAATGTGTTCTCCGTGGTCAGAGGTTACGACGGTCTTTCCCGGAAGGTCCTGAATTAGAGTCTTGACCTCATTGAGGACGATATCCAGATTTTCGCGGTAGGCTGTCCTGAGTGTTTCCTCAGAGACTGGATTGCGGGTGACTGTTCTGTGGAGCGAGTTGTGGTATTCGATGTCAGCACCAGAGGATCCGAGGTACGGATTGTGTGGCTGAAGGTAATGGATCAGGTGGCGCTTGTTCGGGAACCGTTCGCTTGCTTCAAGCGCTCGCCCAGTGACAATATTGGGGGGGTGAATTTTCCCTCTCCACTCCCATGACGGTGCGTATCGGAGAAGAGCTCGATGAACTCGTGTACGACAGCTCCATGTCTCTCTTTCGCATTGAGGAACTGTCCGTTAGCGGAGACGTAAACTGTGTCGTACAGTGTCCGCCCGTTAAAGTTTGCACTGACCCACTCATGAGTCATGCTTGCGATCGACTCACGCTTCTTTAGAGTCCCAGGAAGGTCAGAGAGGTCAGCAAAAGAATCCTATCGACAGGCGTCGAGGATGATCATGTTGTGCCAGTCTTCCTCAAAGATATGGACACCTCCATCGTTGTACTGTCCATCGTTCACAGCAGAGTAATACGCACGGTTGATCTCTTGGACGGCCATCCCGGGTCACGAATTCCTTGAGCTATTTGATCCGGTGAATACATACTTGTGAGTTACAATGAACTCGTCATTAATATGTTCGCTGTTGTGAAGCACGTTGTTGATTTTCAGAGGGCAGCATCGAGAGCATGTTTGAGCGTGTCGTCGCCTAATTTTCTGTAGAGTTCGCAGCGGAGCTGAAAGGCTCTGAGATACGGTGTTAGCTTGTCCTTTGACACTCCTCGATGAGGCGAGAGCCACCGTCGCGTCAGCGACGCGTGGCTCTCGCAGCCGTCGACGTGTACTTCGCCATCAGCGTATTCACCGTCGCCGTGGACGACGTATTCGCGGGAAAATACGTCGTCTTCTTCGAGCGGTTCGTACGCTCGAAATCCGTCCGTATAGACGGTCAGCGACTCCTCGTCGTGGTCAGCAAGCAGGAGTCGAATAGTCGATTCATCGGCGGATTTCGCTGGCACGACGTATCGATCGTCCGAGCCACGATCGACCAGCGTGAACACCGGCGGTTTGTCGCCGTCGTACGAGCCTCGTCCGCGTGTAGACAAACCACGCGAGCGCGACTCTTGGTCGCGCTCGCGGCCTTTGAGACCGGCAGAGACGTACACTTCGTCGATTTCGACCGGTCCAGACAGTGTGATCGAAGGCGCGTCGAGCGCGCTGGCGAAGCGCTCGACGCGCCGTCTCACCGTTCTGTACGAGAGATCGAGCTCCGCCTCGATCTGGCGAATACTCGTGTTGAACCGTAAGAACACGTAGATCGTGAAGTACCACTCTTTCAGCGAGAGCTTCGAATGAGCGAATATCGTGCCGGTCTTGTCGTTGAACGTCCGGCCGCAATTCTTACACAGATACCGCTGATACTCCCGATAGCTGCCGTTTCTGACCGCCAGGTCAGAACGGCAGCGGGGGCACTCGACGCCATCACGCCAGCGAACCTGCTGTAACAGGTCCGCTGCAGCCGATTCCGCCACGAACCGGCTTATTGGGAACATATCGGGCACCGCTGGCGCGGTGCCCTTGCCCTCTTCGACTTTCAGCCGCAGCTCTCGCTATCAACAATCTCCTTCGCAAGAGCGAATATGTTGGTCACAGACCGAACACTCATTCTCGCTGGGATATGAGAGACAATGCGAGGCCAATCACTGTCTTTGTCGACGGAAACAGGAGGAGAACGCGATAGAGATCACCGGGCGTGTTGACAAAGTCATGCTCTTGCCGTGGTTGTTCGTAGAATCGGAGGGCTTCACGAACTTCAGGAACCCGTTCACGAACGCATCTGGCAAAATGAAAGTCCTGTGTGAGCCGATACATCGTCGAAGTCCCTTGTGAAAGACTCTCTTCGTGACCACCGACGGTGAAGAGGTTCTCCACGAAACAGGCCCCTCCTTGCGCCGCTGCTTCGAGGACGAATAAGTGGTCTTCGCGGCGTTCTAAATCCTCTTTGAAGCGAACATCAACTTTCTCCGTATCGATAAGAATCGAAGACGTGATCGAGGAGATATTCCCAAGGTATAGCTCTCTGAAGAACGCCGACTCATCAATATCGGACGCTTCGACGCAGAGACCTGCCCCCGTTGACTCCATGGCTGCAAGTTGGCGCTCTAGCTTCCCCTCGTGCCAGTAATCGTCGGCATCTAACAAAGCGATGAAGCGCGTGTCGGCCCGTTCCAGTCCCCTGTTGCGTGCCCACGCTGGTCCCTTTTGATCGCTGTCTTCGATGATGATCAGTTCAGTCGGAATTGATTGTTTACGGGCCGTTTTAACCGCCTCTTCGAGGATATCTCTTGGGGTGTGAACAGGACTGTACGGAACGACCACAGAGACATGGGGTGCCAAGTTCGTTGAATCATCAGGCGATGTCGTCATCCGTACGCACAGTACCGCAGACGGTTTGTATCAAGCTTCTGCTTGTCCTCACCGTCGTTCGATACTTCAGAAAGTCATCCGTCTTTAGTTAGTCGAGGAATCGCGTGACAGCAGCGGCTTATCGAGGCTTCTTTTCGGGAGGAATGAGGAGGTGTCCGCTGTGCACACAGACGCCTCCTCATCGAGAATCATGCGTCGACTCACTACACTGTTTCCCTCCGAGTTCCTCGAAGAGCACGCCGAGGAACTCGGCGTGGTCGAACGTGACCGTGATCTTCAGATTCCCGTCCTCGTGTGGGCGCTCGTGTTCGGCTTCGCCGCAGGCGAGAGCCGAACACTCGCTGGGTTCAGGCGGAGCTACAACGCCACAGCTGACGAGCCGATCTCTCCTGGCAGGTTCTATCAGCGATTGATGCCGTCCCTCGCTACGTATCTGCGCGCCCTCATCGAGCGCGGTCTCGACGAGGGCGCTGTTCCGAACGCTGTGGACGGTGATATCGACCGATTCAGGGACGTGATGATTGCTGATCGAACCGTGTTACGGTTGCACGAGTTCCTCTCTGAGGTGTACGAAGGCCGCCACGAGGAGCAGGCTGGAGCACGGCTCCACCTGCTCCACAACTCCACCGAGCAGATGATTGAATGGATCGACGTGGCCGACGAGACAGCCCACGACAGCACGTTGTTCAAGACGGGTTCGTGACTGCCCAGACGGCTTATTTTGCTTGATCTGGCGTATTTCAAGTACCGCCGCTTCGCGTTGATCGACGAGAACGACGGCTTCTTTGTGAGTCGGCTGAATCAGAACGCGAATCCGGTGACAACGGCAGAATTACGGGAATGGCGCGGGCGCGCCATTCCCTTGGAAGGCAAGCAGATTCAGGATGTGATCGGTGATCTCTCGCGGACGTACATCGACGTGGAGGTCGAAGTCCAGTTCAAGCGCGGGCAGTACGAGGGAACCCGCTCACTGGACACGAAGCGATTCCGCGTCGTCGGCGTCCGCAACGAGGACGCCGACGACTACCATCTGTACATCACGAATCTGCCCAGAGACGAGTTCCTTCCGGCAGATCTGGCAACGCTGTATCGGTGTCGATGGGAGGTAGAAACGTTGTTCCGTGAGCTGAAGACACAGTATGAACTGGACGAATTCGACACGAGAAACCCGGTTGTCGTGGAAATATTGCTGTACGCGGCGTTGCTGTCGCTGTTAGTGAGTCGTGAACTGTTGGATCTGGTCACCGAACAGGCCGACGATGAGATCGTGTTTCTGCCGGAACGCTGGGCGGCGACCTTCCGGTCGCACGCCCAGCTCATCCTCCACGAACTCGGCGAGTACCTCGGCTACTCGCCACTGCCGTTGCTGGAACGGCTGATCGACGACGCACAGAAGATTCACCAGCAACGACCGATCTTACAAGAGACGCTCGCTATCGCTACACAACCGAGGTGTGAAAGCTAACTAAAGACGAATGCTTCAGAAAGTATAAACCAAGCCTGGGCGTGGCCTCGGTTACGGTCTCAGAGATACTATGAGTTCCCTGTCAGATACTGATACCGGCGAATGGGTACCCGACTTCGTCATCGTGGGTCCACAGAAGTGTGCGACGACCTGGATGTACGAGGGTCTAGCCGAGCACCCGGATGTGTATGTACCCGCTACCGACTCGGTACACTACTTCGACATGGAGTACCACCGCGGAACTGAGTGGTATCAGAAACACTTTCCCGACGACACGGATTCGTACTCCGTTATCGGTGAGGAGACTCCATCGTACATCCGATGTGAAGCGGTACCCGAGCGGTTGGCAGAATTGAACCCCAATGCAAAAGTGATTTTCTCGCTTCGCAACCCTGTCGATCGGGCCTTTTCACATTATTGGCATGAGAAGTCGAAGGGGAAGATCTCTTTCGAATTCGAAGAAGTGTTCGAGAACTACGACCTCTACGAGAACTGGATCAGACCGGGGATGTATGTTGACCATATAGCACGCTTCGAGTCTGAGTTCGGCGCCGACCAACTCAAATTAATGTACTTTGATGATCTTGTAGCCGATGATGCATCTTTCATCCGAGAGGTGTACGAATTCGTCGGAGCGGAGCCGTCGTTTACCCCTTCGATTCTCGATAAGAAGGTCAACGACGCGCGCTGGAGTTCGGGTATCGAGGTCGTCGACGAACTCTACTACAGAGCCGTGAACATTGCCTACCGTCGTGCGGGCGAACCGACCAAACGCGCCCTCCGACCAGTTCACAAGTTCGTTCAGCAGGGTGGTTTGAGCAATCCGTTCAGCTCGGAGTCGGAGTATGAGAGGGGTATGAATCCAGAGACACGGCGTCGGCTTGAAGAGGTGTTCCTTCCGAAGACGAAAGAACTCGAGACTCGGACTGGACGTGACTTCTCAGACTGGTTCAAATACGTCGACTACTAACATGTACAACGTTCCGCAGGTTCTTTCTCTGGTTATCGATGAAGTCGGTTTTCGCCTTGGGAGAAAGGTACCAGTCTCCGTGTTCATGTATCACAGCGTCCACACCGAAGCAACAAGGGGTTGGGGGCCGTGGGAGTATGCTGTGACACCCGAGACGTTCGAGAGACAGGTCGAGCAGATCACCGACGAGTACGACGTTCGCCCGCTGAGCAGAATTCTCGCCATGTGTCGCGACGGTCAGCTACCGACACGACCGACGGCGGCCATCACGTTCGACGACGGATTTCAGGATAATTTGACCGAAGCGTTGCCGGTCCTGGAGCGGAACAATGCTCCCGCAACAGTGTACGTCGCGGGCAAGTACCTTGACGGTGTAGCACCCTACGAGTATAGGCTCGCATCGAAACTGTCTAACGTGTCGCGGGTAGACATTAATGTAGATGGATGGGAAATCAATCGGATACTCGATACCGAAAAGAGCCGGCGTCGAACGTACGAAGAATTGCGCCATTCCCTCAAGTTTGAACGAGAGAGTGTCCGTAAGAGAGTCGTCGAAGCGATTGACGGTGAGCCGGATGGTGTCCCTCGAATGTTGCAGACAGCCGAGTTATGCGAGTTAGCTGCCAGCCCCTTGATCGAGATTGGTGCTCATGGCTACGAGCACGTCCCGTTAACAGCGCTGAATAGAGATAACTGTCGTAAGGACGTACAGCGAGCGAAGTCGACACTAGAAGAGGCGCTAAATGAACCGGTGACACAGTTTTCGTATCCATATGGTGACTATTCTGACAGGGTAGTTCGGGCGGTAAAACACGCAGGGTTCGACGCCGCTGTAACAACGGTTTCGCGACGCCTTTCTGCGTCGAAGTTTGTCTCAGTCCGTTTTCGTCTCCCTCGCTTTGACGGGTCGAGCCAGTCGAAGTGAACTGCGAAAGGTAATTACCAGAGGCAAGGGAGTTCTAGAGCATGACCGATGGCACACATCCGACTTTTCTTGTTCCGGGTGTCTCACGGGCCGGGACAACGACTCTCCACGACTACCTTTCTGATCATAATGATATCTTCATACCACGAAAGAAGGAGCTTCGCTTTTTCGATCGTGATGAGAACTATGATCGGGGGATCGACTATTATGAACGGCAGTATTCTGGTTACGACGGCGAGTCGGCGGTCGGAGAGATGTCGCCACCATACTGGTACCGCGGTATCGGCTTCAATCAAGACCGTGAGTTCAGGTTTGACACGGATGAAGATCCACCGTCACGGATCAGACGACACTACCCGAATGTAAAAATCGTGTTCACCCTGAGAAACCCGGTCTCACGTGCCTACTCACAGTACTGGAAGAATGTCCGCCAGGGTCGCGAACGTGTCTATCCGTTTAATGAAGCCATTAAGGCCGAAATCGAAGGAGAGCGGAATCATCGTGAGACCGCAATGTGCTGGTTCTACAAGAACCAGTACTCAATACACTTGGACAAATGGTTCGAACTATTCGATGAAGAGCAGGTTCTCATACTCATATTTGAGGAGTGGATTCAAGACCCACCGAAAGCGTTGAATCGTATCTGCGAATTCCTGAACGTTGAGTCAGCCAAACAATGGGGTAACACAGATCGAAAAAAAAATAAGACGAAGACTCCGAAGAACCTGCGACTGAACGAGATCTACCATGACTACCTCCAGTGGACCGGTATTGGAGAAATTGTATATTATCTAAATCTCCGAACGGGATACCCCGAGATAGATTCGAATGTACGGTCATACCTGTATGATGCCTTCGAACCAGAGATATCAGCTGTCGAAGATATTACTGGCCGCAATCTGGATATCTGGCGCGAGGACTTCTAATCAGTCGCCAATGTTGACTGTTCTGCCTTGTTGAATCCACAGAGGGCGTAGCGATCACTCTTTGATGGCTTGTTCGAGGTTGGAGACAGCGACGGTGAGCACCAGTTCTCGGAATTCGCGGTACCAAGCGCTCGGCCCGACAGCGGACCCGAACCGGCGCTTGATGGCCGAGAAACACGACACCGTATCGACCAGGGCCGTCGTTTTCAGCGTCCGTATGTGGCGATACGACCGGTTGACGTAGTGGCTGGATGCCGCTTCGCGGTCGAAAAACGTGGCATCGATCGCCCCGTGGTCGCCGGGATCGCAGGCGGTCGCTGACCGACGGAGCAGTTGCCGCCAGATACGAATTGGCACCCGCTCGAAGGACCACCACAGCGTCGAGGGTGCCGGAAATGCCGTTCGCGCCAACTGTAACAGACCGCGGACACGATCCGTTTCGCTTGCCCAATCGACGATCTCGCGGTAGCTCACGTCCATGTGAATCCGCAAAAAGTGCAGCGTCAGGTGCTGCCAATCCGCAAATCCGTTGTCAGCCGGGTCACTCACCACCGCCGTGGGGCTGGCGGCACAGCGTTTTTGAGCCAGCGATGCGGCTTGCTTAACGAAGCGGAAGAGTATCTTCAGTACCTCACAAAGCCGGTTAGTTAGAACGTCTGCTTGCTGATGGTGTGTTCAAGACCAAGCAAGCAGACAATGAAATCCACGAAGACCAGATCCTTAACTTTCTCGTCAACACGCTCAGCGATGAAATCGATCTTGACCTCGGCGATAATGCTGAAATCGAAGCTGAGGACATCTACGAGGTCCTCGTCGGCGCGTGCGCCGACGGGACCTCGGTCTCTACGCTCTGTAGTTCCAGTGAGGACTCACCGCCTGCGAACACGATCTGCTACCATCTGCGGACGAAGTTCGAGCCGGAACGGCTCGAACGAATCGCTAACACACTCCTCCGACGAGATATCGCCGAACTCCTCCCCGAGCAGGTGGAGGTCTGTGCAGACCTCCACCTGCGGCCCTACTACGGTGACGAAGACGAGACAGACAGCCTCCACCACTCCGAGGCCAAGCGCGGAACCACCGCGTTCCACGCCTACGCCACACTCTACGCGCGTGTGAAGAACAAACGGCACACGCTGGCGGTGCGCCGTCTCGAAGACGGCGACACCGCCAGCAGCGTCCTCGCCGAGTTTCTTGGAGTACTCGACGGCCTTGACGCCGAGATCAAGGCCGTCTACCTCGACCGTGGATTCTACGACAGCAAGTGTCTCAGGTTACTACAGGCACACAACTACGCCTATGTGATGCCGATCATCCGATGGGGTGAGACGATTCAGCAGGAACTCTCGGAAGGGTGGAGTCGCGTCATCCAACACGATCTGACAGGGAAACTCGACGGTCACAGCTGGACCGTCGAGTTTCCCGTCTACATCGACTGCACGTACCTGAACGGGAAGTACGACGACCACGGCGTGGCGCGTCACGGCTACGCCGCTGACGCGCCGTTCATCGAAACACCACGCGACGCTCGATACTACTACTCGAAACGCTTCGGTATCGAGTCGAGCTATCGCTTGTCCGAGCTAGCGATCGCGACGACAACGACGCGAGATGCGACGGTCAGACTGCTGTACTTCGTAATGAGTCTACTGCTACAGAACGTTTGGCGGTATCTGCACTACGAGTTTGTGGCGACGCCCCGCCGCGAGGGGCGTCGCCTCTGGTGGTGGCCGTACAAGGAGTTCGTGAATATGGTTCGGCGGGCCGCGTGGAATGCCCTCGCGGTGCGTCGGGCCGTCCCCGCGAACCGGCCACCTGACGACCGGTTCTACCGCTAGTCACCGATCGAGCAAGCGTCTTCACAAGTGGCAACGCTGTCGCGTCGGCGGCTGACCGCCGCCGACAGCGACAGCTCTGCCTTCGATCAGCGTTGCTCAACCACGATCGACGACTCACCACAACAGAACAGGTGGCTCAGGTCACGCTAACTGGCGATGCCTTGTGAGGTACTGATCTTAGGCAAATGCACCCTCTCCGCTTCGCTTCCACCTTCAGAGCGACGCTATCCTGCCGCCGTCTTCGGATTCAACAGAGCAGACTGCTCCAATATCTATGTCTGAATAGCGCCTAGACGATAGAGAACATGTATACAGCGGTAGTAGCGGCTTGACCTCCTGGAGACTATCAGAGCCACTCACTGATTGATGGTTTCGTACTCCCACACCAGTTCGAAGTACCGCTGTAATCCAGCGACGAACGCCCCGTTCTCGGTGATCGCTGCCTGTCGCATGTGATTGGGAACGTCGTCCTCCTGAACGAGCAAAATGGCCGTGCCGCTGTCGTATTCGTCGCTCGGGTCGGCGAGCGTCCCTCGCCAGGGGAGCTGTTCGGTACTGAACCGTACGTCGACATCGTCGTACGCGGCGAGTTCGTCGACGGTAGATCGTTGCTGTGAGCGATTCTCGGCCGAAAGACTGTCGGGATCCAGTAGCAAGATCGAAATCGTCACGCCACGGTCGAGAGCGTCTTCGAACGCCGGGCGCACGGCGTCAAAGTATTCGAATGCTTTGGAGATCACCACGACCTGTTCGGTCGCCTGTTCGTAGATCCGACGCGTTTCTCGTTCGCTCGGTTCGCCCACGTCGACGACGTGAAACAGTTCGGCGGTCGGCGAGATGGATTCACTGGCGCGCTGGTAGCGTGGTCGATACTCGTCGAGGAAGGACTCGCGGGCCTGCTCGATCGCGGCCTCGAAGTCTTCGTAGGACTGGCGCTGATTTTCGACGGCGCGGTCGAGAATCTCGGCCGGTGATTTGGACTGGTACTCTTTGGGCCGGCCCGGAATCACCTTGACGAAGCCCCGGTCCGAGAGGGCATCGAGAACGCCGTAGATCCGGGCTTTCGGGATGCCGGTCGCTTCGGCAAGGTTCGGTGCCGTCGTCTGTCCAAGCCGGATGAGTTCCGTCAGTGCAGTCTCCTCGTACTCGGTCAGACCCAAGAGATCGAACACGTCGGCCCCGTCGCTCATGTGCAACTGTTCCCCGTCCACGGAATAAAAACTGGCCGAAACGTATTTGTACGTGATCTGATTTAGTTACTCACATTGTGAGTAACCAGTCGCGAAGCGAGTCGTCGCCCGAGCACGTCGACGGTGTCGACGACGGATGTGGCTGTACCGAGATCTGGGAACACCTGAGTGAACAGCGGTCCGACCCGGCCATCGAGGAGGACTGATACGGATTATTGTAGTTGCTTGCCGGCGATCGTCGCCACGGGGTAGACGATCCCCGGTACATCGCTACAATAATCCGTATGATTCGGACGGCACTGTCGTCGGACCGCAAGACGACGCGGCCGTGCCCGATGACGGTTGGCTATATGCTTAAGTGACAGCCGTGAGTACCGTCTGGCGACTATGGAGATCACCTGGCACGGTCATTCGACGTTTCACGTGGTCGTCGACGAGACCCAACTGCTCATCGACCCGTTCTTCGACAACCCCGTGACGGATCTCGACCCGGAGGAGGTCGACGCCGACTACGTCCTGTTGACCCACGGGCACATGGACCACATCGCGGACGTCGATCGGTTCCGCGACACGACCGTCGCCGGGTTACCGGAGGTCGTCGAGTACTGTGAGGACAACTTCGGTATCGACGATACCATCGGGTTCAATCTCGGGGGGACGGTCGAACTCGGGGACGCGTACGTGACGATGCACCGGGCCGACCACACGAGTGGGATGGAGACGTCCTACGGTGCGACCGGTGGTGGGATGCCTGCGGGATTCATCATCTCGGACACCAGACCGACACAGATCGCAGACGAGGAGTCGACGACGTTCTACCACGCCGGTGACACCGGTTTGATGACCGAAATGCGCGAAGTGATCGGTCCGTACCTCGAACCGGACGCCGCGGCGGTCCCCATCGGCGATCACTTCACGATGGGGCCGATGCAAGCAGCCATCGCCGTCGACTGGCTCGACGTGGAGTACGCGTTCCCGATGCACTACGACACGTTCCCACCGATCGAACAGGATCCGGACGACTTCCGTCGCGAGGTGAAAGCCACCGGGAGCGACACGGAAGTCGTGGTCTTGGAGGGCGACGAGACGTTCGAGATCGGCGCGTAGGTTCGCAGGACTGGTCGCTGAATCGACGCCCCGGCGAACCGCTCGATCACTCCGAGAGATCCACGTCGGCCGTCGCGGCGAGCTGTCTGACGACCGCAGCCATGTCCTGCTCGCCGTGACCCGCTGCCCGAGCACCGTTGAACAGTTCGCGAGCGGCGGCCGTCACGTGCATCGGTGTCGGCTCCGTCCCGGCCAGATCGAGCGCGAGGTCGAGGTCTTTGAACTGGTAGTCGACCGGGAAGCGTGGATCGTAGTCGCCGTCGCTGATCTGGGTACCCTTTGCAGTAAACAGCGGCGAGTCGAGCGCACCGTTTTCGACGACGGTCAGCATGTCTTCGACCGCCAGCCCGTTGTTCGCTCCGAAAGTCAGGGTCTCGGCGAACGCGGCCATCGCGTTGCCAAGCAGCGCATTGACGAACAGTTTCATGCTCGTCCCTTGACCCACCTCGCCACAGCGGACGACCGGGTCACACATCGCATCGAGGATCGGTTCGACGTCGTCGATCACGGCGTCGTCACCGCCGGCGAGACCGACGAGCGTCCCCTCGCGTGCCGGGCCGACGGTCCCAGAGACGGGACAGTCGAGGAATCGGCCACCGTGCTCGTCGACGGCGCCTGCCGCGGCCAGCGTTCGGTCGCGTCCGATCGTACTCATCTGGACGACCGTGGTCTCCTCGTCGACACCGGCCAGCACGCCAAGTCGACGTTCGAGTACGTCCATCACGGCGTCGCCGTCCGAGACGATCAGGCAGACCACGTCGACGCGCTCGGTGAGGTGTTTCGGCGAGTCGGCGACGCTGATCCCTGCCTCGGCGAAGGGTCGCTCTCGCTCGGTCGTCCGGTTGTACACGATGAGATCGAACCCTTCGTCGTCGAGGTTCCACGCCATCGGTGCGCCCATGGCTCCGAGACCGATGAAGCCGACAGATCGTGCCATGGCGAAGGTTCGAACGCGGCCCCCTTCAAAACACGGTCCGGTCTGGCGTGTCGGTCACCACGACAGGCAACGTTTAGGGAGGAGGCCACCGACCGGACGAATGCTATGGCAGACATCGAAGTCACCAGTACGTGTGAGGAAGGCTACACCGTTCGAAACGTTATCGACGACGAGTGGGAACTGGTCGTCGACGCACTGAGCGAGGACGGACCCTCGCCGAATCAGGTGCTCGCGGCGGATTACATCTCCTGTTACATCCCGGCACTGCGCGTCGCAGCCAGTCAGACGGGCTACGACGACCTCGGCAACGTCGAGGCGACCGTCGAGGCGGCGGTCGACGACGACGACGACCTCGAAGCCGTCGCGTTCGATATTCAGGTCGAGACCGACATCAGCGGCGACGAGGACGAAATCGCCGAACTCGGTGAGGAGATCTGTCACGTCCACGCTGCGCTCGACGAGGGTCTCCACGCCGACATCACGCTCGAAGGCGACGCCTTCTAGAGCGGTCCCCTGTGGTCGATCTGCGACGTTTTTCGGGAAAGGCTCAAACGATGGCCGACCGAAGTGTGGGCTATGAGTGCCGACTGGACCAGTGCTATCGCCGCAGAGCGGATGCAACTCGACAACGAATTCAACGACCGGGTGACGGCGTCGTCGTTCTCCAATCAGCAGTGGAGTCTCGTCATGACGGCCCTGGAGTTCGAGATCGAGAACCCCGAGGACCCCGAGACTGCGGAGATCGTCCCCGACACGTCGAACCTGCCGACGATCATGCCGGAACTCGACCGCATCGCCCAGCAGGGACCGATGGGCGGCGGTGGGCAGGCCGGCGGGGGCGGTGGCTCCGGCGGTGGCATTCTGGGCGGCGTGAAGGACGCGCTCGGACTCGGTGGGAGCGGCGATGACGAACGACTCGACGAAGCAGAGCAACTGGCGAACAAGTACGCCGACCTCCTGCAGGAGAAACTCGAAGCCAACGGGCGCTGGAGTTCGATCTGCCAGCAGGCAGAACAGTCCTGACACGCCGCTCTTCTCGATGGACTCGCGTCGAACAGCGGCGCGACCGTCGGTCGAAGGGATTCCCAATCATATCCAGTACAAAACGATCATATTCGAAAACGCTTTGTGATCGTTCTTCCAAGTTCGGCGCATGCACGTCGGCAGTGACTCCCCACTCGTTCGCAACGGCAAGACGATCGTCCTCGCACACGATCACGGGCTCGAACACGGTCCCAAGCAGTTCAGCGGCGTCGAGGAACGACTCGATCCGACCGAGGTGTTCGAGATGGCGACCCACGACGCCGTCACGGCGCTCGCGGTCGGCAAGGGACTGACTGAAACGTACTATCCGAGCTACGACGACGACGTGAATCTGCTGGCGAAACTCAACGGCGGCTCCGATCTCTGGATGGGCGAACCGTACTCGCCCCAGAACTGGTCGGTCGACTACGCCGCGCAACTGGGGGCGGACGCCATCGGCTACACCATCTACCCCGGCGTCAACGACGAGCCTCGGATGTTCGAGGACTTCATGCCCGTACAGGAGCGGGCACGCGAACTCGACATCCCGGTCGCGATGTGGTCCTATCCGCGCGGACAGGCGATCAAAGAACACCGGAGCCGCGACACCATCGCCTACGCAGCCCGTATCGGTCTCGAACTCGGCGGCGACTTCGTGAAAGTGAAATATCCACGCAGTCAGGCCGCGATGGCCCACGCGGTCGATGCCGCAGGCGACACGGGCGTCCTCCTGTCCGGGGGTTCGAAGACCTCGGACCGAGCGTTCCTCGAACTCGTCGCCTCGTGTATGGACGCCGGCGTCGCCGGACTGGCCGTCGGACGCAACGTCTGGCAGCGCGAGGAACCGTTCGACATCCTCGACAAACTGGAGCAGGTCGTCTTCGAGGGCGCGAGCGTCGACGAAGTACTCTAAAGGAACGGGGACAAGAGACTGCACATGGATTCTTCCGACGACGCGACGGCCGCCGCAGTCGCGACGGCTCAGTCACAGCTTCCGGCGGTCCCACCCGCCGGACGGGTCGTCTTCGGCTTCGATGGCTACGTCGACCGGGTCCGCGAGGTCGTCGCGGACCGCCACGACCCGGAGCACTACGACCGACTCGACACACTCGCTGGCTTCGGCGACCGCGTCCAGACCTCCGTCGACGCCGACAGCTCCCTGTCTGTCGAGTGGCTGCAACGTGGCACCCGCACCGGCGGGCACACCAGCCACCTCGCGCGCGCCTTCGGTCACTGGGGCTTCGATCCGGTGCTGATCGGGATGTACGGCGATCCAGTGCTCGACGTGTTCGCCGACGAGTTCGCCGACTACGACCTGCACACGCTCGGCGAACCGGGCTACACCGACGCCGTCGAGTTCGACGACGGCAAACTCATGCTCATCGAGAACGGCGACACGATGACGCTGGACTGGGCGACGCTCACCGAGCGGATCGGCCGCGAACGCCTCCGCTCGTCGATCGACGGCGCGGCACTGCTTGGTACGGGCTACTGGGCAGAGACACCGGACCTGCCGGACGTGCTCGATGGCATCGCCGGTCTCTGGGGCGATCTCGACGACCCACCGGAGACAGTGCTGGTCGACCCCGGTGACGTGCGAAAGCTCGACGAAGCGCGCTTACACAGCGGCGAGGACGCCATCGGTCGCCTCGCCGACCGGACCCGCGTCGTGGTCTCTGCCAACCGCGCCGAGACGCAGGTCCTCGCCGCGACCTACGGCGACGACGACCGCGCCGACGCGCCGCTGGAAACACAGGCAAGAACAGTCTTCGAGGCGCTCGACGCCACCCTGTTCGTCGCCCACGGCGTCGACCGCTCGCTGGTCGTCACCGACGACGAGACGACGAGCGTCGCCGTCCCCGCAGTCGAGGACCCCGAACTGACCACCAGCGCCGGTGATCACTTCAACGCCGGTCTGGCGCTGGCACTCGTCGCCGGCGTCGACCCCGCCGGGGCGGTCGTCGTCGGCAACGCCGTCGCTGGCTCGTTCGTGCGCCACGGCGACCCGCCGGCCTACGAGATGGTCCGTGCGTTCGTCGACACGTACGAATCGAAGTTCTGAGAGCGGCTACAGCCGCCGGGTCGCGACGGCCCCACGTTCCTCGAACACCTCATCGAGATCCGGCACGCCGGTGCCCGCCTGCGCGACCACTCGGGACGCGACGGCGACACCGGTCACCAGTGCGAGTTCGTCGTCCTCACCGCGTTCGAGCGCCGCAAGGAGCCCCGAGAGCAAGGCGTCGCCGGCCCCGACCGTGTCGACGACGTCGACGACGAGCGGTTCAGCGTGGACGGCTCCGTCCGGTCCGACGAGGATTGCTCCGTCCGCGCCGAGGGAGGCGACGACCCGTTCGAATCCCCGTCGGCAGAGTCGTTCCGCGGCCGCGACGCAGTCTTCGACGGTCTCGACCGCGTCCCCGGTCGCAGCGGCGAGTTCCTCGCGATTGGGCTTGCACAGTGCGTAGGAACCATCGAGCGACTGAAGCAGGTCGCCGCCCACGTCGACGGTCGTCTGCCACGGTCCCGCGGCGGCGATCCGATCGATGGCGTCGGTGTCGAGTCCCGGCGGGAGGCTCCCACCGACGAGGACGTGTTCGGGATCGTGTGCCGCGATGCGGTCGAGCAGGTCGTCGACGGCCGACCCGTCGACGGTAGGACCGGACTGATTGAGTTTGTACTCCGTGCCGTCGGCCAGCGCGGTCGTGTTGAGCCGTGTCGGCGCGTCGGTCTCGACGAAGGCCGTCTCGATTCCGGCGGCCGCCAACTGCTCGGTGATGAACTGTCCGGTGAAGCCCCCGAGCAAGCCGGTCGCGACCGTTTCCGTGTCGAGTGCAGTCAGGAACTGCGAGACGTTGATACCCTTGCCCCCGGCGTCGAATCGTGTGTCGGTCGCTCGGTTGACCGTCGCCGACGCCAGCGGGTCGTCGAACGTCATCGTCTGGTCGACCGCGGGATTGTAGGTGACAGTCAGGATCACGACTCTGCCTCCACCACAGTGACACCGGCATCGGTCAGCGCATCGGCGAGTACCCCTTTCGGGGTCGCTTCGGTGACGAGCGTGTCGATGTCGTCGAGGGCGGCGAAGGTGACGAACGACTGCTCGTCGAACTTCGAGCCGTCGGCGACGAGCACGACGCGACCGGCGTGGTCGACCAGTCGGGATTTGACGGCTGCTTCGGCTTCGTTGGGCGTCGTCAGGCCGGTCTCGGCGTCCAGTCCGTTCGTCCCGATGAAAAGCAAGTCGACGTGGTGACTGTCGAGGAAGGATTCGGCTGTCGGGCCGACGAGCGCCCGCGTCGTCGGGCGGAGCGTCCCGCCGGTGACCGTCACCTCGATGCCCTTCTCCAGCAGGGTAGTCGCCAGATCCGGCATGTTCGTCACCGCCTCGAAGCGGGCGTCGCCGGGCACTGCGCGGGCCACCGCCATCGTCGTCGTGCCAGCGTCGAACGAGACGACACCGGCGTCGTCGAGCAGTTCGACGGCGCGGCCGGCGATGGCCTCTTTTTCGGGCAGTCGATCGACTTCGCGCTGGCCGTAGGATCGCTCACGGCCGACTGACGCCGCCGGGACCGCCCCGCCGTGGGATCGCTCGATCCGGCCGCTGTCTTCGAGTTCCTGCAGGTCACGCCGGATCGTCGCCTTCGAGAAGTCCAGTTCGGACGAGAGATCGGCGACCGAACAGCCGTCACGCTCGGTGACGAGTTCGACGATCCGTCGCTTGCGCTCGGCTGGCAGCATTTGACGGAGGTTCGTCACCGGCCGACTTACTACTTTCTATCGTTGCTGTTCGTTTCTGCGCGAAACTGGGGACGAAGTCGCTCGGCCGCTTCAGAGTCGGTCGACGACGGCCGCGGTGACTTCCTCGGTCGAGGCGGAGCCACCCAGGTCCGGTGTCGTCGGCCCGTCTTCGAGGGTCCCCTCGACGGCCGCTCGGACACGGTCGCCCTCGTCGTCGTAGCCCAGATGATCGAGCAGCATCGCGGCCGAGAGGATCATCGCAGCGGGGTTGGCGACGCCCTTACCCGCGATGTCGGGCGCGGAGCCGTGGACCGGTTCGAACAGCGCGTTGTCCTCGCCGACGTTGGCGCTGGGCAGGAGACCGAGACCACCGACGAGTCCAGCGGCGAGATCAGAGAGCATGTCACCGGCGAGGTTCGGACAGATGACGACGCCGTAGTCCTCGGGATGCATGACGAGGTGCATCGCGAGCGCGTCCATCAGCGCGGTGTCGTAGTCGGCACCGCGGTCCTCGCCGACAGCTTCGGCTCTGTCGAGGAACAGGCCGTCGGTCTCACGCATGACGTTGGCCTTGTGTGCGATGGTCACGTCGTCGTAGCCGTTGTCTTTCGCGTAGTCGAAGCCGAACTGTGCGATCTTCTCGGAGGCCTCCTCCGTGATGACGCGAGTGCAGGTGGTGACGCCGTCCGTGATCTGGCTCTCGATGCCTTTGTAGACGCCCTCGGTGTTCTCGCGGATGAACACGAGATCGGTGTCTGGCTGGACCGCATCGAGCGCGGGATAGGCGACCGCGGGGCGGACGTTGGCAAAGGAACCGACGACCTGCCGGAGCGGGAGGATCACGTCCGCAGCGGTCTCGCCCGCTGCACCGAACAGGGTCGCGTCGGCGTCGGCGGCGATCTCGCGGGTCGCCTCGGGCAGCGCTTCGCCCGTTTCCGCTTTCACTGCGTCGCCGGCCTCGGCTTCGACGAACTCGAAGTCGATAGAAAGCGCTTCCAGTACCTCGACGGCCGCGGGTGTGACCTCCTGTCCGATCCCGTCGCCGGGGATGACGGCAATCTCGTGAGTCATGCCAGATTGTCTCGCGGCGGCCGAAAAGAGGGTTCCGATAGCTGATCGTGTCGGAAGACTGCCATCGGCGACGCCGAGAGCGGTGGGTCATCGGCCGCGAGCGTACGTGACTGCGATGGTGTGCTCGACGAACAGCGCGAGCACGAGCACGGCGAGACCGACGGCGGCAGTGTCGACGCCGGCGAGTGAGACACCCGGCAGTCGGTCCAGCAGGACCGCCGGATTCCAGACGAGGACCAGCCAGATCGTCGCCCCGACCGACTTGATGACACTGAAGCCGATCGTGCCCAGATCGAGGAGCGACGAGAACGGGCTATCACCCCGAAGGGCGTTGTCCTCGATAGTGTGCTGGGGCATGAGCGAGACGGCGAAGACGGTCGCGGCCAGCACGAACCCGCCCGGGGCCGTGGCCTCGGCTGCGGTCGTCAGCCAAATCATCCACAGAACCGCTTCGGAGAGGCTGAAGCCGACGGTCGTCCAGATCGGGGTCGAGAGATGCAGTCCGTTGATCGTCACGTCGGTCAGCAGGTGTTCGATCACCAGTCCGACGACGAGGACGCCCAGTCCCACGGCCGCGGTCAGCGACGTGCTCGCCACACCGTCCACGATCGAGAGCCAGATGCCGAGGGCAGCGGTCTCGATACCGGTAAAGGCCAGAATCAACAGCACGCGACCGGTCATTACCAGTCCAGACACCGCGGTCCGGTCACCGTGGTCGAACGTCGCCATATCGGAGTGAGTGACCGCTCACGGTTCGTTAGTCACCCTGTACTAATTACGACCGATGATACGGACCGAGCGCAGACGGGAGTAGAAAACGCAGTGACTCGATCAGTCGGACTGACCGGTCGATCGCGTCCCGTCGACGTAGGGCAGCGAGTCGGCCGTCTCGGCGATGGCGTTCTCGTTGGACTTCATCAGTGCCGTCGTGTCCCAGATACCCTCGACGAGGGCCTGTCGCTGGGCGTTGTCGACGTTGACGCCGATCTCGTTGCCGCCGTAGGTGACCGTTTCGGCCTCGACATCGACTTCGATCTCGCCGTCGGGGTTGTCGTCGACCCACTGCTGGAGGGCGTTGATCGTCTCGTGGTCCGCCGTCACGGTCGGGATCCCGAGCGCCAGACAGTTACCGGCGAAAATCTCGGCGAAGCCCTCGCCGATGATGGCGTCGATGCCCCAGCGCATCAGGGCCTGTGGGGCGTGCTCGCGAGAGGAGCCACAGCCGAAGTTGTTGTTGACGACGAGGACGTTCGCACCCTCGAAGCGCTCCTCGTTGAACGGGTGGTCCTTCTGATTGTCGTCGTCGTCGAAGCGCAGGTCGAAGAAGGCGAACTCGCCCAGGCCGTCGAAGGTGACGACCTTCATGAACCGCGCCGGGATGATCTGGTCGGTGTCGATGTCGTTGCCCCGGATCGGGACGCCCGTGCCTTCGACGTAGTCGACCGCTGGAATCTCCTCGGTCGTCATGCGGCCACCTCCGTCGCTTCGCTCGGAGTGGACCGCATGGCGAGCTCACCGGTATCTTCTCGCGGGCTGTGCCCGCTCGAATGGTCCGAGGGACGGAGTCCCTCGCTAACACCGGTTCGCCATCCCGAGACGCATAGCGTCTCGCGGCTCATGCAGTGGTCACCTCCTCCAGTTCGCGCACGTCAGAGACCTCCCCGTTGATGGCCGCCGCAGCGACCATCTGGGGGTTCATCAGGACCGTGCGGCCGTCCTTGCTCCCCTGACGGCCGACGAAGTTCCGGTTCGACGAGGACGCACTCGCTTCGTCGCCCTCTAGCTGGTCTTCGTTCATGCCCAGACACATCGAACAGCCGGCGTTGCGCCAGTCGAAGCCTGCGTCCTCGAAAATGTCCTTCAGGCCTTCCTCCTCGGCGGCTTCCTGCACGCGCTGGCTGCCGGGGACGACCATCGCACGCACGTCGTCGTCGACCTGCCGGCCCTCGACGATGCTTGCGGCCCGTCGCAGGTCCGGCAGGCGCGCATTGGTACACGAGCCGAGGAAGGCAACGTCGATCTCGTAGCCGTTCATCGTCTCGCCGGGCGTGACGCGCATGTGCTCCTGTGCGCGCCGAGCGGTGTCGACCTTGTCGTCGGCGAGGTCTTCCGGTGCCGGGATCGGATCGTCGATACCGACGCCCTGTCCGGGCGTGGTCCCCCACGTGACGACGGGGTCAAGTTCGCTCGCGTCGATGTGGACCACGTCGTCGTACTCGGCGTCGTCGTCGGACTGGATCGACTTCCAGTACGGCTTGAGTTCCTCGAACTTCTCGGGGTTCTCCTGGAAGTAGTCGGTCCCTTCGAGCCACTCGAAGGTGGTCTCGTCGGGATTGACGTAGCCCGCGCGAGCGCCACCCTCGATGGACATGTTACAGATCGACATCCGACCTTCCATATCGAGGTTCTCGATGGCCTCGCCGGCGTACTCGTAGACGTAGCCGACGCCGCCCTCGGTTCCCAGCCGGCGGATGATCTCGAGGATGATGTCCTTGGCCTCGACGCCCTCGCCGAGTTCGCCGTCGACTTGGATCTTCCGGACTTTCTGCTTCTCCATCGCGATGGTCTGGGTCGCCAGCACGTCCCGAATCTGGGACGTGCCGATCCCGAATGCCAGCGCGCCAAAGGCTCCGTGGGTCGAGGTGTGGCTGTCACCACAGACGATGGTCTTGCCGGGCTGAGTGAGTCCCTGCTCCGGGCCGACGACGTGGACGATGCCCTGCTCGCCACTCGTCGGATCGAGGAACTCGATCCCCGCGTCGCGGACGTTCGCTTCCAGTTCCGACATCATGTTCTCGGCCGCGTCGTCCCCGTACGGCCGGTCCTGATTGGCCGTCGGGACGATGTGGTCGACCGTCGCCAGCGTCAGGTCCGGCCGCGCGACCTCGATGTCGCGCTCGCGGAGCATCCCGAACGCCTGCGGGCTGGTGACCTCGTGGATGAGGTGCAGCCCGACGAACAGCTGATCCTGCCCGTTGGGCAGCGTCGTGACTTTGTGCCGGTCCCAGACCTTGTCGTACAGCGTTCCCTGACTCATTCGAGATACCTCCGGTAGTGAGAATGAGGTCGATAGTCACAGCCTGAGAGGGACCGTAGGTCCCTCTGGCAGCCGGCGCTGACAGCGCCGGCGACCGCACAGCGCAGCGAGCAGGAATGTCTATCGGAACTCATACTGAATCCGTCCGTCCTTCGGTCCCACGCTCGAAAGCACGTGTCGCGCCTTCACTCGGGGATTCGTGGTCGACGTCTTCCATCGTCGACGCTTCTTCGTCTTCGGCGTCGGCTGCTCCTCCATCCGCGACCACTGTCGGGCCGCGACGGAAGGCCGCGCCGAACGATTCGTTCGTGTGTGGATGCGTGTGATCCACGTCTCGCATGTTGCTCATGTCAGTCGTCTGCTGGTGCTTCGGCTTTGTCGGCGTCCTCGTCGCCGTCCCACGCGAACAGTTCGCGCAGTCGGCCGCCGACTTCCTCGATCTGGTGGTTCTGTTCGGCTGCTCGGTACTGCTTGTAGGATGGTCGGTTCGCCTGATTCTCCAGGATCCACTCGCGAGCGAACTCGCCGTTCTGGACCTCTTCGAGGACCTTCTCCATGCCCTCGCGGTTGATGACTTCCTCACCGCGGGTGAGACCGCCGTACTCGGCGGTGTCGGAGACGGAGTTCCACATCTCCATGTGGCCGCCCTCGTACATCAGATCGACGATGAGTTTGAGTTCGTTCAGACACTCGAAGTAGGCCATCTCCGGGGCGTAGCCCGCGTCGACGAGCGTCTCGAAGCCGACCTTGACCATCTCGGTGACACCGCCACAGAGGACGGCCTGCTCGCCGAACAGGTCGGTCTCGACCTCTTCCTGGAACGTCGTCTCGATGACGCCGGCACGCGCACAGCCGACAGCCTCGGAGTAGGCGAGTGCTTCGGCGCGAGCGTCGCCGGTCGCGTCCTGTTCGACGGCGATCAGGCCGGGGGTCCCTTCGCCGCGCTCGTAGGTCCGGCGCACGAGGTGGCCGGGCGATTTCGGTGCGACCATCGTCACGTCCACGTCCTCGGAGGGTTCGATCTGGCCGTAGTGGATGTTCAGGCCGTGGGCAAACTGGAGCGTGTCACCGGCTTCGAGGCCGTCCTCGATCTGGTCGTACACGTCGGGCTGGATCGTGTCGGGCACGAGCAACACGACGATGTCACCGTCTGCGGCGGCATCGGCGGGTGTCGCGACGCGCAGTCCGTCTTCCTCGGCGGCGGCGCGCGAGGACGATCCCTCACGCAGGCCGACGACGACATCGACACCGCTGTCGGCAAGGTTCTGAGCCTGTGCGTGGCCCTGACTCCCGTAGCCCAGGATCGCGACTGTCTTGTCTTCGATGTACGATTCGTCGACGTCGTCTTCGTAGTATACTTCGGTGGTAAATTCGTCAGTCATCGTTCTCCAGTGTGTCGGCCCCTCTCTCAAGTGCTGCGGTTCCAGTTCGGACCACTTCCTGCACCTCGAACTGCTCGAAGGCGTCGATGGCCGCGTCGATCTTCTGCTTGCTCCCCGTCAGTTCGACCGTCACGGAGTCGGTGGTCACGTCGACGGCCTGTCCGCCGTACATCTCGGCGACGGCGTTCACGTCGTCGGGCTTCTCGCCACTGACCTTGATCAGGGCGAGTTCGCGTCGAGTGTTGGCCTGATCGAGTTCGCGCACCGAGATCGTCGGCACGAGCTTCGCCAGCTGTTTCTTGGCTTGCTCGATGCCCGGCTGGGGTTCCTCGATGACGATGGTCATCCGTGCCACGTCACCGTCCTGCGTCGGCCCGACAGTCAGGCTCTCGATGTTGAACTGCCGGCGGCTGAAGAGGCTCGACACCTCCGAGAGGACGCCCGGCTCGTGTTTCACCAGCGCGGAGAGCACGGCCTGTCGTGGCTCGTGGGTCACTTCCGCTTCGAGGTCGATACGAATTCCCTGCGTGTTGCGCCGCCCCTGCGGACGCTTTCGCTCGTCCGGGGCCGGCCCTGGCATTCCTCCTGTCATAGCTGGTCCAGATGTCCTTCGTTGAGTGCGAACAGTCCGTTGTCGCCGCCGCTCGGAACCATCGGGTAGACGTTCTCTGCGGGGTCGATGATCGCGTCGATGACCGAGGGACCATCGTACTCGCGAGCCGCCTGGATGGTCTCCTCGACGTCGTCGTAGTCTTCGAGTCGGAATCCGCGTGCGCCGAAGGCCTCGGCGAGCTTGTCGAATTCGGGGATCCACGGGTACTCCGAGGCCATCCGTCGGCCCTCGTGGAAGGCGTCCTGCCACTGGCGGACCATCCCGACGGCCTCGTTGTTGAGGACGACGTACGTGATATCGAGGTTCTCTCGGACCGCGACCGAGAGTTCCTGCACCGTCATCAGGAACGAGCCGTCGCCGTCGAAGCAGACGACCTCCTGATCGGGTGCGGCCAGTTTCGCGCCGATGGCAGCGGGCGCGCCGTAGCCCATCGTCCCCAGTCCGTGACTGGAGACCCAGGTGCGGGGTTCGGTGTACTCCCAGAACTGGGAGGCCCACATCTGATGCTGGCCGACGCCGGTACAGACGATGGTGTCGTCGTCGGTCACGTCCGAGAACGTCTCGACGACGTGCTGGGGCTTCAGCGGCTCGTCGTCGGGCGTCTCGTAGGACATGGGATACTCCGCTTTCCACTCTTGACACTGCTCGCGCCACTCGTCGGCGTCCGGTGCCGACGGCATGGCGTCGTAGAGCTGTCGGAGCGCGGCCCGTGCGTCGCCGATCAGCGGGTAGTCCGCGTGGATGTTCTTGCTGATCTCGGCCGGGTCGATGTCGACGTGGATGATGTCCGCGTCGGGCGCGAACGTCTCGACGCCACCGGTCAGGCGGTCGTCGAAGCGCGTCCCGATCGCCAGCATGCAGTCAGTGTTGGTGATCGCCATGTTGGCGTAGCCGGTGCCGTGCATGCCGGCCCACTCCAGGGACAGTTCGTGGTCCTCCGGGAAACTGCCGATGCCGGGCATCGTGGTGACGACCGGAATCTCGTACTCGAAGGCAAAGTCACGCAAGGCGTCGCTGGCGTCGGCCTTGATGACGCCCCCACCTGCGAGGATCACCGGCTTGTCGGCAGCCGCCAGCACGTCCGCGGCCTCCTGGACGTTCTCGTCGTCTGGCTCCTCGGGCACGTCGTAGGTGTCCGGTTTCTGGGGCGCGCTCGGTTCCACGTCGGTCTCGCCCTTCGTGATGTCTTTCGGGAGGTCGACCAGCGTCGGTCCCTGGCGACCCTCGTTGGCGAGTGCCCACGCTTCGCCCACATCGTCACCGACGGTGTCGGCGTCGTCGGCGAAGTAGCTGTGCTTGGTGACTGGCTGGGTGATGCCGACGGTGTCGGTCTCCTGGAAGGCATCGTTACCCACGAAGCTCGTCGGGACCTGTCCTGTGAGCGCGATGACCGGGTCCGAGTCCATGTTAGCGTCGGCCAGCCCGGTGACCAGATTGGTCGCGCCCGGGCCGGACGTGGCAAAGCAGACGCCGGGTTCGCCCGAGACGACGCCGTACGCGTCGGCGGCGTGTGAGGCCCCCTGCTCGTGAGCCATCGTCACGTGGTTGATATCGGAGTCGTACAGCGCGTCGTAGACGGGCATGATCGCCCCGCCCTGGACGCCGAAGACGTACTCCGCGCCGGCGTTTTCGAGCGCGCGGACGACCGACTGTGCGCCCGTCGTGACGGGTGTCTGGTCTTCGTCGGCTGATTCCTCGGTCGCTTCCTCCTGCTGGACCGACGCGCGTTCGCTCATCGGTCACACCTCGCGTTCGTCTGTAATCGATACCGTGTCGTGTGTCTGTGGTCGTGCATTGCTGGAGCCTCCTGTGAATGGTGGAAAATCGGTCCGACGGTCGTGGAGAGAAGTGGTATGGGGGCTATACAGCCCCTACAATACCGTCGCGAAGAAGTACGGATGCGCGGCTGTCCACGGTTCGAACCCGGGACCGAGCCTGCGCCGTCATCACGTCGAACGTCAGTGCGCGCCAGATAATAAGGTTTCTGTGATAGATGCTGGCGAACGGCGCGGTTCTCGCGAGCCACACACCCCACAGTGAGCGATACCTGCCGCTTCCCACGTGTGCGAACCGGTCGAACGGGCATCCCTAGACCCTGACCTCCTCTTGGGCCTCGGGGACGCCGATGTCGTCGGCGAAGCGAACCAGTTCCTCCATCGTGACTCGCTTCTTCTCTGCGCCGTAGTCCTTGACGCGCCGGGTGACTTCCCGGACCTGTTCTTCGGTCGGGTCGTAGCCCGCGTCGACGAGCCGTTCTCGGACCGAGTGCTGGCCGGTGTGCTTGCCCAGCACGAGCTGGCGCTTGGCCCCGACCATTTCGGGGGTCATGACGCCCGGCTCGAAGGTGTCGGAGTTCTCGATGACGCCCGCGGCGTGGATGCCGCTCTCGTGGGAGAATGCGTTGGTGCCCACCACCGGTTTGTTCGCGGGCACGTCGATGCCCGACTTCTCCTCGATGATCGCGGAGAGTTCGGTGATGCGCGTCGTGTCGATCCCCGTATCCACGTCGTACAGGCTCTCCAGTGCCATCACGACCTCTTCGTAGGCCGCGTTACCGGCGCGCTCGCCGATACCGTTGACACTGACCTGTGCCTGTGCCGCGCCCGCCTCGTAGCCGGAGATGGCGTTTGCCGACGCCAGCCCGAAGTCGTCGTGCGTGTGCACGTCGATGCGGGCGTCGGTCTTGGAATCGACCATCTCGATGAGGTCGTAGAACCGGCGTGGCGTCGCGACGCCACAGGTGTCGGGAATGTTGATCCAGTCGGTGCCCGCCTCGGAGACGGCCTCGATCACGTCGACGAGGAAGTCCTCGTCCGTGCGCGTGGCGTCCATCGGCGAGAACATGCACTCCGCGCCGGCCTCCGTGATGCGCTCGACGGAGTCGACGGCGCTCTGCAAGGCCTCTTCGCGGGTGGCGTGCATGGAGTCCTGTAGCTGAACGTCGCTCGTCGAGACGAACGTGTGGACCAGATCCACACCGGCATCGAGGGCGGCCTCGATGTCCTTCTCGACGACGCGCGCCAGCCCACAGACTGTCACCGAACTGGCTTCGGTGATGTCCCGGACGGCCTCGAACTCCGCGTCGGAGTTGACGGGGAACCCGGCCTCGATGACGTGGGTACCCATGTCGTCCAGGATCGCTGCGATCTCGCGTTTGTCTTCGTAGCTAAACGATGTGCGTGGCGACTGTTCGCCGTCACGTAGCGTCGTGTCGAAAATGCGTGCTTCTGTAATCTCAGAAGTGGAATCCAGTGTGCCCTGGAAGAACTCGATCCGCCGGAGATTCCGACGTGCCCTCTATGTTGTTGGACATAATCACCTGAAACAGGACGCCCTGGCTATTTAAACCTGTCCATGCCCCGCACCGATGATACGTCACAGCGTCACCGCTGGCGAGGGCAAATCGGCAGTCCTCGGCGCCTTCGTGTCATGTCTTGTCACATCGCGGAAAGCGTAGGGTCAGAGGGACGACACGTCTGTCAAGCGGGGCACTGCTCACCATCTCAGGAACGTGTGTCCTCGCCCATCACGCCAGACAGTCGTCGATACCAAGGTCCCACTGGGACGAATCGACGCAGGTGTGTTCGTCGAGGGGCCGCAAGACCAGTCCGATCGGACTCAGTGTGCCGGTCGGCTTGACTTCGGCCGTCTCCGCGTCTCCCCCGTCGTCTGCGGCAACGTTTCCGGCAAAGCCAGCAGTGACCAGCGAGAGCGTGATCATGATCGAGAGGACGATACGAACGGTCGTCGCGGGCGTGGTACGCTGTTCCATACTTCATTCGTCCATCCATTCGTCTGGATATTAAACATTTCCCTGAGAGAATATGTATCCTAAATACACACGCTCGTCTGTGGTGTATGATTGAGTTCACAGCGTGTCTGTAGGCGTTCGGTCAGAACGGCAGCGAGGACAGGCCACACCGTCATGCCAGCGAGCCTGTTGCAGCAGGTCCGCTACGACCGGTTCCGGTCCAAACCTGGCAGAATTATTCGTGTCGGGCACCGCTGCCACGGTGCTCTGGTCCTCGTTGACTCCGGAGCGACTGCTCAACAGTATCAACAATTTCCTACACAAGGGTGTCGATTCAGTAGTAACTCGCGCTACAGCTCACATCAATCTGCACCAGTCTCGGCCTGGTGCTCTGGGTCACTATTCAGTGTGTGGACGCCCTGCAGAAGTCTGCCACCAAAGTACAACACTGGTGAGACCAAGAAAAGCAGGATAACTCCCGCCCCGCAGACGGGACGATTCGACAGGTGGCTTTTTTTCGGTCGGCGACCAGCTATTGCCCATGGCAGATTTCGAGGGGCTGGACCTGCAGGCAGTGGAAGACCAGATGGACGACGACGAGGACGGCACCGGCACAAACAGGATCGTTCTCGGAGTGTTGGACGGGACGACCGAACCCGAAGAGTGGCTCGACACCATCGAGAGCGGTGCCGTGCTGGTACTCGACGTCGACGGTGACCTGAACGAACTGGCCGCTGGCTTCGCTCGCGAAGTGACCGACGCTGGCGGGGAACTCATGCACTTCCGCGGGTTCCTGATCGTCACGCCGCCGGGCATCGCCATCGATACCGACCGACTGTCGTAATCACGAACGCTCGAACAGCGTGAGGTAGTGGCCGTCGGGGTCACGAAGGCGGCGCTTACCGTCGAATGATTCGACCGATAGTGCATCGTCTCGCACCCGGTCGGCGAGTGTTGCAGGGTCGTCGGCGTCGACCCCCCAGTCGACATGGACGCCGCCGCGCGCGTCGGCGAGGCCGAGCTGTGGTTCCCAGAGTTCCAGGTCGACTTCGCCGGTCGTCAGACGGACTCGACGACGTTGCTCGCCGCGGTCGACGACCTCGAAGCCCAGTCGCCGGTAGAACGTGACCGCCGGATCGAGTGACTCGACTTCGAGGACGACCTCGAACAGCCCTCTGATCCCGTCGCCGGTCTCGACGGTCTCCCCGAGTTCGACGCAGTTACCCTCGGGATCGTAGCAGTACAGCGACCGGGCGTCCCCGAACCGGTGTTCGACGAGGTCGAACTGCGCGTCGAGACGGTCGTACCACTCGTCGTAGCGCTCACGCGAGACGGACAGCGCGTAATGGGTGTGAAGTCCGCCACGCGGGACCCGACCGGGTGTACGGAGATGGAGGTCGGTATCACCGACACCGGCGACGATTTCGTCGTCGTGTTCCGCGTGTACCGGCAGGTCGAGCACCGACTCGTAGAAGGGGCGCGCCCGGTCGAGGGACTTCACTTCGAGCGCGAGAAAGCGCGGTGTCGAGAGCATACCGACGCTTCGTCAGGGAGTCCCAAAGAGATTCGTCCAGTGGGTCGTCGCGTGGTCGGGCCGGGAGACGGCCACCGTGGACGCGACCGAGAATCACCGGACAGCACCGGAACGACATCGCTCCCGGCGCAATTGCTTTATCTCCTGTCACCGAAGCTACAGCCATGGATCTCGCGCTCATGCTCCCACCCGAACCCGACCGGCGCTGGACAATCGCCCGGCAACTCGGCGTCGACACGGCTGTCGTCCGATTCTGGGGCGTCGAGGAGTGGTGGGACTACGATACGCTCGCGACGACCGCGACTCGCTTTACCGACCACGGCTTCACGCTCGACGTGGTCGAAGACCGGCCACCGATGGAGCAAACTGTGCTTGGCAAGGACGGCCGGGACGAGGAGATCGCGACAGTCAAGCGACTGCTTCGGAACATGGGTCGGGTGGGTATCGACACCTATAGCTGGGTCTGGACGGAGCACCCGCTGGGCGTCTTGCGGACTTCGGATTCGATCCCGGCGCGTGGTGATTCGCGTACCACAGGCTACGACCACGAGATCATGGAACGGGGGCCGCGACACCCCGACGCGGGAATCACCGAGGACGAACTGTGGGAGAACCTCCAGTACTTCCTCGACGAAGTCGTTCCGGTCGCCGAGGAGGCGGGCGTCCAGATGGCGCTGCATCCCGACGATCCGCCGATCTCGCCGATCCGCGGGGTGGCACGGCTGGTCACGTCCGTCGAGAACTACCGCCGGATTCTCGATCTGTACGACAGCCCGAACCACGGACTGACCTTCTGCCAGGGGAACTTCGCGGCGATGGGGGCAGACATACCGGCTGCCATCGAGGTGTTCGGCGACCGGATTCACTTCGTCCACTTCCGCGACGTCGAGGGGACGCCCGCATCGTTCGTCGAGACGTGGCACGACGACGGGCCGACGGATATGCAGGAAGCGATCGACACCTACCAGAACGTCGGCTTCGACGGACCGATCCGGCCGGACCACGTGCCCCGAATGCTCGGAGAGCAGGACCGAGACGAAGCGATGGCGGGCTACACTGACATGGGCCGGCTCTTCGCGGTCGGGTACATGCGCGGCTTGCTGGAATGACCACCAGACCAAGCAACGGCTCGTTGGAGGTATTCGGTTTTTACGTCCGCTGGACGTACGATGCACTATGCCAATGAAAGGTGCTGGCACCCCGACGGAGTGGCGCGAGATCGATCGCTGGGAGCACGGTGTCGGCTGGCTTGCCTACCCCGACGAGACGATGCAGCGAGCGAGTCACGCGTTCGAAGTCGACGGCGACGTGTGGATCGTCGATCCGGTCGACTTCGACGGTCTCGACGACCTCGTGACCGACCTCGGCACGGTCGCCGGCGTCGTCATCCTGCTCGACCGGCACAAGCGTGACGCGGCCGCCGTCGCCACCCGCCACGACGTGTCCGTCCACGTCCCACACTTCATGTCGGGTATCACCGACGACATCGACGCACCGACGGAGCGACTGGGCCGAGAACTCGCCGACACCGGCTACGGCGTCCACGAGCTTCGAAACAGCGGCTTCTGGAAGGAGGCAGCGCTGTACGGCGAGGACACCGGCACGCTGATCGTCCCCGAATCGGTCGGGACGACATCGTACTTCAGAACGAGCAGCGAGCGACTGGGCGTCCACCCGATGCTTCGGCTCATCCCACCGCGAAAGCTCGCGCGACTCGCACCCGAGCGGATTCTCGTGGGTCACGGCGCGGGCATCCACGACGACGCACCGGCGGCGCTGCAGGGGGCGATCGACAGTTCGCGCTCGAAAGCCCCGTCGCTGTACGCGAAGACAGCAAAGGAGTTCCTGCTGGGCTAAGTATCGCGGTGTCGCCGCCGTGACGTGCCGATCCCGACACGGCGACGCCGTTATGTCGATTGCTGCCAAATTCCAACCGTGATCTACGCGACGCGTGGACTGGTCGAGACGTTGCTTCGGATGGCGAGCGACGCCGAACCCGACTCCGTGACGATCGCGGTCGCCGTCACTCCGGCCGCCGAGCTACCGGAGACAGATCTAGAGCCGGAGACGCCCGTCTTCACGCACTTCTATATGCCAAGCGCCGGCAACTCGGTCAGCGCCGTCTTCGGATTCGATCTCGGGACGCCGGTCGCCCAGAGCAACGGCCTGTTCGTCTCGCACCCCTCGGGACGCCTCGACGTGACGAAAGAGGACGACCTCCACGAAGTCGTCTTCGTCGCCATCCCGCCGTGGGACGACGATGCCATCGCCGCGTTCGACCGGCGTGGGATGGAGCAGCCACTCACCGTCCTCGACGTTGAACCGCCCGAAGAAGTGCTCGAATGACTACTCGATGTACCCGAGGTCCTGCAACTGCTCGGTGATGTCCTGAAACTCCGCTTCAGTCAACTGGCCGCTGCGCTGGTGCTGGATGACGATGCTACGGAGCATGAACCGGACGAGGTCGCTCGTCGACGAGAAACTCGTCCCTTCGATCGTCTCCTCGACGCGGTCTGCCAGATCCTTCGGTATCGAGACGGTCGTGTATTCGGCCATACGCGGGCTTTGCAACGCGCTCGGATAGGTATTGCGGGGCTGTGATCAGCGCTCGCTTCGGTCCCGGCTTGCCGTCTCGAACTGGCCCATGACCGCGCGACTAGCAGGGTCGAACGTCATCGGCGCGCCACAGCGCGCTGTCCAGGATGTCGCCGGCGGAGAGTCGGTCGTCGTCTCGGTGTGGTTGTTCGGGGTGTCGTCCGTCGCTGTCGTGTGCTCAATCTGTGTTGTCGCCATAGGTGTCTCTGTGGGGTGCTGTCGTGTACTCGTCGAACGCTGCGGACGTTGTCGGTGCCGGCGAAACAGATACAAGCATGTGTATCACCCAGTAGCGACTCTATCCATAATAAAAGTTAATGATGTATTGGCAGCCTACACGATCAGTTCTTTCGGATAGTCAGTGAGGTTCTCGTAGCCGTCCTCAGTGACGACGACGAAGTCCTCGATCCGGACGCCACCGACTTCGGGGTCGTACAGCCCCGGCTCGACGGTGATGACGTGGCCCGGTTCGAGTTCGCCGCCATTGGGCGCGATACGGGGGAGTTCGTGTACGTCGAGACCGACGCCGTGGCCGGTGCTGTGGATGAATCCGGTCTCCGTCGAGTCGTCGCTTCGGAGTGTCGGCTTCCCGGCGTCCTCGTACACGTCACAGACGGCGTCGTGAACCTCGGCTCCAGTTACACCGGGTTCGATGGCGTCGAGCGCGGCAGCGTGGGCCTCGGCCGTCAGGTCGTACCAGCGCTGGACCGTCTCGGATGGCTCGCCGACGACGAACGTCCGGGTCATGTCTGCGTGGTACTTGCTCGCCTTGTCCTGCGGGAAGATGTCGACGATGATCGGCTCGCCGGCGACCAGCGGGCCGCTACCGCGGTCGTGGGGGTCAGCCGCGTCCCCGCCGCAGGCGACGATGGTATCGTCCAGCGCACAGCCGTGACGGAGCAGCGTCACTTCGATCTCCTCTTTGACGCGCTCGCTGGTGAGTCGATCTCCCTCGTAGACGAGTTGGCCCTTCGCGGCGACTCGGGCGTCGTCCAGCAGTTCCTCCGCCGCGGCCATCGCCGCCTCGTTGGCTCGCTGGGCCGTCCTGATGTGGTCGACTTCCTCGTCGGTCTTCGTCGCACGGACCTCCGTGATCACACCGTCGTCGTCCGGTTCGACAGTCACACCATGCTCGCGCAGGCCGTCGGCCGTCGACACCGGGAACCGCGGCGGCACAGCGACCGACTCCACGTCGTAGGAGTCCAGAAACTCGGCGAGGACGTGCCAGACGGCCGCCCGTGGCCCGTGTTCCTCGACTTTCTCGGCATGGTCGAAGTCGACGTAGCGTTCGACGGTCTCCGCACGGGCTTCCTTCACTGCCCGGCCGTATTCGAGACTGCGAGCGAAGAGGAGGTGCACGTCACCGTCGTAGAGCGTGAGAAACGGGTCCGGCGCGTCGAACCCCGAGAGATAGAACTGGTCGGAGTCGGTCGAGTCGGCATCGATCAGGTACCCATCGAGGTCTCGCTCGTCGAGTGACGCATCCAGATGGCTGAAATCGGGGTCCATGCTTCGCCATGCGGTTCGGTCCCTCATTAGTGCTCGGCTACGACGGCACCGCCGGCGGTCCGACGCTCCGACACTCTCTTGGTACCACCAGTCGAGCGCTGGAACATGGACGCAGAGATCAGCACATCGACGGTCGCGGGCACTGTCAAGGCCCCGCCGTCGAAAAGCTACACGCACCGGGCGATCCTCGCCGCGGGGTACGCCAGCGGTGCCATCGTACACGATCCGCTGGTCAGCGCAGACACGAAAGCGACGATGCGAGCCGTCACTGCCTACGGCGGCAGCGTCGGCCTCCGGGACGACGGCGCTGTGCTCGACGTGACTGGCTTCGACGGCCGGCCGGAGACGCCATCGGACGTGATCGACTGTGCCAACAGCGGGACGACGATGCGACTCGTCACCGGCACGGCAGCACTGCAGGGCGGCCTGACGGTGCTGACCGGCGACGACTCGCTTCGCTCGCGCCCGCAGGGGCCACTGCTCGACGCCATCGTCGAGGATCTCGGAGGGCGCGCCGAGAGTACGCGCGCGAACGGACAGGCGCCGCTGGTCGTGGGTGGCCCCGTCGAGGGCGGCGAGGTCTCGATCCCCGGAGACGTATCCTCGCAGTACATCACGTCCCTGCTGATGGCCGGGGCCGTCACCGAGGACGGCATCGGCATCCATCTCGAAACGGAACTCAAGAGCGCGCCCTACGTCGACATCACACTGGAAGTGCTCGACGACTTCGGCATCGAGGCCGAGGCGACGCCGGACGGCTTCGCCGTGGCCGGCGGTCAGTCCTACGATCCCGAGGGCGGCGAGTACCACGTCCCGGGGGACTTCTCGTCGATCTCGTATCTCCTCGCCGCGGGCGCGCTCGCCAGCGACGACGGCCTGACGATCACGTCGGCGTACCCGAGCGCACAGGGCGACACCGCCATCGTCGACATCGTCCGCGAGATGGGTGCGAGCGTCGACTGGGACCGCCAAGACGGCGAGATCGAGGTCTCGAAAGCCCCACTGTCGGGCGTCGAAGTCAGCGTCGCCGACACGCCCGACCTCCTGCCCACCATCGCGACGCTCGGTGCGGCGGCCGACGGCACTACCCGGATCGTCGACTGCGAGCACGTCCGCTACAAGGAGACCGACCGCGTCAGCGCGATGGCAGAATCCCTCACCAAGATGGGTGCGAGCGTCGAGGAAGAGCGGGACACGCTGATAATCCACGGCGGCGAGACCGAGCTACGGGGTGCGACCGTCGACGGCCGCGCCGACCACCGGATCATCATGGCCCTCTCGGTCGCCGGTCTCGTCGCAGACGGGACGACCACCGTCGAGGGAATCGAACACGTCGACGTGTCGTTCCCCGATTTCTTCGACGTGATCGAGGGTCTCGGTGCGAGCGTCGACCGGTAGCAGCATCGAGTAGAGGGTGTCATAGAACGAGTAGCACACCAAAGAGCAGGGTGAACGCTGAGGTGGAATGAGTTCAGCGACCCTGCAAGATGACCCTTCGGTAGAGATGTTCTTCAATGTCGCGGAGACCGAGACCTTAGCGTTGTTTGAGCATCTCTCATTCGAGTTTCTCGAAGAGTTCGACGTGTTCGCCCCGGCGAAGACGGGGCGAACACGAGGGCACGAGCCACCAGAGCTGATGCGTGGCTTCCTCCATTGCTACTACCACGACATCTACGGTATTCGCCCCGTTGATCGAGAGCTTCGGAACACGGTCGTTTGGCTGAGCTGTGGCTTCGATCGACCGCCGTCGAGAGACGCGGTCGGTCGCTTTCTCACCGACCTCGAACACGTCGTCGACAAGGTCTTCGACCGACTCGTCGAGCAGGCCGCCCGGCGCGGCCTGCTCGACTTGACCTACTGTATCGATTCAACTGACGTGAGGGCGATGCCCGCCGATCAAGACGCGTCGAAGTGCTACGATCCAACCGACGACGAGTACTACTACGGCTACGGTTGCACGATCGTCTCGACCGGGCAAAAGATCCCGATTGCAGCCGAGTTCACCGAGAGCAAACAAGCGCCAGAGGAGACGGCGATGCGCGTCACGCGTGACGCGCTCGCCGTCGCCAAACCGATCTGGATGGTCGGTGACAGCGCCTACGACACGCTCGACTGGCACGACCACCTGCTGGCCGCAGGGGTCGTGCCAGTCGCTCCGTACAACGCGCGAAACACCGGCGACCCGAAAGACATCGAGTACAGAGTCGAAGATCGCATCGAACAACACAGCGAGGACGTTCAGCTGAAGCAATCCACGTTGGATAAGACGGACAACCGCCGTACTGGAGTCGAACGAACCAACGAATCAGTGAAGGACTGCGGCCTCGGGCGAACGCACGCCCGAGGCCGCGTCCACGCACGAGCGCAGGTGTTTCTTGCCCTGTGCTTTCGCCTCGTCGTCGCTATCACTAACTATGAACGCGGAGACAATCCGGGAAGCACCGTGATCACGGTGTGAGAAGAGTTCTATGACACCCTCCGTGTCCTTCCAGTAAAGCGATATCACAGCCGCGACTGCCACCGTACCGGTCTTTCTCGCTCGGCATTTCGAAAATACTATCTGACAGCTAAATGTAAACTCGGTATGGGGGACAGGCTTCCAACGTCACGTCGTGCCATCCTTGCTACGTGTTTCACTGGCGCGACCGCAGGGTGTATCGGTCCACTCAGCAACGGCCCAGATTGCGCTCTAACCCTTGACAAGAAAATCGAGCATGAAGCCATTCAGAAAGTAAATATCGCCAAAACAAGTAACAATGTCCGCGAGGGTGGGAGCTGTGACCGCTGGACATCTAAGGTGTGTTTTGAAGCTGAGATCTGGTTCGACCCGAGCGTGATCAACCGGATCAAAGTAAAAACGCCTGCAGGCGAGACAATACGGGAGTGGAACCATCAAAGGGAGTCGGATCAGGTAATTGATGCGAGTGACACAGCTGGGTCTACGCAGATGGAGACAACTGCCCCCTCACCAGTGAGAACTCCCGAGGGTACAGAGATGTACAGCGAACCGATGTCTGTTTACTTCGAAGTAGCGGTGATGAGCAAAGGTGAGACCATTACCCGTGAGTTCATACTTTTCGGAGACGATGGCGAACTTGCTCGCGGGAAGTACACGTGGGCCTGCTGAAGTACGTGCGGCGAACTGGACTGTGTGGTGGTCGGATCATTTATACCTTGTCGGTCGTATTGTCGCTGCCGAACAACCGTCCAGGAATACGCAGCCGGGGAGAGTAATGCAACAGGTTGCTGACCCGGGACCGATGCGATTTCGCTCTGTTATCGACTCACCGTCGAATCGGTGTTCCGATCCCAGGCATTCACGTGAATGCACAGGCCAAGGACAGATTGATCATCGGGACAGTTCCAGCTGTCGTATATCGGTGAGTTGATGTTTGGTTTCGGTCAGAAATCCCAGCCAGGGAGAGATTCCTGGCTGTTCGGTCACTGCAATGTAGCTATTTCTGTCTGCTCGAATGTGTTAGTGGACGACTCCCTGGTTGCTGTCCAGCAGCCAGAGAGTAAGCGCCCACGAAAATGGTGCAAGGGCGCTAGCACCGAACAGGTCCGCGAGGTCTTTTGCAGCGTTCGCGATCCCGTTCATGTCCAGATCGTACGCATCAAACCTGGGACTCGGGTGAATTCCACTTGCGCTGTGGAACGTGACGGTGCTACCGTTTGCATCGATGTAGTGTGCCGTGACGACAGTCCCCGTGACTGCGGGGAAGTTCGGACATCCCCATACTGTTCCGGCCTTGTCGTCTTTATTAGCCGTGAGGTGGTCGTACCAGTCCGTGTTGAACGCGTCCGGAACCTCACAGTTGCCGGTGAATCGCTTCTGCACATCGCAGAATGGCTCGAATTTTTCGTCCCATTTTTCGCCGTCACACGCGTCTCCAGAGACGCTTTGTCTATAGTCGGAGTAACTAGACCCCCAATCAATTACATTCGTTCGTGCGAGGGGGCCACACTCCTGAGATGCCGTATGTCCATAGTAAACAGCGTCGCCGGAGGCAGGTGGTTCGTCAGAGAGGCCTTGAGTGCTCACCTGTTCGCGTTGCTGCTCGTCCGTTTCGAGGCTTACGGTGAGGTCGCCTGGACTGAGCTCGGCGGCAGACTGAGTGCTGATGGTTCCAGACGACGGATGGAGGTTCAGGGAGTAGTTTGTCTGGGACATCTCGTCGGAGTCGTCATGACCGCCGTGACTCCTCCGATCTCGTCCACCATGAGATTTCATCAGAGCTTTTTTGTCGAGTTCCAGGGTCTTGCTCACAGCACCGGACTCACCGATCCTGATCTCGGCAGTTTTCACTTCCGGTCGCTCGGCGACGCTTGCCTGAAACGTCCGCGGTTCGACGGTCTGAGCCGTGGTCTCGGAGCTGGACGCCGAGACGGTCTGGATCCCAGAGAATGAGGCCGCTGAAGCGATGCCGATATTCTTTAGGACTGATCGACGGCTAATTCCACCAAGCTTGTCATTTGGACTTGACACCCAAATTGGAGTTAGAATTGATGGTATAAATTAGTTGTGGGTTAAGTGGCTCCTGAACCGCACACGGATGAAAAAGATCCAACATTTTCAACGTCTGAACTACCTCGCCGACTCTGCATGTAGCATCAGCGTGTCATAGAATACGTCTCACGGCCTCTACTTGACGATTATACAGCCCTAAATCCGCTCTTAAGTCCGTTATTTCGCCATTCGGTATTTTATTCAACCCCTAAACTATGAATAGTGTTTGTTGAGAACTATTGTATGACAGGCTCGCATCGAGTATAGTAGCCATTGAAGATCAATGCACACCCGATCGCACGACGGAAGTGCGATCGGTGTGTAAATCGCTTCAATTGTTACTATAGCGAACAGACGGCACGACCGCCCACGCGTCGCTGTGCCGTGCTCCCGCGAGACGACGCGTGGTGTGTGGTTACGACATGAGGCGACCTGCCGGCGCCACCACTTTTCAACCTTCGTGGCACCGATTGTAACCTTGAAATGCCCCCGACCCTACCGGTCACGTAATGAACGGCAACGAGTTCGGTCGGCTGTTTCGGCTGACCACATTCGGTGAGAGCCACGGGGAAGCGATGGGCTGTACGGTGTCGGGCGTGCCGGCGGGCGTCGAACTGTCCGAAGAGGAGATCCAGAAAGACCTCGACCGGCGCAAGCCCGGCCAATCGATGATCACGACCTCGCGGGGCGAACCGGACAAAGTATCGCTCAAATCGGGCATTCAGGACGGGTACACGACGGGGACGCCGATCGGCATGGTCATCCAGAACAAGGACGCACGCTCGGGGAAGTACGAGCCGTTCATCACGGCACCCCGACCCTCGCATGGCGACTTCACGTACTCGGCGAAGTTCGGGACGCGCAACTGGGGCGGTGGCGGGCGCTCCTCGGCCCGGGAGACGGTCAACTGGGTCGCTGCCGGCGGGATCGCAAAGCAGGTGCTCGAACAGTCCGAGTACGACGTACAGATCAAGGCCCACGTCTGCCAGATCGGTGACGTGGTCGCCGACGACGTGACGTGGGAGGAGATGCTCGAACACAGCGAGGACAACGAGGTTCGCTGTGGCGACCCCGAGAAGGCCGAGGAGATGCGCGATCTGGCCGACAAGTACCAGAAGGAGGGCGACTCCATCGGCGGAGCGATCTACTTCGAGTGTCGTGGCGTCCCGCGCGGTCTCGGTGCGCCGCGGTTCGATTCGATGCCCGCCCGACTCGGGCAGGCGATGTACTCGATCCCAGCGGTGACGGACTTCGAACTCGGGATCGGACGTGACGCGCGGACGGCGACCGGGTCGGAGTACACGGAAGACTGGGAGTTCGACGATAGCGAGGCGACAGCCTCGGACAACGCGAGCGGCGACGAGCCGCGAGCGAGAGGCGACCCGGTCCCGGTCGGCAACGACCACGGCGGTCTGCAGGGCGGGATCACGACCGGCGATCCGATCTACGGCGAAGTGTCGTGGCACGCACCCGTCTCCTTCCCGAAGACCCAGAAGACGGTCGACTGGGAGACCGGCGATGCCAAGGAGATCACGGTGACGGGGCGTCACGACCCCGTGTTACCACCGCGAGCGGTGCCGGTCGTCGAGGCGATGCTTTACTGCACCGTGCTCGACTTCATGCTCCTCGGTGGCCGGATCAACCCCGACCGTCTGGACGGCCGACCGGGCGAGTACGACACGGAGTATCATCCGTCCAGCCCGCAAAACGACCCCGAGGACGCCGACACCCACGCAAAGACCGTCGACGAGGACTAACATGGACGCCGAACAGGAGTCCCTGTCGAACCCCTACGGGATGGACGAGGAGTGTCAGAACTGCCCGGCACTGTGTGAGACGCGGTCGAACGTCGTCCACGGCTACGGCGACGTGGGCGCGGAGTTCGTCGTGCTGGGGAACACACCCAGTGCCGGGGCCGACGAGGCCGGCCTCCCCTTCCTGGGCGAGCGAGAGCGCGAACTGCTCGACATCCTCGCCGCACTGGATCTGGTCGACGACCCGGATGCCGACCGGCCGCAGTTCGACAACGTCTATCTGACCTACGTCACGCGCTGTCACCACCCCGACCGTGGGCCGACCGAGGAGGAAGTACTGAACTGCGAACCGTACCTCAACAGCGAGGTACGGATGATCAACCCCGAACTGCTCTTACCCGTGGGACAGGACGCGCTGGAAGCGCTCGCGTTCGAGTACACGACACTCAGCGAGGACGAACTCGACATCGCAGAGCGCCACGCGACCACGATCCGGGGCCGTGGCTTCGAACTCCTGCCGATGATCGAGCCGTGGGAGCAGACCGACGAGCAACGCAGTGCTTTCCTCGAACACTTCAGCGAGACGCTGGGACGGGACTACCGACAGACGAAGGGCCGTCGTGGACGCTAGATCGGTCTCCTCAAAATTCGCCGGCCGACTCCCAGCGGTCCCGCGCCGCTTCGATCTCGGAGAGTTCGTTGCGGAGGTCCGAGAGGTGCCAGACGATGTCCGTCAGGGTCAGGATCCCGACTAGATCGATCCCGTCGATGACGGGGACTTTTTTGATGCCCTGTTCGGACATCTGGCGAGCGACCGTCCGTACGGTCGTCCCCGGCTGTGTCGTCACGACGGAACCGTGAGCGAGTTTCGCGACCGGAATCTCGTCCATCGGACGGCCCGTCTGCAGCGCCGCTTCGAGCGCGTCGTGTTCGGTGACGATGCCACAGGGATTCCCATCGTCGAGGACGACGACAGAGCCGACGCCGGCCGAAAGCTGACGCTCGACGGCCTCGGCGAGCGAGGAATCGAGGTCGACCGTCACGACATCGGTCGACATGAGATCGTCGACTAGCATGTCCCTCGGTACCACGGGAATGGACATAAGCCTCGCTCCTGATCGCGCCCAGTGGAAAGTGCAAAGAGTCGCCTCGCCCGAGGACAGTACATGACCACGATCGCCGTCTTCGCGACACCGCCCCGAGACGGAGCCGTCTGCCAGACGCTCGTCGAGCAAGACGTGTTGACCCCCGACGAGGCGACCGACCTCTACAGTGCGATGCTCGCCGACACGTGTGGCGCCGTCGACGCAAGCGGCGCGGAGTTGCTCGTGAACTACCGCCCGGACGAGCAGGTGCCCGGCGAGGACGTGGACTCGGAAGCCGAAGTGAAAGCAGCGCTGGCGGACGTGATCGACACCGACGACGTGCGCTTCGAGGTGCAGGTCGGTTCGACGTTCGCCGGGCGCGTCGGCAACACCGTCACCCACCTCCTCGAACGCGAGGGTGTCAGGACCGCCGCCGTCGTGCGCCCGGCGGCGGCACTGCTCGGTCGCCAGCACATAGACAGCGCCGCGATGAAACTGCGGAGCAACGAGGTCGTGCTCGGTCCCTCGACGGACGGTCGAGTCACCTACGCCGGCTTTGCCGAACCGATCGACTTCGAGGACGCGTTCGCCACGCCACAGATCGAGACGTTGGCCGCCCGAGGGGCAGACGCCGGCCTTTCGGTCGATTTCCTCCCAACGGTGCCACTGCTGGAGACCGAATCCGACCTGGCGACCGTCGTCCCACAGCTCAGAGCACGCCAGCGGGCCGGACGACTGGTGCCCACCCGAACGGCCGAGACCCTCGACTCGCTGGGGATCACGATCGTAGAAGAAGACGGGGACGTGGCGGTCGTCCGAGCCTGATCAGAGGAACTGCAGACAGACCGGACTCGGAAGGTCGGTGACGGCACCGGTCGCTTCGAGTCGGCCGATCTCGGTGTCGACCGCGAAGGTGACGATATCGTCGCTCTCCATGTTCTCGGCGAGGAGATAGTCCCCGTCGGGGGTCAGCGCGAAGTTTCGCGGCCACTCGCCACGGGTCGATTCGGTCCCCTCGAACGTGATCGCGCCATCGTCGATGGCGAACGTTGCGATGCTGTCGTGGCCGCGGTTCGAACCGAACACCCACTCCCCGTCGTCGTGGACGTGGATGTCCGCAGTGATGTTCTCGCCGTCGAAGTCATCGGCGATGGTCGGCGCGGTGGCGACCGCCGTGAGGCCGCCGGTGTCGGCGGTCCGTTCGAGCACCGTCACCGTCGAGTTCAGTTCGTTGATGAGATAGGCATAGGCACCGTCGGGACCAAATTCCATGTGGCGCGGTCCGGCCCCGGCAGGGAGTTCGACCGTCGCCGCCGCTGACGGGACGAGTTCGCCGGCATCGAGGTCGAGTTCGTAGCCGACGATGCGGTCGTCGCCCAGATCCGGGACGTAGGCGTACTCGTTGTCTGGTCCCGGCTGGATCGAGTGGGGATGGGCTGCTTCCTGTCGGTCCTCGTTGGGACCCGATCCCTCGTGTTCGACGAGGTCCGACGGGGCCTGAATCTCGCCGTCGTCGGCGATCGGACACATCGCGACCGAGCCACCGGTGTAGTGAGCGACCAGCAGGTACTGCCCCGTCGCGTCGACGGTACAGTGACACGGGTCCGCGCCACCGCCGGTCGTGACCTGATTGAGTCGCGTCAGTTCCCCAGTCTCCCCGTCGATCGACAGCGCCGTCACCGCGCCGTTGTCGATCTCGTTGACCGCGTAGCAGTACTCCCCGCTCGGGTGGATCGCGAGGAACGAGGGGTTCTCACCGGCCGCCGTGGTCCCTTCGATCTCGACGCCGCCATCGTCATCGACTGCGACGGTGTAGATTCCCTCGCTGTCGCCATCCGTGTACGTTCCGACGAGTGCAAGTTCCGCTGTCGACATGAATCGCCATTCGACGGCCCCTGTCTTCGCTCTTTGGACTCGCAGGACCACCGCCGACAATCGACACGCCTTAGGGCGACCCCCCGCTACCGTCGACTGCACTGCGGTGGGATGGCAGAGCGGCCCATTGCGCCTGCCTTGAAAGCAGGTGGCGCAAGCCTCCTGGGTTCAAATCCCAGTCCCACCGCTTCTCTGCGAACAAATGTGAGCAGGAAGCGGTATCGCTGGCGATTTGAACGAGAGAAGTCGCAGTCCGCGCAGAGAGCAACGCGACCGAGCAGAACCGTCTTCCCGTTGTTCAAATCCCAGTCCCACCGCTGCGTTGCTCCGAACACCACCGTGAGGAGCAACAGCACGACGATAGGATTTGAGTCCTACCAGTCACAGCCCGCGCAACGAAGTGAGCAGGAATGTCTGGCTCCGGTTCAAATCCCAGTCCCACCGCTGCGTTGCTCCGAGCACTGACGCGAGGAGCAACAGCACGACGATAGGATTTGAGCCCTACCAGTCACAGCCCGCGCAACGAAGTGAGCAGGAATGTCTGGCTCCGGTTCAAATCCCAGTCCCACCGCTGCGTTGCTCCGAGCACTGACGCGAGGAGCAACAGCACCATGCTGGGATTTAAGCCCTGCCAGTCGCAGCGCGAACGAAGCGAGTGACCGTCTGGCTCCGGTTCAAATCCCAGTCCCACCGCTGCGTTGCTCCGAGCACTGTGACACGAATCTGTGAGGACAGTTGCAGCCACAGAGAAACCAATTGCCAAACACCTTTGAAGAATCACGAAGCTTATACCTGCGTGCTAAGTGGGACAAGCCAACAGAGACTTACAGATGTTGCATGAATCCACGACGCCGAATCGACGGACAGGGCTGGCCCTCCTGGTCGTCGGGATACTGCTGATCGGCAGCGTCGGGCCAGCGCTCGCGGCACCGCGTGTGTTCACCGCGAGCGCGTCGGTAGAGCAGTCCGAGTCCATCCCCGGAGAGCAGGTCAACGTGACGGTCAAACTCCGCAACACAGGCGATTCTGGCGGGGGAGACGTACGGATAAAAGTGAACGGTTCGACGGTGTTCAGCGATCGCTACACGGTCCCCGCCGACGGAACCACGACCGTCGAAGAACAGATCTCCTTCGAGGAACCGGGCGTGTACAACGTCACCGTCAACGGCAAGAAGGCCGGCCTGGTTGATGTCCGGCAAACCATCGCAGAGACCACCGAGGTACGCAACGATAGCCGGTCGTTCTTGATTCGTGGCGGGCGGGTCGCGTACAAGAGCGTCCTGACGACCGTGTTCCCGGCGACCAACGAGACCGTTGCCATCGAGTCGCTGCGCTACCAGGCGCTGAGCAGTTCGTTCGAGCGGTCTGTCGACGTGTACACCAACGCGTCGACGGCGGCCGTGGACGTGCCCTCTGGAGACGGGACGACCGTGTTCGGCGCAGTCTCGGTCCAGTCGCACTCCAGGATCGAGGACCGCCGGATTCGGCTTGGCGTGAACCGCTCGACCGTCGACGAGAGTTCGGTCACGAGCGACGCGATCGCTATCTATCGGGCGACCGGCGACAGCTACGTGCAGTTGAACACGACGCAGGTCGGAGTCGAAGACGGACGATACGTCTACGAGGCGGCGACGAACGACACCGGAGCGCTCCTGCTTGGATCACTTACCCCGTCGTTCGAAATGAGTGACCAGGCGATCTCGACGAGCGAGATCGACGGCGAGAAGCGCATCGTCGTGACGGCGAACATCACGAACACAGGCAGTGTCGCCGGCACCTACACCGCCCCAATGCGACTGGGCGACGACGTGGTCGACAACGCGACCGTCGATCTCGAACCCGGCGAGACCACGGAGGTCACAGCCAGCCATCGACTCAGTCGCGATGGAACGTATCAAGTCCGACTCGGCGAGACGACCGTCGGAACCGTCGTCGTCGCGATGGGCGCAGCGCAAGGTGAAACGACGACCGAGGAGTCCTCCGGCGAGGACGAAACCGAAACGACGGCGACAGCCACGGAGACCGGGTCCGAGAGCGACGAATCGACGAGTGGGGGCGACGGAACGGCGACCGAAGCATCCAACGACGACGGAACGGCGACCGAAGCATCCGGCGGCGATAAGCAGGCGGGCGACGGCGGAACCGACGGTCTCGACCTCTCGCTGTCCGCAGACGACGTTGGACTGACCGAGATCGCGATCGGCGGCAGTATCGCAGTCATCGGCGTCATTCTGGTGTTGCTCCAGCGCTGGTGAGCGCGGACACGCGAGTCGGTAACCGGGAGATTTTTGCGTTGCTCACCCTTCACACCGGATATGGACTGGCCCCACGATCCCGACGGCGAGCAAGGTAGCGAAGGGCGTCGCAAGTACGGCCACGCCGTGATCGCGAAGAAAGTCGACGAGGAAGCGGACTTCCCGCTGTCGGCCGACGAGTTCGTCGCGGAGTACGGTGACGATCCCGTCCGCATCGATTACGAGACGGTCGTGAGCGTCGCAGACATCTTCGAACACGTCGACGAAACGGAGTTCGACGACTTCCCGGAGTTACACAAAGCACTCGGTCGCGCGCTTCGCGGGGCGGATTACTGGCCGTACCGACTCGAACACGCCTGAACTGACGCCGCTCTCGCACCGTCTTTCTGCGTGGCGTGTGTGGACACGACACATACTTTTTCTCGCCCCGCGTACGTTCACTATGGCGACTGGAGATACCGCCCACGACCAGTCCGACCGGCTCCCGGATGCAGTCGTCGAGGACGTTCTGGCCTCCGAACGCCGCCGTATCGCACTGGAGATACTGGCCCAGCGCGACGAGCCGATGGTGATCGACGATCTGGCTGCTGCGGTCCACGCACGGGAAGACGACACGACGCCAGCAGCACTGTCCAGATCGGAACGCAGAGCAGTTCGTGACGACTTTTTCGCCACGCATCTGCCGAAGCTCACTGCGACGGGGATCGTCGAGTACGATTCGATGGTCGGCACCGTTCGGCTGGACGACGACGGACCGATCCTCGATCGGCTGTCCTGAGAGCCGCTCGCGTCGTCTGCAGACGGCCCGTTTCGACAGAACAATACCGGCTGCTCGCTAAACGTGAGTCGACCGTGACCAACACGCAGTTGACGCACATCCAGATCGACAACTACGGGCCGTGGACGGTGACGCCGGAACCGCGTCGCGAAGTCGACCTCCAGACGCTGCAGTCCCGGCTCTACGCCGACCTCTCCCAGCTGTTCGGGAACCGGGACGCCTACGTCTTTTTTACCCGGTTCGACAACATGATCGCCGTCAGCAACGGGCTCGACATGGACGATCACGCCCTGATTCAGGAGTCGGTCGGGAATCGCTATCCAGTGACGATGAGTCTGAGTGTGGCGACGGGGACGACGCCGGCCGACGCGCTCGGAACGGCCACCGAGCAACTGCAGGACGCCGGCAGTGCACAGGACCAGCACCGTCGTGAGATCCTCCGTGGACGGACGATCGACGAGGGGTTCAGGACCGACGAGGACCTCCAGATCGCTCACTTCGACGTCAACGACGCGACCGAGAAGTACACGGATCAGCTCAACGAATTCGACACGTTCATTCGAATCGAGCAGGGCTACGCGGAACTGATGCGTCACATGCGCCGGGCGTACGATTCACTGGCGTTCTTCGTCGGTGGCGACAACGTGATCGCGGTCTGTTCGGGCCTCGACCGCTCGGCATATCAGGAAGCGATCGACCACGTCGAAGAGACCGTGGGCGTGGAATTGAAGGTCGGCGTCGGTCGTGGCACCGTCGCAGCACAGGCGGGAATGGACGCGAAACACGCGCTCGAAACGTGTCGCGCCACCGGCGACGACGTGACGATGGCCGAGTAACGCCCCAACTCTATACGTTCGTCGGGTGAGGTCATAAGCGTAGTGCAGGTAGCTTTTAGGAGAACTGTGTGCTACGAGTTACCATGAATGAAAACGTGACTGTACGGGAGGTGATGGCACGTGAGTTCGTCGGTGTCAGCGAATCGGACGACGTTCTCGAAACGACCGAACTCCTCTTGCGAGAAGACGCCGAGTTGGCCGTCGTCCTCCGCGGTACCGAGCCAGTCGGGGTCGTCACTGATAGAGATATCCTCGCACACCTCGTCTCTGGACGAGATTTCGCGTCGGCGACGGTCGAGGACGTGATGACGGAGTCGGTACCAACTGTGAGTGCCGAGCGGACGCTACCCGAGGCTCGTGACCGAATGTCGTCGTGGTCGACGCGCTGGCTGGTCGTCTCCGACGGTGGGGAGCCTGACGGCATCGTCACGCAACACGACATTCTCGCCACGTCGACACTCGGAGCCGAAGCGACCGCGACCGAGAGTCCCGAACGACAACAGACGGCCCAGCAACAGATGGCTGCCACCAACACCGCCACAGCCAGCAGCCAGAGCGTCAGCGACGACGCCTTCGACGAACAGGGGATCTGTGAGATGTGTGGCGCACTGACTCGTGATCTCTCCTCGTTCAACGGACAGTTGCTCTGTGCGGACTGTCGCGACATCTGAACCGATGGAGGTACGGCTCGCCAGAAACGAGGACGCCGACGCGATCACCGACCAGTGGCTCGACCTCGCCAGCGGCCAGCGCAGTTACGGGTCACACGTCCTATCCGACGAGAATCGCTCGATGGCACGCCAGTCCGTCCTGCGCCATACTGTCGCCAACGAACTCCTCGTGGCCGTCGACGGCCCTGAGTACCTCGGGTTCGTGATGTTCACCGTCGAAGCGAGCGACTACGCACAGGACACCACCCGCGGACTCGTCCGTAACATCTACGTCGCCCCCGAACACCGGCGCAACGGCGTCGGGACGGCGCTGCTCGACGCGGCCGAAACTCGCCTGATCGAGCGGGGCGTCGACCGGATCACCCTCGAAGTGATGGCGGACAACGAACCGGCTCGCCAATTCTACCACCGCCACGGCTACGCCCCGCATCGAATCTCGCTCGAAAAGCCGACCGAAAACGATACGCTCTAAACGGTCCCCCCGTAACTACCGGGTGCGCCAAGGGAGCTTGGGTGGTCCAAGCACTCGACTTGTAATCGAGAGTTCGTGGGTTCAAATCCCACCCTTGGCTCTTCTCGGCGAGCGACAGCGAGCCGTATCCGTTCGATGTGGGATTTGAAGAAGGGAAGTCGCAGTCCGCACAGGGAGCAAAGCGACCGAGCAGAACCGTCTTCCTGTAGTTCACAATCCCCACCCTTGGCTCTTCTCGGCGGGCGAGGGCGGACACTCGTCTGGCACCCCTTTTACGACCTACAGATCGCATTCCTCCTGTGGATCCGTCGCGGTCTCTTCGGCTGTGATCCGGCGTGTACGCTCCCCTTCTTGTCCGTGTTGGGCGGCCTCCTTGTAGTCGATACTGCGTTCTTGCATCGCCGAGCAGTAGCACTGCATCTGATCGGTCAGAGACTGAATCGACTCGACAGAGTCGAACTCGTCGAACGACTCGACAACGTCTTTGAATCGCTCTTTCGCACCGGTGAATTCGTACTCTGCAATCTGGTACTCAGCGGCGTCGTGGGACCCCATCGCTGTTTCGAACTGTTCTTTCGCGGCTGCGATATCCTCTGCGAGCGAGGCCAGATCCTGATACGTTTCCAGAATGGTATCGAAGCGCTCGACACAACGCTCGTAGTCGTCGGGAGAGTATCCCGAGAGTACGGTAAAGCCAACCGAATCGGAATCCTGCCTGAGTTGATCGAGTTCGCTCTCTGCGACTTCGATTTCATCGGCGAACGATTCGGTCCCGCTGCCAGTGTACGACGGGCGATTTCGATACGCGGCGTGTATCGCATTGTGTGTCTGCCCGACCCACCACGCGAACCAGAACGCGTCCCAGCTCCGATCGATCCGTTGTTGTAGCTCTGCTGACTGGGACTCGTCCTCGGCGTAGCTAAGTGCACCGCGTGCCTCGAACAGCCCATCTCGAAGGTCATCGAGTACGACACCGTTGGAGATCGGAACACCATCCAGAGAGACATTGACCGCGTACCGGTCGACTACGTCTTCGATGTTGACCAGAGCCTCGTCGATATCTTCCTCGATTTTCTTCTGCATCGACTCTGGTGTCCGTGTCTCTGTCGGCGTGTCGGTCTCGGTCGCGGTCTCTGTCGGCGTGTCGGTCTCGGTCGCGGTCTCTGTCGGGGTAGCGGTTTCAGTCTCCGTCGCAGTCGGGGTCTTCGTCTGTGTGGGCGTCGCCGTCGACGCTGACGTAGCTGACGATGTCGAAATCGAAGTGGAGGTCGAGACTTGTGGATCCGTGTCGGTACGTTCACTCTCAGTCTCATTACATCCAGCCAGGCCTACTACGCCAGCGGCAACTAAGAGATATTGTCGTCGGTCCATGTTTTCCGTTGGTGTCGTCGTACTAAACAGTCTTTCCAAATATCAATACGTGCCCCGAGAGCGTTACAGAATGATTACGCGCACACTCCGAACCCCAATACGGCCGATGTCACAAGAGAGGCTCTCGCAGTGGGTTGCAATACGGAGTCAGAGGGACGGTCCTGGGGGGAGGATGGAACGTGTGTTGGCTGCGGGAACCAGGACCGGCTGTTTGTCGTTACGGATTGCTAATAAGTATTTTCGTCTTCCGCTTCTGTATTGCGGTTCGAACATTGCTCTCGCCCAACTATATCAATGGTTTTAAATAATTCTCCGTGATAGCATGAATCACCGGTGCCCTCCATAGTGCCGGTCTGAAGCCATCGATTGCCGGTGCTGTTCGCTCTTCCACTGGGGCGAACAGCCCTTGATTTGGTGACCCCTATCCCCTGTCAGGCATCGTGGGTTATCGGTGATGTCTCACTGCCATCCCAGTGGGCATCCTTTCACTGATACTGAGAGCGGATGTACTGTCGTAGCCATCGAAAATCACTGCACACCCGACCGCACGACTGCAGTGCGATCGGTGTGTCAATCGCTTCAACTGTACTATCGTCGTCTCCCGGGTGGCTCATTACTTTATTCGACGCGTTTCCCGAAGACACGGAGCGCACCCGGTAGTGGCTGTTCGTCGCCCCGTTGTCGTCAGTGCGCTCGGTCCTGCCCACGATAGTCACTGATCGGCTGTCTGGAGAGACCCGCGAGTGGTCACGCGACACCTATTCGTAGCGCAATTTAAGGCCGTGGCTGCTCCTACATCGACTATGGGAGACACACTGGAACTGTACACCGGCGAGACCGTTACCGTCGAACACGTCAAGCCGCTCGCGAACGGTGGCGGCCGTTTCAACGTCACTGCCGAAGACGGCCGGAAGTGGCAAATCGACGTGACTCGTGACGGCGACGTGGACGTGGTGACGACGTGGCGTGACGGGACGCTCGCGGACCTGGACGTGCCCGAGTGGATGGACGACGTGACCGGGCGATTGAGTCGACTCTGATCGGGCGGATTTTTAAATACCAGTACGAGCGACCTCGCGTCGTGAGCTTCGTACTCGGACGCGAGGAAGCGGGCGGGACGGGTGAACACGGACATCTCGGGCGGTATCGCGCGCTGGACGGCAGCGACGGCGCACCACTACAGCTCGACATCGACGGTCCACACGCGATGGTGATCGTCGGAAAGCGGGGCTACGGGAAGTCGTTCACGCTGGGGGTCGTCGCCGAGGAGCTGGCGCGTGCAAACGGCGTCGCTCCCGTTGTCGTCGATCCGATGGGTGTGTTCACGACGATGGCAGAGCCAGCGGATGGCGATCCGGTCCCGGCGACGGTCGTCGACGACCCGACAGTGTCACCGCCGTCGCTCGATCCGCGGTCGTGGTGTGCGCTGCTCGGTCTCGACGCCGAGAGCGGGGCGGGTGGACTGGTCTGGCAGGCCGCGACCGACGCGGAGACCATCGCCGAGATGCAGCGGAAGATCGGCGAGACAGATGCTCCGAGTGCGGACCGGCGGGCGGCGATCAATCACCTCGAAATGGCCGATCGCTGGGGCGTCTTCGACGACGACGGTCTCGACGCCGAAACCCTCTCGGACGGGGCAGCCACGGTCGTCGATATCTCTGGCCTCGACACAGCACCGATGAACGCAGTCGTGCGGGGGATCGGAGAAGCCCTCTATCGGGCACGTGTCGAGACGACAATCGATCGACTCCCGTGGTTGCTTCTCGACGAGGGGCACACGTTCTTCGGCGGTGTCGCCGGGCCAGCACTCGAAACGATCCTCACGCGCGGACGCGCCCCGGGCGTGAGTCTCGTCGTGGCGACTCAGCGGCCCAGCGTCGTCCCCGAAGTCGCCATCTCTCAGTCCGACCTCCTCGTGGCCCACAGGCTGACATCGAAGGTCGACCTCGACGCGCTCACCGCCGCCCAGCCGACCTACATGGACGGGACGCTTGGCGAGGGGCTTCCGACTGCACCCGGCGAAGTGGTCGTCGTCGACGACGCGACAGAGACTGTCCACGGGGCGCAGATTCGAGACCGTGACACCCCCCACGGCGGTGCCAGTCCAAGCGCGAGCGATGTCGTCGTCGACGAACGGTCAGAGTGACCCATCGGCGGTCGACGACCATCTCGCTCTACCCTTTTGTGTCTCCGGTCCTAACGGGAGGATATGAGTGATAAGTCGAGCGACAGCCTGCCGAACAACGACGAGGAGTGGCGCGAAATACTCACCGACGAGGAGTACCGAGTCCTGCGCGAGCAGGGGACCGAACCGCGGTTCAGTAGCGACCTGATCGACGTGAAAGACGAAGGGGAGTTTACCTGTGCCGGCTGTGGGACAGCGCTGTTCGACAGCGACGAGAAGTTCGACTCGGAGACCGGCTGGCCCAGTTTCTGGGACGTGTACGAGGACGGTGCCGTCGAGACCCGCCGTGACACCAGTCACGGCATGGACCGTACGGAGGTCGTCTGTGCCAACTGTGGGGGCCACCTCGGTCACGTCTTCGACGACGGCCCGGAGCCGACGGGCAAGCGCTACTGTATCAACGGGGCTGCACTCGATTTCGATTCCGAGGACTGAGACGGCGTTTTGCTGTGTCCCCGGTCGACCACACAGTCGTGTGGCCGGTCTGTGAGACACCGACAGCGGAAAGCAGCCGGTATCCCGTGAGAGGGCAGTCGGTCACGGACCGACGAGCGATCGTCTGAACCATCGGAACGTTTTTTACGGTGTTCGCGATTCGTACGAGTAGACCGTGACTGACGACCCGACCGTCGCCGGCGACGACACCGTAGCAGCGACCGACCAGCCGCTGTTGAAGCCCTCACTAACGCAGTTTCCGTGGATTCGGGCAGCAGTGGCCTCGATGGTCGCCTTGCTCGTCCAGTATCTCCTGCTCATTACGTCGATCAGCCTGACCTCGATGACCGTCACACGACCGGAGTGGGGCCTCTGGACCAAGGCCGTCCAGTACGTCTTCGTCCTCTACAGCGCACACCACGTCCCGATCGCGACGACGATCGACGGCACGATCCAGTCGGGCACGTCGCTGGACAATCTCCTCTACGGGCAGTCGCTGTTCCCGGTCGTCGTCTTTTTCCTGTTACCGATGGTCGTGCTCACGGTGGCAGGGTTCGTCTTCGAGACGCGTCGGCGACCGCCCGCCGGCGTCGCCGTCTTCGAGGAGAGCATGATGGTCGCGACCGGCTTTGCCCTTCCCTACGTCCTCGTCGGTGCGGCCGGCTCTTTCGTCTTCGTCCGTCGGATCGCGACCGAAACCACGCAGGCGGCGTCGGCCCCGGCACTGCTGTGGGCGCTCGTCGCTACGTTCCTCTTCCCGATGGTGTTCGTCACGCTCGGTGCGGTGGCGGCCTACCGCCGCGATGGGGCCGATCAGGCGACCAGCGAGTAACGTCGGCGACCAGCGACACGAGAAACGCCAACCGGCCACGAGGGCGCGATTCATACGGCGATACGAGAGGAGTGGCGACGTTACTCCCCGTAGTTCCGGTCGACGAATTCGAGGATCTTCTCCGACTCGGCCATCGTGACGCCCCGGTCCTCGTCGACGATGACGGGCACGCCACGCTGGCCCGAAACGCGTTTGACCTCGTTTCGCTGCGAATGCAGTGGGTCGACCCAGACCGTCTCGTAGTCCACGCCGAGTTCGTCGAGTCGGTCGGCGACCTTCTCACAGTACGGACAGCCATCGAGTTGGTACAGCGTGATGCTCATATCCGTACGTCGGCCCGGAGCGGAAAGCCGTTTTCGGCACGGCTACCGGGCCGGCAGACGAAAGAAAAAACCGACGAACGGCCGGGTTACTCGTAGAGCCAGGTCTCGTCGACGCTCTCCCACTCGACGAGTTCGTCCTCGTCGAAGAAGAGGTCGATCTCTCGCTCGTTGGAGCCTTCGTCCTCGTGGTCGGAGCCGTGGATGACGTTCCGACCGAGGTCGAGACCCAGATCACCGCGGATGGTTCCGGGGGCGGACTCGGCCGGGTCGGTCTCGCCCATCATCGAGCGGACCTGACGGACGGCATCCTGTCCTTCCCAGACCATCGCGAAGACCGGACCGGAGGTGATGAAGTCGACGAGTCCCTCGAAGAAGGGCTTGCCTTCGTGTTCACCGTAGTGGTCCTCTGCGAGGTCCTGATCGATCTGCATGAACTTCGCACCGACGAGCTTCAGCCCGCGGTCCTCGAAGCGGCTCACGATCTCACCGATGAGTCCACGCTGGACGCCGTCGGGCTTGACCATGACGAACGTGCGTTCGTGCTCGCTCATGCTTCGGCCTCTTCAGTCTCTTCCTCGTCGGCCTCGCTGGCTTCGGAGTCGGCGGCTTCGTCCTCGTCGGCGTCGACAGTCTCCTCCTCGTCTGCCTCGTCGGCTTCGGAGTCGGTGTCGGCTGCTTCGGTTGCAGCGGCCGCCTCAGCTTCGGCAGCCTCATCTTCTGCTTCGGTCGTCTCGCGGCCGGCCTCGGTCCATTCGAGGTTGCGCGCCTCGCGGCCGAGATCGGCGTTGTTCTCGCACTTCGACGAGCAGAAGTGGATCGTCGTGCCGCTCGTCTCGACGAACATCGTCCCGGTGCCCGGCTCGATGTCTGCGCCGCAGTAGTCACATTCTCGGGTTCGGGGCATCGTTACTGTCCTCCGATCTGGTCGGCTTCACGTGCGGTCTCACGCAGCTGGAGCACGTCGCCTTCGCGGACGGGACCGAGGACGTTCCGGGTGATGATTCGACCCTGGTTCGAGCCCTCGCGGATGCGGCACTTGACCTGCATGGCCTCGCCGTGCATCCCGGTCCGGCCCACGACCTCGATGACCTCTGCTGGCGTGGAGCCATTGCCTTCGGATTCCTCAGCACTCATCCTCAGTCACCTCACCGAAGTTCCTCGACCTTGCTGGCGATGTCCTCGACGTCGTCGTCCGCCTCGCCGGCGTCGACGATCGCCGCGGCAGCACTGCCGACCTGCAGGCCGGCGGCGTGACCGAGGTCGTCCTGCTCGGCGACGAAGACGAACGGAACGTCTTTCTCGTCGGCGAGTTCGGGGATGTGCATGACGATCTCCTCGGGCTGAACGTCCTCGGCGACGAGGACGAGGTCCGCGTTGCCACGCTCGATTGCCTTGGTCGTCTCGTTCGTTCCTTTCTTGACACTTCCTGTGTCCCGCGCGACCTCGAGCGCCTCGAGGGCGTCCTCTGCGAGGTCAGCGGGTACGTCGAAATCTACGTACACTGGCATTGATGGATCACCTCCTGCACGCGGGCTCGCGCTCCCCCGCCGGAGAGTCCTGAGAAGGCTGGGAGCATCATCAACCCGGTGCAGGCTGTACACGTGATTGCGACATGCGCCCTAAAAGGGGTTTCGAAGCTGAAATCCCGTGACAGGACGCCACACGGTAGCCAGCAACGTTCTCGTACTGGCGAGACGACGGCCGATTGCTCACGCTGACGGCCGTCCCGAATGCACAGAGAGAACGATGCCGGGCAGTCGCCATTACTGGCGGGTTACTACAGCTTCATGTTAATTGGTCACGATGGACACGGTATGGTCACGTGCGAAAACTGTGGTGAGATCTTCGAACACGCGGACGAACTCGAATCGGACACCGTTCGAAAACTGGCTGTCGACGAGGACACCGAACGGCCTCGAATCAGGATCGGCACTGGACAGCGAGACGTGTGGCGGTGCAAGGGCTGTGGGAAGGTCCTTGGCGTTCGCTAGCCGACGGCAGGCGACAGGTGAATACGTGGAGCCGGACCGTCAGGCCCATACTCGCGGCCGGGCCAGACCAACGTATGGAACTGGCGAGGCGACTCCGTGCGGAGGCGACGCGAGCCGGCGAGCGTCGCGTACTCGTCCTCGCTGGCACTCCGTCGGTGACTCGCCGGGCGGCGCGGGACGCGCTCGACGCGGCGTCGATTCCAACAGCGGAGACGACGCTGGTCGGCCCGGTCGACTGTCTCGATTGTGAACACGTCGAGATGGTCCACGCGGGCGACCTGCTGGGACGAACGCGGACCGCTGTCGTACTGGACTGCCACGAGGCCTGTCGGCCCAACGCCATCGGGAAAGCCGTTGGGGCGGTCGACGGCGGCGGACTGCTCGTCCTCCTGACGCCGCCGTTGGCCGACTGGCCCCACCAGCGCGACGGCTTCGACGAGCGACTCGCCGTCCCGCCTGCGACCGTCGCGGACGTGGCCGGTAATTTCAGAACGCGGCTAGTCGAACTGGTCAGAACCCATCCGGGGGTCGCCATCGTCGACGCCGACAGCGGTGTCGTCGAGCGTGACGGGCTGACCGATCCGGCTCCGAGACTGCCCAGCGGTTCGCCGACACTCCCGGACGGAGTGGAGTTCCCGAAAGCGGTGTACGAGGCCTGTCTGACCGACGATCAGGTCGCGACAGTCGGGGCGTTCGAGCGGCTTTCAGCCCCCGGAGACGCACTCGTCGTGGAGGCCGACCGAGGCCGCGGGAAGTCGAGCGCCGCGGGGCTTGCGGCCGGCGCACTCGCGGCCGCCGGTGCTGACGTACTCGTGACGGCCCCGCAGTACCGCAGCGCGCGCGAGGTGTTCGCGAGGGCCAGTGAGGTGCTGTCGACGCTCGGTTGGTTGGAAGCACAGGACGACCCCGAAAACCCCCAGCGCCTCCAGACCGCAGACGGGCAGGTCCGGTACGCGGACCCCACGGGAGCGGCCGAGCAGTCGACGGCGGCCGACGTGGTGATCGTCGACGAAGCAGCGGCCCTGCCGGTTTGCGTCCTCGAACGGTTTCTCGACGCGCCGTCGGTCGCGTTCACGACGACCGTCCACGGCTACGAGGGGGCGGGCCGTGGGTTCTCGGTGCGCTTTCGCGACCGACTGGCCGAGAGCGATCACGAGGTGACCGAGCGAACGATGACGACGCCGATCCGGTACGCTCCGGGGGACCCAGTCGAGTCGTGGGCGTTCCGCGCGCTCATGCTCGACGCCAGACCGGCCGTCGATCCGGTCGTTGCGGACGCCACGACGGCGTCTGTCGAGTACGAACGCTGTGGGCCAGCGCGCCTGCTCGCCGACGAACACCTGCTGCGGGAGGTCTTCGGCCTGCTCGTGTTGGCCCACTACCGGACCGAACCGGACGACCTCGCGCGCCTGCTGGACGCCCCGAACGTCTCGGTGCGGGCGCTCACGCACGAGGGGCACGTCGTCTCCGTGGCGTTGCTGGCTCGGGAAGGCGACTTGCCGGCCGATCTGCGAGCAGAGATGTACGAGGGCGGACGCGTCCGGGGGAACATGATTCCGGACGTGCTGACCACGCAGTTACGCGACGAGGACGCGGCCATCCCGGTCGGCCAGCGCGTGCTGCGAATCGCGACCCATCCCGCGGTCCGCTCGCGCGGTCTCGGCTCGGCGCTTCTGAGTGAGGTCAGGGCGGAGTACGAGAACACCGTCGACTGGCTGGGTGTCGGGTACGGCGCGACGCCCGAACTCGTGGCGTTCTGGGCCGACAACGACTACGGAACGGTCCACCTCTCGACGACGCGCAACGACCGTAGCGGCGAGTACTCGGCGATCATGCTCCGGCCGTGTTCATCGGCGGGACAGGACCTCGCGGACCGTCACGCTGCGTGGTTCCGCGACCGGATCGAGAGCGTCCTCTCTGACCCGCTTGCCGACCTCGATCCCGACGTGGCACGGGCGACGCTGGCCGCGACCGAGGGCACCGTCGATCTCGACCTCTCCCCCTTCGAGTGGCGACTCGTCGCCGGCATCCCCGGCGGTGCGGGCGTGTTCGACACCGACCCCGGGCCAGTTCGAGCGCTGGCGTTGCGCCATCTCGTCGACCCAGCCGATGACGCCGGGCTGTCGAGCCAACAGGAGCGCCTGCTCGTCAGGAAAGCCCTGCAGGGCCACGCGTGGGACGCCGTCGCCGACGAACTCGGGTACGTCTCGACGGCGGAGTGCATGCGCGCGCTGGGTCGTGTCGTCGAAAGATTGGTACGGCTGTACGGCGTCGATCAGGCCAGAGAGGAACTCGACCGACACACATGATCGAACTCCCACTCCTGCTCGTCGCCTTTGCCCTCCTCGTCGCCGGTGTCGTCGGCAGTCTCGTGCCACAGATGCCGGGTGCGCCCTTCTCGATCGCTGGCGTCCTCGTCTACTGGTGGGGATCGGGATTCAGTCAGCCCGGAACCGTGCTGCTGGCCGTCCTGTTGCTGGTCGGCATCGTGACGCTGGCGATCGACTGGCTGGGCGGAGCTATCGCCGCGAAGGTCGGCGGCGCGTCGACGACGACGGCCGTGATCGCTGGAATCGTCGGGATCGTCCTCTTCGTGTTCACTGGCGGTCCCGTCGGGATGATCCTCGGGATGGCGGCAACGGTGTTCGTCGTCGAGTACTACCGACAGAAAGACGCGAGGGCGGGCGCGAAGGCCGCGCTGGTGACGACGCTTGGCATCCTGAGTTCGGCGGTGATGCAGGCCGTCCTCACTGGTGCGATCCTCGTGACGATGCTCCTCGTCGCGCTGTGACGCGGCGATGCTCCTCGTCGCGCTCTAACACGAACGATCGTGGCGAAAACTGTTAAGCGACTGTATCACTGAGCACTGGCAACGATGTTGGGATCGGTCGAGCGCTCGGAGCGTGGCTACATCTCGCAGTGGCGTGGCGAACAACACGAATGCGAACTCTGTGAGGCCGAGAGACTGTGTTCGAAACGGTGTAATCTCATCACCTGCCGTGAGTGTCAGGCCGAGTTTTTGCCAGGCTCGTCGCTTCTGTGAGGGCCAGCCCGTTGGCGTAAACACCTATCTGTCCGCCGGGCGAAGCGCCGCGTATGGAGTGTGGCGAGGACGGGTGTCAGGCGGATGCTGCGGTCGAACTCCACATCCCCTGGCGTGAGAACATGACTGTCTGCCCGGGCCACGCGAGAGTGTGGGCACAGAAAGATGGCGTCGTCCCGGCACCGATCGAAGGCGCAGCCGACCGCTGGCCGTAGGTTACAGCGGTAGCGAGGCGAAAGCCCACCCCTTCAGGGGTGGGATGAAGCCAACAACTGGGAATCTTTCCACGCTCGTAGGCACGGCTGGGGTTGGATGCCTGTGTAACATCTTTAGGTGAGTAGTTTCTATATACTGACGATGCCTCGTGGGTTCGACAGGGAACGTACCAACGTCCACAAACTCCAGTACCACTTCATCTGGTGTC